>NZ_JBMVFA010000007.1:94660-323652 GCF_049543595.1 Kitasatospora sp. NPDC094028 | reverse complement strand
ACGTCGTCCAGGGCGACGACCCTGGTCTCGCCCTCCCCGTAGACCTTGTTCAGGCCGGTGGCGCGGGCAGCCGCCCGGCCGGTACGGACGGCGGTTGCGGTCGACGTGGTCACGGGAGGGCTCCTCGCTCTGGGCGGTTCACGGGGCGGGATCGGAAGGCGGAAATCGTCCCTTCCATGGTCCGTCGGGTGATCATGGTCCCTCGTCGCTCCGCCGGACGGTTGGGCCGACCACCGCTGGGCGTACGCGGGGACCGGCCCCTCCTCCTCCGGTATGACGTCACCCCTGAGGGAACCGCGCTGGCCTGAACCGGCGCCCTTCGTGGCCGAATTGCGGACTAATCGTCAGATCGCAAGGAAACATGACAACTTCCCTGGCTGGGAACATGCGAAAGGGCGATCCGGGCGACTAGGCTCAGGGGGGTTCGCAGGACGCCCGGATGGTGGAACGCAGACACGGGCAGCTTAAAACTGCTTGGCCGTGAGGCCGTGCCGGTTCGAGTCCGGCTCCGGGCACCACTCGACGGGCGGGGGCGTCGTCGGCGTCCCCGCCGGGCGTCGTTCACCGGATCCTCCTCGCGACGTATCCCGAAATTTTTGCCTTGCCATTACCCTGGTGTGCGGGCGGCGCTGTGCTGCCACGGAGGGAATGAGCAATGAGAAGCAGCAACCCGGTCTTCTCGCGGGAGGGGTCCTTCTCCCGCGACTCCGGCTACGCGGGGTTCGGTCCGAACGGCCAGGCCCCGTACGGCGCCAACGCCGGAGCCCAGTACGGCCAGAACCCCTACGCGGGGACGCAGTACGCCCAGCCGGCGCCGGGTCAGGCTCCGCTGACCGACGAGCAGTTGTACGTGATGTACAACGGCCAGTCGGCCGGCCCCGGGGCCACCGGGCGCATGACGCTCGACGACGTGGTCGCCCGCACCGCGATCTGCCTGCTGACCGTGGTCGCCGCCGGCGCGGTGTCCTGGTTCACGCTGCCCTTCAAGAACTTCGGCTTCGCGGTCGGCGCCTCGCTGGTCGCCGCGATCGTCGGTTTGGTCGTCCAGTTCCGCGACAAGATCAGCCCCGGGCTGGTCCTGGCCTACGCGGCGTTCCAGGGCTTCTTTGTGGGCGCGCTCGCGCACGCCCTGGAGACCAAGCTCCCGGGCATCGCGATCCAGGCGGCCCTGGGCACGGCGGCGATCTCCGGCGCCCTCTTGCTCGCGTTCAAGAGCGGCCGGCTCAGGGTCTCCAATAAGTACCGCCGGATCGGCCTCGCGGTCGGCCTGGCCTTCTCCGTCCTTCTGCTGATCAACTGCGTCGCATGGTGGGCCGGCGGCGGCCTGAGCACCTGGTCCGGTCCGCTGGGCCTCGGCGTCGGCCTGCTCGGCATTGGCATCGGCGCGTTCTATCTGACGCTGGACTTCAACGAGGTCGAGCAGGCCATCGCGCGCGGCGCCCGGCAGGAGGAGTCCTGGAGGGCCGCCTTCGGGCTCACCTTCTCGCTGCTCTGGATCTACGTCGAGATGCTGCGCCTGATCGCCGTCCTGCGCGGCGACGACTAAGCGCACCCCGCACCGCCTCGCCGGGCCCCGGAGCAGCCGCTCCGGGGCCCGGCGGCGTTCCGGGGCCGGGCGGGCGTTCCGGCTGCCCTAGGCTCCTCCTCATGGACGTACAGCCCCTGGTCGAAGCCGTCGAAGCGCTGGCGGACCGGTTCCGCTCGCTGCCGCAGAGCAAGTTGCTGGGCGCGGTGCCCGGGCACGCCTCGCGGGCGGCGGCCGGGCTGGCGCTGGCCCGGCGGCTGGCCGGGCTCGGGCTGGCGGCGGAGGGCGAGCCGGAGCGGGAGGTCCCGGACGTCGGGGTCTTCGCGGTGGGTGACCAACTGGCCGTCGCCGGGCACGATCTGGCGGCCGCGCTGACCGTGCTGCCGGAGGGCGGCGAGGTGGCGCTCCCGGACGGCCCGGCGGCCGCCGCCGAGGTGCTGGCCGGGGCGCTGGCGGCGGTGCGGGAGACGGCGGCGCTCTGCGCGTGAGCGCGGAAAGGCCGGCCGGATCACTGATCCCGTGATCCGGCCGGCCTTTCGTCAACCCCTGCGATCGATTCCGCGTCAGATGCTGGCGACCACCCGGTCGGCGAGCACGTAGACGGCCTCGTCGTCGGTGGAGAAGGTCAGCGAGTACGAGCCGGAGAAGCGCGAGCCGCCGAGCAGCCGGACGTGCTCACCGGCGCGGACGGCGTCGATCAGCCGGTAGGCGGCCTCCCGGTCTCCGGGGGCGACGCACAGGGTGGTGCCGTCCTCGAAGGCGTACACGTCGAGGGTGCCGAGCGGGCCCGGGCGGACGTCGACCAGGGCGACGGCCTGGTCGGCGAGGGCGGCCAGCCGGGTGTCGGTCCACTCGCGGGACGGCGCCTGGCTCGGCACGAAGTCGGGGTGCGAGGGGTGGCGGCGCGGATCGGGCGCGGCGACCGGGGCGTCCTCGACGGCCGGGTCGGCGTCCAGCAGCCCGGCCTCCAGGCCGGTGGCCAGCAGGTCGGCCTCGCGGCGGGCCCGGGCGTCCTTGGCGGTCTCGCCGGCCGGGTGGCCGGGGCGCAGCGGCACGCCGCCCTCGGGGCCCGGCTCGACCGGGCCGGTGCCGTCGTCGTTGATCAGGTCTTCCAGCGCGGAGCGCAGCGCCTCGCCGAACTCCGGGTCCATCGTCCCGGCGTTGTCGGCGGCGTCCTGCGGGCCGATGGGGCGGGGGAAGAAGAGGGGCCACTCGTCGGTGCTGGAGAAGGTTCCGGTGAACGGGGAGTCGAAGAGCGGCGCGTCCTCGGCCGCGCGGGCCTCCTGCTCGGCCCAGAACGCCCGGGCCTCGGTGATCTCCCGCTCGCGGTCGGCGGCCAGGGCCTCGGTGACGGCCCGGCGTATCGCGGCCTCGTCCACCGGGGCGGGCGCGGCCGGGGCCGCGGCCTGCG
Source organism: Kitasatospora sp. NPDC094028 (assembly GCF_049543595.1). Lineage (NCBI taxonomy): Bacteria > Bacillati > Actinomycetota > Actinomycetes > Kitasatosporales > Streptomycetaceae > Kitasatospora > Kitasatospora sp. NPDC094028. Next base: position 320,716 of record NZ_JBMVFA010000007.1, on the reverse strand, counting down.
CGTCCAGCCGGCGGGAGATTCCCCGGAGGCGGAGCAGCACCGCGGTCGACACGGTGATCAGGATCAGCAGCAGGATGGTGTAGACGGCGCTCACGGAACGTACTCCTAGCGAGGAGCGGAACGGGGTTACGTCTCCACACTGCCGCATCCGGGGGTGTTACCGCAGTGGTGAATGTCTAATTTGTCCGGGACTTTCGCCCTTGTCCCCGAATTGTTAGGTAGTCCCGTTCTACGCAGTGCAGTTGATCCGCTCCGCAGTGTCGATTTCCAGGTCGAAAACGAGCGGAAAGAGGGCCGGATCGACCTCGCGGTGTGATCCGGCCCTCAATTACCCTGCGTCACTCCAAATGGGTGGTCCAGACCCTTCCGGGGTGCGGAAGGCGCCCGGACGTGCCTGCGCGGGAGCGGTGCGGGCGTGCTGCGGACGTGCCGCCCGGGTCAGCTGAGGCGCTCGATGACCATCGCCATGCCCTGGCCGCCGCCGACGCACATGGTCTCCAGGCCGAACTGCTTGTCGTGCCACTGCAGGGAGTTGATCAGGGTGGTGGTGATCCGGGCGCCGGTCATGCCGAAGGGGTGGCCGACCGCGATGCCGCCGCCGTTGACGTTCAGTCGGTCCAGGTCGATGCCCAGGTCGCGGTAGGAGGGGATCACCTGGGCGGCGAAGGCCTCGTTGATCTCGACCAGGTCGATGTCACCGATGGTCAGGCCGGCCCGCTTCAGCGCCTGCTTCGAGGCCTCGACCGGGCCGTAGCCCATGATCTCGGGGGAGAGCGCGCTGACGCCGGTGGAGACCACCCGGGCGAGCGGGGTGATGCCCAGCTCGCGGGCCTTGGTGTCGGACATGACGACCAGCGCGGCCGCGCCGTCGTTCAGCGGGCAGCAGTTACCGGCGGTCACGGTGCCGTCCGGGCGGAACACCGGCTTCAGGCCGGAGACGCCCTCCAGCGTGACGCCGGCGCGCGGGCCGTCGTCCGTGCTCACCACGGTGCCGTCCGGGAGCGTCACCGGGGTGATCTCGCGCTCCCAGAAGCCGGCCTTGATGGCGGCCTCGGCGAGGTTCTGCGAGCGGACGCCGAACTCGTCCTGGTCGGCGCGGGTGATGCCCTTGAGCGCGGCCAGGTTCTCGGCGGTCTGGCCCATCGCGATGTAGGCGTCCGGCAGCAGGCCGTCCTCGCGCGGGTCGTGCCACTCGCCGCCGCCCTCCTCGGCGCGCTTGGCGGTGCGGGCGACCGCCTCGTCGAAGAGCGGGTTCTGGGTGCCCGGCAGGCCGTCCGAGGTGCCCTTGATGCTGCGCGAGACGGTCTCCACGCCGGCCGAGATGAAGACGTCGCCCTCGCCGGCCTTGATCGCGTGCAGCGCCATCCGCGTGGTCTGCAGCGAGGACGAGCAGTAGCGGGTGATGGTGGCGCCGGGCAGGTAGTCCATGCCCATCTGGACGGCCACGATGCGGGCCAGGTTGTGGCCCTGCTCGCCGCCGGGCAGGCCGCAGCCGAGCATCAGGTCGTCGATCTCGCGCGGGTCCAGCTGCGGGACCTTGGCGAGCGCGGCCTGGATGATGTGGGCGGTCAGGTCGTCCGGGCGGACGTCCTTGAGGGAGCCCTTGAAGGCCCGGCCGATCGGCGAACGGGCGGCGCTGACGATGACGGCTTCGGGCATGGCGGGCTCCTCGCTGGGTGACGGCGGACTGGCGTCCGGGAGGAAAGTTACCGCCTGGTAGATCAGGCGTCACCCGTACCGGCGTGTGAGCTGGCCGACGTGCTCCCGGGCCCCGTACCTGCAGCCTTCCCGGCCTCCGGGCCGGGCAGACCGACCCCGGGCAGACCGACCCGCAGCCGGTGGCGCAGCAGCGCCCAGCGCCGGCCCGCGCCCTCCGCGTCCATCGCGGCCACCTCGGTGCCCGAGCGCCCGGCCGCCGCCGCGGCGGCCACCGCCACCGGCAGCACCGTGTCGCCGGGGACGGGCGCGGTCGGGTGCTCCTCCTCCGGCCACAGGCCGAGCGCGGCGCAGACCGAGGGCAGCACGGCCATCGCCGCGGTCGCGTAGCCCTGGGCGGACGGGTGGTAGCGGTCGGCGGCGAACATCTCCGGGCGGGCCGCGAACTCCGGGCCCAGCAGCGAGCCGAGCGAGACGGTCCGGCCGCCCGCCTCGACCACCGCGATGGTCTGCGCGGCGGCCAGCTGCCGGCTCAGCCGGCGGGCCACCCAGCGCAGCGGCGGGCGCACCGGCTTGATCGTCCCGAGGTCGGGGCAGGTGCCGACCACCACCTCGCAGCCGTTGGCGCGCAGCGCGGCGACCGCCTCGCCGAGCTGGCGGACGGCCAGCTGGGCCGGGCTGTGCCGGGTCACGTCGTTGGCGCCGATCATGATCACCGCGACGTCCGGGCGCTCCCGCAGGGCCTGCTCCAGCTGGCCGGAGAGGTCGGCCGAGCGGCCGCCGGAGCGGGCCGCGTTGACCAACCGGACCGGGCGCTCGGCCACCGAGGCCAGCCCGGCGGCCAGCAGCGCGCCCGGGGTCTCGCGGGAGCGCAGCACGCCGAGGCCGGCGCCCGTGGAGTCGCCGAGGACGGCCAGCACCAGGGGCCGCTGCGGGGCGGCGTCGCCGTCCGCGAAGGCCTCGCCGTAGACGCCGTCCGCCTTGGGCGGGTGCTCCAGGATGCCGATGGCCTGGACGGCGAGCTTGCTCTCGGTGAGCAGCACGCCCACCAGGCCGACGCCCAGCAGGCCGAGCCCGCCGCCGCCGTACGCCGCCGCGGTGGCGATCCGGCGGGCCACCCGGGCCCGCGAGTCGTGTGCCCCTGGCATGCGGTGCCCCCTTCGCGTCCTCGGGCCGCCCCCTCGGGGCCGCGGCAGTGCTGCACACCCCTCTTACCCGCGCGGGGGGCGGCAGTACCGGTGGCCGGGGCGGGGGTGCGCCATTGGGGGAGCTGTGCAAGAGGGGAATCACGAGTCACCGCCCACGCCCTAGGCTTGCAGTACCGAAAGCACCTGCATGCCCACACAACGGGAGGACCCTCCGTGCGGTACCACAACTCGATCATCGACCTGGTCGGCAACACGCCGCTGGTCAAGCTGAACAAGGTCACCGAGGGCATCAGCGCGACCGTGCTGGCGAAGGTCGAGTACTTCAACCCCGGCGGCTCGGTGAAGGACCGCATCGCGATGCGCATGATCGAGGCCGCCGAGGCCTCGGGCGCCCTCAAGCCGGGCGGCACGATCGTGGAGCCGACCTCCGGCAACACCGGTGTCGGCCTGGCGATCGTGGCCCAGCAGAAGGGCTACAAGTGCATCTTCGTCTGCCCGGACAAGGTGTCCACGGACAAGATCAACACCCTGCGCGCGTACGGCGCCGAGGTGGTCGTCTGTCCGACCGCCGTCGCCCCGGAGCACCCGGACTCGTACTACAACGTCTCCGACCGGCTCGTCCGGGAGACCCCGAACGCCTGGAAGCCGGACCAGTACTCCAACCCGGAGAACCCGGCCTCGCACTACCACTCCACCGGTCCGGAGCTCTGGGAGCAGACCGAGGGGAAGATCACCCACTTCGTGGCGGGCGTCGGCACCGGCGGCACCATCTCCGGCACCGGCGGGTACCTCAAGGAGGCCTCCGGCGGCAAGGTCCAGGTGATCGGCGCCGACCCCGAGGGCTCGGTGTACTCGGGCGGCACCGGCCGGCCGTACCTGGTCGAGGGCGTCGGTGAGGACTTCTGGCCGACCGCCTACGACCGGAACGTCGCGGACGAGATCGTCGCCGTGTCCGACAAGGACTCGTTCCAGATGACCCGCCGCCTGGCCAAGGAGGAGGGCCTGCTGGTCGGCGGCTCCTGCGGCATGGCCGTGGTGGCCGCGCTGGAGGTCGCGAAGCGGCTCGGCCCGGACGACGTCGTCGTGGTGCTGCTGCCGGACGGCGGCCGCGGCTACCTGTCGAAGATCTTCAACGACGACTGGATGGCCGACTACGGCTTCCTGCCCTCGTCCACCGACGAGGCGCACATCGGCGAGGTGCTGGCCCGCAAGGAGACCATCGAGCAGGGCGGCGTCCCGCAGTTCGTCCACATGCACCCGAACGAGACCGTCGCCGAGGCGGTCCGGGTGCTGCGCGAGTACGGCGTCTCGCAGATGCCGGTGGTCTCGCCGGGCGCCGGGCACCCGGACATCATGGCCGGCGAGGTGATCGGCTCGGTCGTCGAGAAGCTGCTGCTGGAGGGCATCTTCGCGAAGGAGATCGAGCTGACCGACACGCTGGACAAGGTGATGTCCAAGCCGCTGCCCGTGGTCGGCTCCGGCGAGACGGTGACCAACCTGATGACCGTGCTGGAGAAGGCCGACGCGGCCGTCGTGCTGGTGGAGGGCAAGCCGCAGGGCATCGTCACCCGCCAGGACCTGCTCGGCTTCCTGACCGGCCGCGCCGCGCACTGACCGGCCGCGCGCCGGCCGGTCGCGCACTGGCCGGTCGCGCACTGGCCGGCGGGGAGCGCCGAAACCGGATGGACTTCGTCCACGGGTGAAGTGGTACACCGGCGTCACGTGACCGCAGCAGCCAGTTAACAACGCTCCGGCATCGTGGTGGTCGACGGCGAGACGCCGGGCGAGGCGGCGGCGGCCGTCCGGGAGCGGCTCCCCGGCGGACGCGGTCGACTCCGGGTGCACCGGGCGGCCTGACCCGCCGCGCTGCGCCCGCCTCCGCGGGAGGCGCCGTCGTCCCGACCCTGCGCCGGTTCCGACCGGCCCGACAGGGTGCGGTGGCTCCCGCGGCCACCAACGCGCCGCACGGCGCGTCTCCGCGGCTCCCGGGTGGGGGAGCCGGCGGGGAGACGGCAGGGCCGGTCCTTCTCCGAGGGGCCGGCCCTTCCCGTACGCTCGCACGCATGACCAGCACTGAAACGACCGACCAGGACGCCCCGCGCTACGTCCGGGTCAAGATCGAGCTCATCGCGGAGATCACCGACGAGGGCGCGCTCAAGGCGGCCGCGCTGCAGCAGGTCGTCGAGGACGAGTACCTCGACGACGACGAGCGGGCGCAGTCCGTCGAGGCCATCGAGGTGGACCCGTCCGGCTCGCTCGCCCACTTCATCGACCCCGTCGCGCTGCTCGGGGACGTCCCGGGCGTGGAACTCGCCTCGGCGACCTGGGAGTCGGCGCAGACCGAGTTCGACCCCGACAACGAGGAGTGGGACGAGTACGCAGTGGAGGAGTCCGCCGAGTAGCGGCTCCTTCCCGCCACCGATCGTGAACGCCCGGCCTGTTCGACGCAGGCCGGGCGTTTTGTCCATGTTCGGTGGGAAGTTGGGTCATCTCATACGATCGCTTACCCTTCGGGGACGGAACCGTGAACGGGCGTATTGCGTTTCTGTATCCGTAATGCCCGGGATGATCAGCAGGGAGACACGACGTGACGGCACGGGACGGCGGGCAGCGGACGGCCGGAGGCAGCTGGAGCCGGCGCGGAGTGCTCGCGGGTCTGGTCGCCGCGCCGGTGCTGCTGCTGGCGGCCTGCAACGACAACGGTGACGGCGGGAGCAACGGCTCCGGCTCCGGCTCCGGCTCCGGTTCCGGTTCCGGTTCCGGCGGCGCGAGCGGCACCCCCGGCTCCGGCGGCACGCCGCGGACCTCCGCCGCCGTCATCACCGTCACCCCCGCGGACGGCGCCACCGGCGCCAGCTTCAGCGAGCCGGTCAAGGTCACCGTCACGGGCGGCACCCTGGGCACCGTCAAGGTCACCGACTCCACCGGCAAGGAACTGGCCGGGCAGCTCGCCGCGGACGGCACCGGCTGGACCTCCGCCACCGCCCCGGCCAGCGGCACCAAGTACACCGTCGCGGCGACCGCCCTCGACAAGGACAAGCTGGAGGCGGACGCCAACGCCGTCTTCACCACGGCGACGCCGGCCAACACCTTCGTCGGCTACTTCACCCCCGAGGACGGCTCGACGGTCGGCGTCGGCATGCCCGTCTCGATCAACTTCAGCAAGCCGATCAGCGACCGGAAGGCCGTCCAGCAGGCGATCACCGTGACGGCCGAGCCGGGCGTCGAGATCGTCGGGCACTGGTTCTCCAGCACCCGGCTCGACTTCCGGCCGCAGCAGTACTGGGCCAAGGGCACCAAGGTCACCCTCAAGCTGCGGCTCAAGGACGTCGAGGGCGCCAAGGGCGTCTACGGCACCCAGTCCAAGGACGTGCGCTTCACCATCGGCCGCGCCCAGACCAGCGTCGCCGACCTCGCCACCAAGAAGCTCACCGTCACCACGGACGGCCAGGTCAGCGCCGTCTACAAGATCTCCGGCGGGGCCCCCGACCACACGACCTGGGGCGGCAAGATGGTCATCTCGGAGCAGTACGAGCAGACCCGGATGAACTCGCAGACCGTGAACCTCGGCAGCGAGTACGACATCGCCGACGTCCCGCACGCCCAGCGGCTCACCACCTCGGGCACCTTCATCCACGGCAACTACTGGTCCTCGCCGTCGATCTTCGGCGGCCAGAACACCAGCCACGGCTGCGTCGGGCTGCAGGACGCCAAGGGCGCGCAGGACAGCGGCACGGACGGCTACAGGTTCTACAAGTCCTCGATGATCGGCGACGTGGTCGAGGTGACGAACTCCGGGGACAAGACCGTCGCGCCGGACAACGGGCTGAACGGCTGGAACCTCGGCTGGGCCGACTGGAAGGCCGGCAGCGCCGTCTGACCCGGCGGGCGCACCACCCGGCGGCCGTCCGCCCCGGCGCGCGGCGGGCGCCGGGGTCAGCGCTTCGCGTAGTCGGCGAAGCCCTGCCAGTCGACGATCACGCAGGGCTCCTCGCCGAGGATCCAGGCGTCGTGCCCGGGCGGGCAGATCATGAAGTCGCCGGGGCCGTACTCGGCCGCCTGGCCGTCGTCCATGACGATCTTCATCCGGCCGGAGACCACGTACCCCAGGTGGGCGGCCTGGCAGCTGTCGGTCTTGGCGATCGGCTTGACGTGCTTCGACCACTGCCACCCCGGCTCGAACACGGCCCGGCCCACCGGGCCGCCGTCCAGGTTGACCAGCCGCAGCTCCCCCTTGCCGTCCTCGAACGGACGGACCTCCTCGGGATCGTCGAAGTTCCGCTGGTAGAGACCGGACATGGCGCACTCCTCTCCTCGGGGCGGGTCCGAGGCCGGCGCGGCCGCCGACGGGCGGCCGCGGCCCGCCCTGCTGGCCATTCCAGTCTGCGCCCGGACCGGGGACCGCTCACCTTGAGTGGCCGACCCCCGGTCGGGCCGGGTCAGCCCTCGGTGCGGGCCACGCCGATCGGGCAGGAGGCGCCGGTGCCGCCCAGACCGCAGTAGCCGCCCGGGTTCTTGGCCTCGGAGAGGTACTGCTGGTGGTACGGCTCGGCCGGGTAGAACGGGCCCGCCGGGGCGATCTCGGTGGTGATCCGGCCGTGACCGAGCGTGGTCAGGGCGGGCTGGAAGGCGTCCCGGGTGGCCGCCGCCGCCTCGGCCTGGGCGGGGGAGTGGGTGTAGACCGCGGACCGGTACTGGGAGCCGACGTCGTTGCCCTGGCGGTTGCCCTGGGTCGGGTCGTGCGCCTCCCAGAAGGCCTTCAGCAGCCGCTCGTAGGAGATCACCGCCGGGTCGAACACCACCCGGACGGCCTCGGTGTGCCCGGTCAGCCCGCTGCACACCTCCTCGTACGTCGGGTGGGGCGTGTAGCCGCCCTGGTAGCCGACCAGCGTCGTCCAGACGCCGGGCAGCCGCCAGAAGGTGCGCTCGGCGCCCCAGAAGCAGCCCAGCCCGAAGTCGGCCACCTCCAGACCCTCCGGGTACGGGCCGGTGAGCGGGTGGCCGAGCACGGTGTGCGGCTCGGTGAGGGTGAAGGCCGACTCGTTGCGGCCGGGCAGCGCCTGGTCGGCGGGGACGAGCGAGGTCTTGTGGCGGTTGAACAGCACGGCCTGCTCCATCGGGTCGGGAAAGGTGGCTCAGGGTGAAACGCGGACGGCCGCCCCCGGATTCCGGGAGCGGCCGTACTGGGCCGGGCCGCCTACGAGGCCGCGGCGACCGCGCCCCGGACCGCGTCGATCCGCAGGTCGACGAAGGCCTGGCGGGGGTCGTTGAAACCGTTGAACGGCGGCGGGATGACCGGGCCGAGCGCCTGGTACTGCGCCAGCGCCTCGGTGTGCCGGCCGGCCTTGGTCAGGGCGTACGCCAGCCAGCCGCGGGTGTAGGTGACGCGGATGTTCTCCGGGTCGGCGGCGGCGAGGTCGGCGAGCGTCGCGTCCAGGGCGGCGCCGACCTCGGGGCTCTGCCAGGAGGCGGGGGTGTTCTTGCCGTCCCGGACGAACTGCTCCCAGAACGCCGACAGCTTGAGCGGGGTGAGCAGGCTGCCCGCGGGGGCGGCGGCGATCGCGCCGTCGATGAAGGCGTGCATCAACTCGTGGCTGCCGTGCCATTTCTGGCACCAGTACTGCAGGGCCCGGTCGTGCGCGCCCCAGTTGTGGGGGTCGCGCTCGGTCAGCTCGGCCCAGAGCTCGCGGAAGCGGTCGTTGGGGTAGTTGAGGCCCATGGCGACGGCGATCCGGGCGGCGTACGGATTGGGGTCCTCGGGGGCGAGGGCGGCAGCCTCCTCGCAGGCCGCCTCGGCCTGGAGCAGGACGCGGTGGAAGCCCTCGAACTGCTCCCGGCTGACCTCGCTGGCCCGGGCGCTGCTGCGGATGTTCCAGGCCAGGAAGACCAGGGCGTTGGCGTTCACCAGCGCGGCCGTCGGGTCCTGCGGGTGCTCCGTGCGCCAGGCGCGCAGCCAGGTGTCGTCCTCGGCCGCCAGGCCGGCCGCGCCGTACAGGCGCCGCCCGCGGACGTCGAAGGTGGCGCCGCCGCGGATGTAGGCGGCGATCGGCTGCCAGTCGCCGGTCTTGGCGGCCTCCAGCGCGGCCGCCTCCTCGGGGCCGGGGTCGCCGAACACGACGAGGTCCTTGCCGAGGATCAGCCCGTGGTCCTCCGGGTAGATGGTGTTCTTCGCGCGCTCCTCGTCGGCCACGCGCCCCTGGTGCCGGGCGATGGTGGCCTTGGCCTGCTCGACCTGGGCCAGTTTGCGCTTGGCCAGCCGGGTCATGACGACCGGGAACAGCAGGACGAGGCCGATGACGGCGAAGATGATGATGCCGATCAAGGAGGATCCTTCCGGGGGGAGCTCGGGGGGAAGTTGTCGGGGCCGGGGGCCGGGTCAGGCGGTCGGGACGGCGGGCGACGGGAGGCCGGCGGCAGTGAGCAGCGCGCGCAGCGGCGCGGTGTCCGCCCCGTCCCGGCAGGCGGCGTCGAGGGCCGCGTCGAGGCCGTCCTCGAAGCCGTCGGGCAGCCGGAGTTCGGCCGGCCCGGACCAGGAGAGCTCCCAGCCGGCCAGGCCGGCCTCGGCCAGCGCGACGAGGGCGGCGTGCGCCAGCTCCTCGCGCAGCACCGGGCGGGCGAACTCGCGGGCGGCCCTGCCGGTGGCGGCGGCCGCCTGCTCGCTCTTCGGCAGCCGGTCGGTGAACTCCCACGCCCGCCCGGCGTCGACCGCGTCGAGCAGGCCGTGGACGCCGGCCGGCAGGCCGAGCGCCGTCAGTGCCGCGTACGCCGGGGCGGCCGCCTCGCGGGCGCGCGCCAGCATCGCCGCGCGGACCAGCTCGGGCCACTCGACCCGCTGCTTGCCGGCCGCCTCGGGGACCAGCGAGACGACCTCCAGCTCGGCCAGCACCCGCTCGGCGTCGTGCAGCAGCGCGAGCGCGGGGCCGGCCGCGCCGGGGCCGCGCCCGTCGTCGGGCAGCGCCTCGATCGCCGCGATCCGCAGGGCGATCGGCGGGTGCGAGTCGTACGGGTCGGGCTGCTCCGCGGGCGGCTCCAGCGCGAACTCGGCGAGCTCCTTGCGCCGCTCCGGGTCGCTCAGCAGGTGCTGCAGGCCGCCGTAGACCTGGCCGGGCGGCGGGAGCAGGCCGGCGTCCCAGCCGATGGTGGCGTAGCGGCTGAGGTAGAAGCCCTGGGCGGAGTCCAGCACCGGCATCCGGCGCAGCGCCGAGGCGGTGGCGTCCCGGCCCGCCAGCTGGGCGGCGACCCGGTCGGCGGCGTACTCCTGGCGGCGGCCGACCGCCTCGGAGACCCGGAAGTAGAGCTTGGCGTACAGGGTGAAGAGCTTGGCGAGGGCCCGGTCGACGCCGCCGTTGGCCTCCGCCCCGGACGGTTTGCGGCCCTTGGCCAGCCGCTTCTCGGCCTTGGCGGCCAGCTTGGCGGCCTCCTCGGCCTTGTGCTGGTCGGCGCGCTGGTGCAGGCCGCCGATGGTGTGCAGGACGGCGCGGCGGCCGGCCACGGTGACGGCGGCCAGCTTCACGTCCCGGTTGCTGTAGTGGCCGAACTCGTGGGCCAGGACGGACTCCAGCTCGCCCTCGGTGAGGCCGATCAGCAGCGGGGCGCCGACGACCAGGTGGCGCGGGCCGGGAACCAGCCCGAGCATCCTGGTCTCCTCCCGGACGCCCGCGTTGACCTCGGGCACGAGCCGGATCTCGGCCGGTCCGCGGACGCCCGTCCGCTCGGCGATCCGGTCCACCACGGCCCACAGGGCGGGCTGGCGCTCGCGGGTGAGGGGCACGCCGGGCAGCTCGCCGTCGTCCGCGCGACGGCGGGTCAGGAAGACCACCCGGAGCACCGGGTAGGCGATCGCGGCGCTCAGCGCCCAGACCTTGACCAGCGCCGGGTGGAAGCGGTCCGAGGCCTGGAACAGGGCCACGTCGATGGCGAGCAGGCCCCCGATGATGCAGACGGCGAGCAGGTAGAAGCCGGCGAGCAGGGCGACGGCCGTGACGGCCCGCCCGGATGCGCTCAGGCCGGTGGAACGCTCGGGCGCGCCCATGCGGTCGGTCCTCCCCGGGGCGCGACGGCAGGGCGGCGCGCGGTTGTTGCACGGTGAACAGGTGTACGGCAGGTGCAGATGCTAGCGGTGAGCCCGGGACGGCCGCACCGGGGATCCGACTCGGCCGTTCCAGCGAGCGCGCGGGCGTTCGGCCATTAGGCTCGGAGCCATGACCGAGCACCAGCTTCCCCAGGGCTTCGAGACCCTCGCCATCCACGCGGGTCAGGAAGCAGACCCCCAGACCGGGGCCGTCGTCACGCCGATCTACCAGGTGTCCACCTACAAGCAGGACGGGGTGGGCGGCCTGCGGGGCGGCTACGAGTACAGCCGTAGCGCCAACCCGACCCGTACCGCGCTGGAGGAGTGCCTCGCCGCGCTGGAGGGCGGCTCCCGCGGCCTCGCCTTCGCCTCCGGCCTGGCCGCCGAGGACACCCTGCTGCGCACCATCCTCAAGCCGGGCGACCACATCGTGATCCCCAACGACGCCTACGGCGGCACCTTCCGGCTGTTCGCCAAGGTGCTGACCCGCTGGGGCGTCGAGTTCTCCGTCGCCAACACCCAGAACCTGGACGACGTCCGCGCCGCGCTGCGCCCCAACACCCGCGCGGTGTGGGTGGAGACCCCGTCCAACCCGCTGCTGGGCATCACCGACCTGGCCGGCCTCGCCGAGGTCGCGCACGGCGCCGGCGCGCTGCTGGTGGTCGACAACACCTTCGCCAGCCCGTACCTGCAGCAGCCGATCTCGCTCGGCGCGGACGCGGTCGTGCACTCCACCACCAAGTACATGGGCGGCCACTCGGACGTGGTCGGCGGTGCGCTGGTCCTCGCCGAGGCGGGCCTCGGCGAGGAGGTCGCGTACCACCAGAACGCGATGGGCGCCGTCTCCGGGCCGTTCGACGCCTGGCTGGTCATGCGAGGCATCAAGACGCTCGGCGTCCGGATGGACCGGCACAGCTCCAACGCGGAGAAGGTCGCCGAGCTGCTGACCGGCCACCCCAAGGTGAGCCAGGTGCTCTACCCGGGCCTGCCCGAGCACCCCGGCCACGACATCGCGGCCAAGCAGATGAAGGCCTTCGGCGGCATGGTGTCGTTCCGGGTCGCCGGTGGCGAGGAGGCGGCCGTCGAGGTGTGCAACCGCGCGCGGTTGTTCACCCTCGGTGAGTCGCTGGGCGGCGTCGAGTCGCTGATCGAGCACCCGGGCCGGATGACCCACGCCTCGGCGGCCGGCTCGCCGCTGGAGGTGCCGGCCGACCTGGTGCGCGTCTCGGTGGGCATCGAGTCGATCGACGACCTGCTGGCCGACCTCACCCAGGCGCTGGGCTAACCCGCCTGCCCCTGCTGGTCCGCCGAGTACGACTCCATCGCGAGGTTGAAGCGGGCCAGCAGGGTGCAGAACGCGCGCTGCTCCTCGGGCGGCCAGCCGGCCGTCAGGCGGCGGGTCAACTCGGCTCTGCCGTCGCGGACTTCGGCCAGCCGGCCGGAGCCGACCGGGGTCAGCGCGAGCCGTACCGCGCGGCGGTCGGCCGGGTCCTGCACCCGGCCGACCAGCCCGGCCGCGACCAGCGGGGCGACCTGCCTGGTCACCGTCGAGGAGTCCACGCCGAGGGCGTCGGCCAGCGCTTTGACGTTCGCCGGCCCGTGCCGCTCCAGGCGGTCGAGCAGCAGGTAGGCGGCGCGGTCCAGGGCGCCGCCACCGCCGGAGGTCCGGACCTGCTCCATCCGGCGGGAGAACACCGCCAGCTGGTACTGGAGTTGGGCGTGCAGGGGGTCGATTCGGTCGGTGGCCTGGGGCGAGGTGGTCGTCATCGCGGCTCACGATCGGTGTGCTGGTGAGGGAGGCTCAGGAGCAGCAGCGTACGCGGGCCGGGCGGGCCCGGGAACAGGCCCGGCGTCCCGGATCGCGCGTGATCCTGGTCCTAGGCTGGCGCCATGCACACCTGGCCGATCACCCTCGACGACGTCCGCGGGGCCCAGAAGATGCTCGCCGGGGTCGCCCGGGTCACCCCGATGGAGGGCAGCCGGTACCTGTCCGGGCTGGTCGGCGCGCCGGTCCACCTGAAGTGCGAGAACCTGCAGCGCACCGGCTCGTTCAAACTGCGCGGGGCGTACCTGCGGATCGCCGGGCTCTCCCCGGTGCAGCGGGCCGGCGGGGTGGTGGCGGCGAGCGCCGGGAACCACGCCCAGGGCGTGGCGCTGGCGGCCGCCCTGCTGGGGGTCCGCTCGACGGTGTTCATGCCGCTCGCGGCGCCGCTGCCGAAGGTCGCCGCCACCCGGGACTACGGCGCCGAGGTGCGGCTGCACGGGGCGACCGTGGACGAGGCGCTGCAGGCCGCGCAGCGGTACGCGGAGGCGACCGGCGCGGTGTTCATCCACCCCTTCGACCACTGGGACGTGGTCACCGGCCAGGCCACGGTGGGCCTGGAGATCCTGGAGCAGTGCCCCGAGGTGCGCACGATCCTGGTCGGCGTGGGCGGCGGCGGGCTGCTCGCCGGGATCGCCGCGGCGGTCAAGCCGCTGCGGCCGGACGTCCGGGTGGTCGGGGTGCAGGCGGCGGGCGCGGCCGCGTACCCGCCCTCGCTGGCGGCCGGGCGGCCGGTGTCGCTGGAGCGGTTCGCCACGATGGCGGACGGGATCATGGTCGGGCGGCCCGGGGACATCCCGTTCGAGGTGGTCAACACGCTGGCGGACGGCATCCGCACGGTCTCCGAGGACGCGCTGTCGCGGGCCCTGCTGGTCGGCCTGGAGCGGCTGAAGCTGGTCGTCGAGCCGGCCGGGGCGGCGCCGATCGCCGCGCTGCTGGAGCATCCGGATTCGTTCGAGGGCCCGGTGGTGGCGGTGCTGTCCGGCGGCAACATCGACCCGCAGCTGATGCAGCGGGTGCTGCGGCACGGGCTGGCGGCGGCCGGGCGCTACCTGTCGCTGCGGGTGCGGCTGGCGGACAAGCCGGGCTCGCTGGCGGACCTGCTGGCCGTGCTGACCAGGGTGGACGCCAACGTGCTGGACGTCGCCCACGTGCGGACCGACCCGCGGCTGGGGCTGACCGAGGTCGAGGTGGACCTGCACCTGGAGACCAAGGGGCCGGAGCACTGCGCGCTGGTGCTCGGGGAGTTGAGGGACGCGGGGTACGTGGTCGCCGACTGAACGGCCCCGTTCGTTCCACGGGAATTCCCTTGACGCGATGTATCGCGAGTTGCCAGACTCACGATACATCGCGTTCTGTGTTCGGTGGGCGAGAACCGAGTCGCCCGCGCACCCGAAAGAGGGGCAAAGTGAGACAGATCGCTCCATCCGTCCGATGAGATGAGGCAGGTCATGGCGCCAGCCATCCAAGCCGAGAATCTGGTGAAGACCTTCGGCGACGTACGTGCCCTCGACGGCGTCAGCCTGGACGTCCCCGAGGGCACGGTGCTCGGGCTGCTCGGGCCGAACGGCGCCGGGAAGACCACCACCGTCCGGGTCCTCACCACCCTGCTCCGCCCCGACTCCGGCCGCGCGGTGGTCGCCGGGGTCGACGTCCTCAAGCACCCCAACCGGGTGCGCAGCCTGATCGGCCTCTCCGGCCAGTACGCGGCGGTCGACGAGTACCTCACCGGTTTCGAGAACCTCACCATGGTCGGCGAGTTGTACCAGATGAGCGCCCGCGCCGCGAAGGCCCGGGCGCTGGAGCTGCTGGAGTGGTTCAACCTCACCGAGGCCAAGGACCGCACCGCCAAGACGTACTCCGGCGGCATGCGCCGACGCCTGGACCTCGCCGCCGCGCTGGTCGTCCGGCCGCCGGTGATGTTCCTGGACGAGCCGACCACCGGGCTCGACCCGCGCAACCGGCTCGCGCTCTGGGAGGTCATCGAGACCCTGGTCGAGCAGGGCACCACGCTGCTGCTCACCACCCAGTACCTGGAGGAGGCCGACCGGCTCGCCCACGACATCGCCGTGGTCGACCACGGCCGGGTGATCGCCCGCGGCACCGCCGACCAGCTGAAGGCGCAGATCGGCGGCGAGCGGATCGAGCTCGTCGTGCACGAGCCCGGCGAGATCGCCGACGCCGTCGCGGCGCTGTCCCGGTACGCGCTCGGCGAGCCGACCGTGGAGCGCAACACCCGGCGGATCACCGTGCCGGTCAGCGGCGGCGCCCGGGTGCTCGCCGACGCGATCCGCGAACTGGACGGCCGCGGGATCGAGATCGACGACATCGGGCTGCGCCGCCCGACGCTCGACGACGTCTTCCTCACCCTCACCGGGCACGTCGCGGAGGCGGCCGAGGACGAGGGCGGCGAGGGCGCCGGGGGCCGCGGTCGGGGCCGGGGGCGGGCGGGCGCGGGCCGGGGCGAGGGCCCCGACGACCGCGGACCGGACGAGCAGCGGGCCGTCACGGCCGGGAAGGAGCAGTGAGGTGAGCGCCTCCACCGCACACGCCATCGGCGCGGCGATGCCCGCCCCGCGCCGGGGCCTGGCCGCCACGCTGCACGACTCCTGGGTGGTCGCCAAGCGCAACCTGCGCCGGATGACCCGGATCCCCGAGATCGTCGTCTTCGGGCTGATGCAGCCCGTCATGTTCGTGCTGCTGTTCTCGTACGTGATGGGCGGCGCGATCCGGATCCCCGGGACGGACTCCAGCTCGAACACGTACATCCAGTTCCTGATGGCCGGCATCTTCGCGCAGACCGTCACCTTCGCCACCGCCGGCGCCTCGGCGGGCATCGCGGAGGACATGACCAAGGGCCTGGTGGACCGCTTCCGCTCGCTGCCGATGGCCCGCTCGGCGGTGCTGGTCGGGCGCACCCTGGCGGACCTGTGCCAGACCGCGTTCACCGTGGTGGTGCTGGGGCTGGTCGCGCTGCTGGTCGGCTGGCGGATCCACGACGGGGTGTTCAAGGCGCTCGGCGCCTTCGGCCTGCTGCTCCTGCTCGGCTACGCGTTCTCCTGGATCGGCGCGCTGATCGGCCTGTCGGTGCGCAGCCCGGAGGCGGCCACCTCGGCCGGGCTGATCTGGCTGTTCCCGCTGACCTTCGTGTCGAACGCCTTCGTGCCGGTCACCTCGATGCCGGGCTGGCTGCAGGGCGTCGCCTACTGGAACCCGTTCAGCGCGACCGTGCAGGCCTGCCGGGACCTCTTCGGCAACCAGGTCGGGCCGGTGGACAGCGCCTGGTCGATGCAGCACGCGGCGCTGGTGTCGGTGCTGTGGTCCGTGGTGATCACGGCGGTGTTCTCCTGGCTGTCGGTGCGCAAGTACCGCTCCGCGGCGGGCTGAACCGGGCCGTGGCACGCCGGAGGGCGGCCGCCCGGTCCTCACGGGACCGGGCGGCCGCCCTCGGCGCGGTTCGGGGTGGGTCAGCCGGCGTGCGGCACGACCTTGATGATCTTCACCATGGCCGGCTTGCCGTTCGGCAGGTCGTAGGTGGCCTCGTCGCCGATCTTCTTGCCGTCGATCGCGCGGCCCAGCGGCGACTGCGGCGAGTAGACGTCGAGGGTGTCGGAGCCGGCGACCTCGCGGGAGGCGAGCAGGAACTCCATCAGGTCGTCCTCGTCGCCGTCGAAGGCGACCGTGACGACCATGCCCGGGGCCACCACGCCCGAGTCGGCCGGGGCCTCGCCGACCTTGGCGCGCTCCAGCAGCTGGGTCAGCTGGCGGATGCGGAGCTCGGTCTTGCCCTGCTCCTCCTTGGCGGCGTGGTAGCCGGCGTTCTCCTTGAGGTCGCCCTCCTCGCGCGCCGCCTCGATCTTCTCGGCGATCTCGATGCGCCAGGGCCCGGTCAGATGGTCCAGCTCGGCCTTGAGCTGGTCGTAGCCGGCCTGAGTGAGCCAGGTCACGTTCTCACTGGTCTGGGTCACGGGTGCTCCTCGTAGGTGCGGGGCGGTGCTGAGGGTGTGAGTCGTCAGCAGGGTCGACGGTGATTTCGGTCTCAACTACAAAGCAACGCCCGCTCCCGTACCATCCGGTGCGGAAGGGGCGAAACCACGAGCCTAACAAGTCCTGCCGACAAGCGGGAGGGCCGTTGGCGCGCCGTTGACGGCGGCGTTACGCCACGGTGTACGGGAAACGTTCGGGGGACCTCCTACCGATGCCCGCTCCGCCGCTCAAATATGCGCCTCACTCGGCCGGCGTGCAGTGCAGCAGCTCGGCGGTGGTGCCGCGGGCGGTGGTGCGCAGGACGACGTCGGCCTCGTAGCCGGAGCCGGCCGCCGGGACGGGGAAGTCCGCCACGCCGACCACGCCGTGGTCGTCCCCCTGCGAGCGGACGGTGCAGGTGCCGGCCGTCCCGTCGCTCTTGTGCACGCTCAGGTGCAGCTGCACCTCGGAGTCGGAGACCACCTGGAAGGTCGGCACCGAACCGTTGATCTGCGACTCGCGCAGCAGGTAGGAGCCGCCCAGCCAGGCGATCAGGCCCAGGGCCAGGACGCCGCAGACCGCGCCGACCACCTTCAGGCGGCGGTCCGACTCGCCGTCGCCGCTGCGGCCGTAACGGCCCTCGGGCGGCCGCTGGGCGGTGGTGTCTGCAGTCATCGGACTTTGTCCTCTCCTGGGGAGGGGCCGCGCGGGCGGTGCGGGGGAATGCGACGCGCCTCCAGTCCGTCACTATAGGAGGGGCACGCCCGCAGCCGGTCCGGCGGGGGCGGAGCCCGGCCGCGCCGAGGACGGCTCGCCGGCCGGTTCCGCGGCGGCGTGACCCCGTACCGAGCGGTTCGAACGGTGGGCAGACCGGTCTTCGCGGGACGCCCGAGGATGTGGAAGGAACGCAAGGCGTTGACTGAGCAGTTGCGACTGATGGCGGTGCACGCCCACCCGGACGACGAGTCCAGCAAGGGCGCGGCCACCATGGCCATGTACGTCGAGCAGGGCGTGGACGTGCTTGTGGCCACCTGCACGGGGGGCGAGCGCGGGTCGGTTCTCAACCCCAAGCTGCAGGGGGACCCCTACATCGAGGAGAACATCCACGAGGTGCGGCGCAAGGAGATGGACGAGGCGCGCGCCATCCTCGGCGTGAAGCAGGCCTGGCTGGGCTTCGTCGACTCCGGCCTGCCGGAGGGGGACCCGCTGCCCCCGCTGCCCGAGGGCTGCTTCGCCCTGCAGGACGTGAAGGAGGCGGCCGAGCCGCTGGTCCGGCTGATCCGCGAGTTCAAGCCGCAGGTCATCACGACCTACGACGAGAACGGCGGCTACCCGCACCCGGACCACATCATGACCCACAAGATCACCATGGTGGCCTTCGACGCCGCCGGTGACCCGGACGCCTACCCCGAGGCGGGCGAGCCCTGGCAGCCGCTGAAGGTCTACTACAACCACGGCTTCCCGATGGGCCGGATCCGGGCCCTGCACCAGTACCTCACCGAGCACGGGCACGACTCGCCGTACGGCGAGTGGATCGAGGGCTGGGAGAAGAGCGGCCGCAAGGAGCGCGAGATCACCACCCGGGTGCGCTGCGACGACTGGTTCGAGACCCGGGACCGCGCGCTGATCGCGCACGCCACCCAGATCGACCCGGACGGCCCGTGGTTCCGGGTGCCGCTGGAGGTCCAGCGCGAGGTCTGGCCCACCGAGGACTACGAGCTCGCCCGTACCCTGATCGATGTGGACCTGCCGGAGGACGACCTGTTCGCCGGTGTGCGCACCCCCACCCTGGCGGCCGAGGCCGTCGGCGACACGCGCGACTGAACCACCCCCCGATGGCCCGGCTCCCCGTGAGCCGGGCCACCATAGAGATATGAGTGCCCCCGTGAACCTCGTCCACCTCGCCGCAGACCTCGCCGTCGACGACGCGAAGGTCACCCCCGGCCTGCTCGGCTTCGTCGTCTTCGCCGCCCTCGGCGTGGCCACCTGGTTCCTGGCCAAGTCGATGAACCGGCAGTTCAAGAAGGTCGACTTCACGGAGGAGCCGGCCCCGGAAGGAACGGCCGGCGGCCCCAAGGAGTGAACGACGGGCCCCGGCCCCGCGCCGGACGCGCGGGGCCGGGGCCCGTCGGACGTGCCGGCCGGTGCTACGAGCGGCGCGGGACGGGGATGACGTAGCGGCTGAACACCAGGTCGCGCAGGACGTCGTCACCGCCCTCCACCACCGAGATGTAGCGCATGTCCCGCATCAGCTTGTTGATCGGCGACTCGTGGGTGTACCCGAGCCCGCCGAACATCTCCGAGCCGACCGTGGCGATGTCCCAGCCGGTCTGCCCGCAGAACATCTTGGCGGTCAGCGCGGACTTCAGGGTCCCCTGCCGGTGCCACAGGTCGGCCGCGTCCGGGCTCGCCATCACCGCGTCGTAGTCCCGCCCCGCCCGCAGCAGATGACTCTTCATGACGTCGATCTGCATCTCCATCTGGCCGAGCTTGGCCGCGAACACGGGGTTGTCCAGCAGGACGCCGTCGCGCAGCGGCTTGGTCTTGGCATAGGTCATGCACAGGTCGCGGATGCGGCGGGCGATGCCGAGCGCGGTGGTGGCGATCAGGATCCGGCTGGCGTTCAGGCCGATCTCCAGCAGCCGCAGGCCCGAGCCCTCCAGCCGGTTGGCCACCGGCACCCGGCAGCCCTTCAGGCTCACCTGGTAGGTGAACGAGGAGCGCACCCCGATGACGTCCCAGCGCTTGACGATCTCGATGCCGGGGGTGTCGCGCGGGATCAGCACCATCGAGGACTGCTCCGGGTCCTCGGCCGAGCGGCCGACGACCAGCAGGAAGTCCGCGAAGTCGGTGTTGGTGGAGAAGAACTTCTCGCCCGTGACGACGAGTTCGTCGCCGTCCACGGCCACCACGGTGTCGATCTTGCCGAGCTCGCTGCCCGCCACCCGCTCGCTGCCCAGCGTCGCGCAGAACGAGCCGCGCTCGGCCATCGGCGCCAGGTAGCGCTTCTTCAGCTCCTCCGAGCCGTACAGCTCCACCATGCTGGTGCCCAGCACCGAGATGAACAGCGTGAACGCCACCCCGGCGTCCCCGTAGGCGAGTTCGTTGACGAGCTCGACCCCGTCCTCCAGGCCCAGCCCCCGGCCGCCCAGCGACTGCGGCAGCCACCAGTTCGCCAGCCCGGTCTCCCGGAACCGCTCGTACACCTCCGAGGGCTTGTCCTCGAACGCGTCCAACTCGGCGTACCGGCCGTCCAGATGCTGCTTGACGAACGCGCGTACGGCCTTCAGGTCTTCAGTCTTCATCATCCCACTACTCATTCATCGCGCGCTGGATGAGGTCGTCGAGGTCCAGGCCGTCGATCTCGTCATCCAACTGGTCGGCTGCCAGGTCCTCGTCGCCCGCCGGCAGGTCCGCGTCGGGCTCGTCCTTCGGGAACAGCAGCTCCTGGATCCGGACCGCCAGCGTCGCCGGGGTCGGGTAGTTGAAGATCACCGTCGCGGGGAGCTGGACCCCGGTGTCCTTCTTGACCTGGTTGCGGAACTCCATGCCGCTCAGCGAGTCGAAGCCGATCTCGTTGAAGGACATCTCGGCGTCGATGTCGTCGACGTCCGGGTAGCCCAGCACCACGGCGGCGGTGGAGAGCAGCAGGTCCAGCAGCTGGGTGCGCTGCTCGTCGGGCATCAGGTCCGCCAGCCGCTGGGCGATCGCCGGTCCGCTCCGGTCCTCGACGGGCTGCGGCCGGGCCGGGACCAGTCCGCGCAGCAGCGCGGGCACCGACTCCTGCTGGCGCAGCGCGGCCACGTCGAGCACGACGGGCACCGCCACCGCGGTGTCGAGGGCGAGCGAGGCGTCGAACAGCGCGGCGCCCTTCGCGGCGTCCAGCGGCACCATCCCGCTGCGCCGGAACCGCGCCAGGTCGGCCTGGCCGAGGGTGCCGGCCATGCCCAGCTCCCACGGGCCCCACGCCAGCGACGCCGCCGGCAGGCCGGCGGCCGCGCGGTGCGCGGCCAGGGCGTCCAGGAACGCGTTGGCCGCGGCGTAGTTGGCCTGGCCGGCGTTGCCGAGCGTCCCGACGACGGACGAGTACAGGACGAAGGCCGACAGGCCCAGGTCCGCGGTCAGCTCGTGCAGGTGCCAGGCGGCGTCGACCTTCGGCGCGAACACCCGGCCCAGCTGGTCCGGCGTCAGCGAATCCGCGGCGCCGTCGTCGAGCACGCCCGCCAGGTGGACGACCGCGGTCAGCGGCGCCCCGGCCGGGATCCGCGCGAGCTCGTCGGCGAGCGCGGCCCGGTCGGTCACGTCGCAGGCGGCCTGCGTGACGCCCGCGCCGAGCGCGGTCAGCTCCGCGGCCAGTTCGGCCGCACCCGGTGCCGCCGATCCGCGCCGGCTGAGTAGCAGCAGGTGCCGCACGCCGTGCTCGGCCACCAGGTGCCGGGCGAACAGCGCGCCGAGCGCGCCGGTGGCGCCGGTGAGCAGCACCGTCCCCTCCGGGTCCCACGCCGGGGCCGCGGCCCGCGCGGTCGGCGCGGGGGTCAGCCGCGGCACGTACGCCACGCCGCCGCGCAGGGCCAGCTGCGGCTCGCCGGACAGGTCCAGCGCCTCCAGCGCCCGCAGCGACGCCTGCTCCCCGTCGGTGTCGACCAGGACGAACCGGCCCGGGTGCTCGGCCTGCACCGAGCGCAGCAGGCCCCAGACCGGCGCGACGGACAGGTCGGGCGACTCGTCCCGGGTGACCGCCACCGCGCCACGCGTCACGACCACCAGCGGGTGCTGGTCGGAGCGCTCGTCGCGCAGCCGCTTCTGCACCAGGTCGAGCACCCGCTGCGCGGTCGCCCGCGCCGCCGCGGGAACGTCCGCGCCGGCCGCCGGGGCCACGTGGGCGAACTCGAACTCCGGCGCGGTGGCGCCGGAGGCGGCCGCCTCCAGCGCCGTCCAGTCGACGGCGTACAGGGCGTCGGCGGTCTTCCCGCCGGACAACTGCTCGACGGACGCCGGCATCAGCGACAGCGACTCCACGGACAGCACCGGGGTGCCGGCGGGGCCGGAGATCTGCACCGACACCTCGTGGGCGTCCTTGCGGGCGATCCGGACCCGCAGGTCCGTGCCGCCGGGCGCGTGGCCGGTCACCCCGGACCAGGCGTACGGCAGCAGCACCCGGCCGGGCTCCGAGCCGGTCAGCAGCGACAGCATCGGGTGCAGCGCCGCGTCGAACAGGGCCGGGTGCACGGCGAACCCGGCCGAGGCGCGGGGGACGTCGGCGGGCAGCCGGACCTCGCCGTAGACCTCGTCGTCCAGCCGCCACAGGGCGCGCAGGCCCTGGAAGGCCGGGCCGTAGACGTAGCCGCGGTCGACCAGCTCCGGGTAGAAGCCGGCCAGCTCGACCGGCGTGGCGCCCGCGGGCGGCCACACCTCGGAGCCGGACGGGTCGGGCACCGGGCCCGCCCCGGTGGCCAGGAAACCGGTCGCGTGCGTGGTCCACGCGCCCGTCGCCGAGGACGGACGCGAGTGGATGCCGATCGGGCGACGGCCCGACTCCTCGGGCGCGCCGACGATGATCTGGAGCCGGACGGGCTCCTCGCCGAGGACCAGCGGGGCCAGGAGGGTCAGCTCCTCCACGCTCCGGCAGCCGGCGCCGTCCAGGGTCTGCAGCGCCGCCTCGACGAAGCCCGTGCCGGGGAAGACCACGTTGCCGAAGATGGCGTGGTCGGCCAGCCAGGGGTCGTCGGCCGGCGAGACCAGGCCGCTGAGGAACAGCTGGTCGCCGACCGCGAGGTCGGTGGCGCCGGCGAGGAACGGGTGCTCGACCGCGGCGAGACCGGCGCTGCCGACGTCGCCCTGCGGCTTCGCGCGCTGCGCCCAGTAACGCTGCCGGTCGAAGGCGTAGGTGGGCAGGTCGACGTGGCGCCCGGCGGCGCCGACGGCGCCGAGGTAGGACTGCCAGTCGACCGGCACGCCCGCGACGTGCAGGCGCGCCAACGCCTCGGCCGCGGCCCGGGGTTCGGACCGGTCCTTGCGGACGACCGGGACCACCGGCAGGTCCGGCGCCGAGTCGGCCAGGGTCTCCCGCGCCATCGCGGACAGGACGCCGTCCGGGCCGACCTCGACCAGGACCTCGGCCCCGGCCGCCACCGCGGCGCGCACGCCGTCCGCGAACCGCACGGCCTCGCGCACGTGGCGCACCCAGTACTCCGGCTGCTCCAGCGCGCCGTCCTCGGCGAGGGAGCCGGTGACGTTGGAGACCACCGGGATGCGCGGCGCCGCGTAGGACACCGACCGCGCGACCTCGCGGAACTCGGCCAGCATCGGCTCCATCAGCGGCGAGTGGAACGCGTGCGAGACCCGCAGCCGGGTCGTCTTGCGGCCCATCGCGGCGAGCGTCGTCTCGACCTCGGCGACCGCGTCCTCGGCGCCGGAGACCACCGCGGAGGTGGGGCTGTTCACCGCGGCGATCGAGACGGACTCCTCGTAGCCCTCCAGCGCGTCGGCGACCTCGTCCTCGTCGGCCTGGACGGCCAGCATGGTCCCGCCGCGGGGCAGGGCCTGCATCAGCCGGCCGCGGGCGGCGACCAGACGTGCCGCGTCGGCGAGCGAGAAGACCCCCGCCACGTGCGCGGCGGCCAGTTCGCCGATCGAGTGCCCGACCAGGACGGACGGGGTGACGCCCAGCGACTCCAGCAGCCGGAACGCGGCCACCTCGAAGGCGAACAGGGCCGGCTGCGTCATCGCCGTCTCGTTCAGCAGCGAGGCCCGCTCGGAGTCGGGCTCGGCCGCCACCACGTCGTCGATCGCGTGCTCCAGCAGCGGGTCCAGCTCGGCGCAGACCTCGCGCCAGGCCGCGGCGAACGCCGGGAACGTCGCGACCAGTTCGCGGCTCATGCCGAGGCGCTGGCTGCCCTGCCCGGAGAACAGGACGCCGACGCCGGGCGCCGTCGCCGCACTGCCCGTGACCACGGCCGCGGAGCGGTCGCCTCGGGCCAGCGCGTCCAGCCCGGCCAGCAGTTCCTCCCGGCCGGAGCCGAGCACCACCGCGCGGTGGTCGAACGCCGTCCGGTCGGCGGCCAGCGAGTGCGCCAGGTCGGCCACCCGCGGCGCCGGCTCGGCGGACGCCGCGGCGTGCAGCCGCTTCGCCTGCCCGGCCAGCGCGCGCTGGCCGCGCGCCGAGACCAGCCACGGCACGAGGCCGGTCGGCTCCTGCTCCTCGGCCGGCTGCGCCGACTCGACGGGGTCGCCCTGTTCGAGGATGACGTGCGCGTTGGTGCCGCTGATCCCGAAGGACGAGACACCGGCCCGGCGCGGCCGCTCGGTGGCCGGCCACTGCTGCTGCTCGGTGAGCAGCTCCACCGCGCCCGACGACCAGTCGACCTGGTGGGTCGGCGCCGCGGCGTGCAGCGTGCGCGGCAGGACGCCGTGCCGCATCGCCATGATCATCTTGATCGCGCCCGCGGCGCCCGCCGCGGCCTGGGTGTGCCCGATGTTGGACTTCACCGACCCCAGCCAGAGCGGCTGTTCGCGGTCCTGCCCGTACGTGGCCAGCAGCGCCTGGGCCTCGATCGGGTCACCCAGGGAGGTGCCGGTGCCGTGCGCCTCGACCGCGTCGACGTCCGCCGGGGACAGGCCCCCGCCGGCCAGCGCCTGGCGGATGACCCGCTCCTGCGACGGCCCGTTCGGGGCGGTGAGCCCGTTGCTCTCGCCGTCCTGGTTGACCGCGCTGCCGCGCAGCACGGCCAGCACCCGGTGCCCGTTGCGCCGCGCGTCGGAGAGGCGCTCCAGCACCAGCACGCCGACGCCCTCGGACCAGCCGGTGCCGTCCGCCTCGTCGGAGAACGCCTTGCAGCGGCCGTCCGCGGCGAGCCCGTTCTGGCGCGCGAACTCGATGAACATGCCGGGCGTCGACATCACCGTCACGCCGCCCGCCAGGGCCAGCGAGCAGTCACCCGAGCGCAGGGACTGCGCCGCCAGGTGCATCGCCACCAGCGAGGACGAGCACGCCGTGTCGACGCTCACCGCCGGGCCCTCCAGGCCCAGCGCGTAGGCGACCCGGCCGGAGACCACACTGGTGGCGCTGCCGGTCAGGGCGTGGCCGCCGAGGTTGTCGGGGACGTCCTCCAGGTGCGGCAGGTAGTCCTGGGCCATGGCGCCGATGAAGACGCCCGTCCGGCTGCGGCGCAGCGCCGCCGGGTCCTGGCCGGCGCTCTCCAGCGCCTCCCAGGCCGTCTCCAGCACGAGCCGCTGCTGCGGGTCCATCGCCAGCGCCTCGCGCGGGCTGATCCGGAAGAAGGCGGCGTCGAAGTCCGCGGCGCCGGCCAGGAAGCCGCCCCAGCGCGGGAAGTCCGCGCCGGGCGCCACCTGCCAGCCGCGGTCCTCGGGGAAGCCGGTGATCGCGTCGCCGCCCTCGGAGACCAGCCGCCACAGCTCCTCCGGCGAGTTCACGCCGCCGGGGAGCCGGCAGGCCATGCCGACGACCGCGATCGGGTCGTCGGCCTGCGCGGCGGGGGTGAGCGCGGCGTCCGCCTCGTGGGCGGCGCGGTCGGTGTCGGGCCCGGACAGCTGCTCGCGCATGTGCCGGACGACCGCGCCGGGGGTCGGGTGGTCGAACAGCAGCGAGGTCGGCATCCGCAGGCCGGCCGCGGTGTTCAGCCGGTTGCGCAGCTCGACGGCCGTCACCGAGTCGAAGCCGAGCTCCTTGAAGGTGTTGTCGGCCCCGATCAGCGCCGGGTCGGGGTGGCCGAGGACCACCGCGGCCTGCGAGCGGACCAGCTTCCACAGGTCCTGCTCGCGCATCCCGGCGGGCTCCGCCCGGACGGGCCCGGCGTCCCGGGGGGCCTCGGCGCTCGCCAGGCCCGCCGACTGCGGCACGGGCAGCGACCCCTGCGGGCCGGAGACCCAGTACGGCTGCCGTTCGAAGGCGTAGGTGGGCAGTTCCACCCGCCGGGCGCCCGCGAGGGCCGGCCGCCAGTCGACCGGCAGGCCCAGCGCGTACAGCTCGGCCATGGACAGCAGCAGGCGGCGGGCCTCGTCCTCGCCCCGGCGCAGCGTGCCCTGGACCACCGCGGCGCCCTCGACGCCCGCGGCGGCCACCGTGTCCTCCAGCGGCGTGGTCAGCACCGGGTGCGGGCTGATCTCCAGGAAGACGCGGTACCCGTCCTCGGCCAGCGCCGTGATGGTCTCCGACAGCCGAACCGGCTGACGCAGGTTGCGGTACCAGTACTCGGCGTCCAGCTCGGCCGCCTCCGCCGGGGCGGCGGTGACCGTCGAGTAGAACGCGACGCCGCTGTCGGTCGCCGTGATGCCCTCGGCGGCCCGCAGCACCTCGGCCCGGATCGCCTCCACGTGGGAGGAGTGGGACGCGTAGTCGACCGGGATGACCTTGGCGCGGATCCCCTTCGCCTCGCACTCGGCCACGACCTCGCGCACCGCGTCGACGGCGCCGGCGATCACGACCGCGTTCGGGCCGTTCACCGCCGCGACCGAGACCCGCGACTCGTCCACCTGGTCGGCGGGCATCGCCAGCGAGGCCAGCGTGCCGCGGCCGGAGAGCCCGGCGTCGATGGCCAGGCTGCGCCCGACGACCAGCCGGAGCCCGTCGGCCAGCGAGATCAGGCCGGCCGCGCAGGCGGCCGCGATCTCGCCCTGGGAGTGCCCCACGACCGCGTCGGGCAGCACACCGGCCGAACGCCACACCTCGGCCAGCGAGACCATGACGGAGAAGAGCGCGGGCTGGACCACGTCCACCCGGGCCAGCGCCGCCTCGTCGCCGAGCACGTCCCGCAGCGACCAGTCGACGAGGCCGCCGAGCAGCCGCTCGCACTCGTCCATGCGGGCACCGAACACCGGGGACGACTCCCACAGGCCCCGGGCCATGCCGACCCACTGGGAGCCCTGGCCGGGGAAGACCCACACCACGCCGCGGCCGGTCTCGGCGACGGAGCCCGCCACGACGGCCGACGACGGCTCGCCCGCGGACAGCGCCGTGAGGCCGTCCAGCAGTTCGGCGCGGTCCGCGGCGACCACGACGCCGCGGTGCTTGAGCGCCGAACGGGTCGTCACCGTGGAGTGGCCGACATCGGCCGGGCGCAGCTCGGGCCGGGACTCCAGCCACTGCCGCAGCCGTTCGGCCTGGGCCCGGACGGCGGTGGCGGACGCGCCCGAGACCACGACGGGCACCGCGGTGCCCTGCGCCGGGGCGTCCTCGGCCGGCGCCTCCTGCGCCGGGGCGTCCTGGGCAGGGGCGTCCGTCGGTTCGGGGGCGGCGACGACCAGGTGGCAGTTGGTGCCGCCGACGCCGAAGGAGCTGACGCCGGCCAGCCGCGGGCCCTCGGGCCACGGCCGGGCCTCGGCGTTGACCCGCAGCTTCCACTGCTCCAGCGGGATGTCCGGGTTCGGGCTCGTGTAGTTGAGGCTCGCCGGGAGGACCCCGTGCTTCATCGACAGCGCGACCTTGATCAGGCCGAGCACGCCGGAGGCCGGTTCGAGGTGGCCGATGTTGGTCTTCACCGAGCCGACCAGCAGCGGCTGTCCGGCGTCGCGGGCGCTGCCGAGCACCGAGCCGAGGGCGCTCGCCTCGACCGGGTCGCCCACCTTGGTGCCGGTGCCGTGCAGTTCGACGTAGGCCACCTGCTCCGGGTCGACCCCGGCCCGGTCGTACGCCTGCCGCAGCAGCGCCTGCTGCGCGTCGCGGTCGGGGACGGTCAGGGCCTGGCCGGCGCCGTCGTGGTTGACGGCGCCGCCGAGCAGCACGCAGTAGACCGGGTCGCCGTCGGCGACGGCGTCGGCGAGGCGCTTGAGGACGACCACGCCGGCGCCCTCGCCGCGGACGAAGCCGTTGGCGCGGGCGTCGAAGGTGTAGCTGCGGCCGTCCGGCGACAGCGCGCCGGAGCGGGCGAAGGCGAGGGTGCTCTCCGGGGCCAGGTTGAGGTGCACGCCGCCGGCGAGGGCGAGCCGGGCGGCGCCCGAGCGCAGGCTCTCGCAGGCCATCTGCACGGCGACCAGCGAGGAGGACTGGACGGTGTCGACGGTCAGGCTGGGCCCGTGCAGCCCGAGCCGGTGCGACACCCGGTTGGCGATCAGGCCCCGGCTCAGACCGGCGATGGAGTGGTGGGACAGCGCGTCGGCGCCGTGCCGGTGCACCAGCGAGGCGTAGTCGTCGCCGGTGGCGCCGAGGAAGACGGCGGTGGCGCTGCCGTGCAGGCTGTCCGGCGGCAGGTAGGCGTCCTCCAGGGCGTCCCAGCTCAGTTCGAGCACCATCCGCTGGCGCGGGTCCATCGCGGCGGCCTCGCGCGGGGAGATCCCGAAGAACCCGGCGTCGAAGTCGGCGACGCGGTCGAGGAACCCTCCCCGGCGGAACGGTGCCAGCTCCGGGACGTCGTGGCTGCGGCCCGCGGGCGGCTCGGTGATCGCGTCCTCGCCGTTGTGCAACATCCGCCAGAAGGCGTGGATGTCCTCGGCGCCAGGGACGCGGCAGGCCATCCCGACCACGGCGACGGCACGGTCGTCCATCGGGATCCTCCGGTCATCGGGCCGACGATCGGCCTCATTCACGTGCATAAGTTTCGGAACTCCCCGTCCCCAAAGGCAGATAAGCGGTGGTGCTCGACCGGCGACGCCCGGGTGCGGCCGCGTGGACCGCGACCGCACCCGGGCGGCCCCGTCAGGCCTCGCCGAACTCGGCGTCGAGCAACCGGAAGACCTCGTCGGCCGTCGTGGCCGCCTCGATCAGTTCGTTCTGGCTCTGACCGCCGCCGCTGTCGGTGAGGGCGGCCAGCATCGCGCGCAGCTGACCCGCGACCCGCTGCTGCTCGCCGGGATCGGCCGCGGTGAGCAGGCCTTCGAGCTTCTTCAACTCCTGGTCGATGAGCGGTTCCTCGGCCCCGACGCCGATCTCGGCGAGGAGCAGCTGGGCGACCGCCAACGGCGTCGGGTGGTCGAAGATCAGCGTCGCGGGCAACCGCACCCCCGCCGCCTGGTTCAGCCGGTTGCGCAGGGCGACCGCGCCCAGCGAGTCGAACCCGAGCTCCTGGAACGGCCGCTCCGGCTCGATCGCGGCGGCGGAGGCGTGGCCGAGCACGGCCGCGACCTGCGCCTGGACCAGCTCCAGCACCACCCGTTCCCGGCCGACCTCGGCCACGCCGGCCAGTCGCTGGGCCAGCGACGCGCCGACCGGCTCCGGGCGGCGGGCCGGCATCCTGACCAGTCCGCGCAGCAGCGCGGGGAGCCGGTCCGCCCGGGCCTGGACCCGCAGCGCGGCCGTGTCCAACTGGACCGGAACCAGCAGCGGCGCGTCGAACTCGGCGGCCTGGTCGAACAGTTCCAGCCCGAGCTCGGTCGGCAGCGCGACGGAACCCATCTCCGCCAGCCGGGCGAGCTCGGCCTCGCCGAGGTGGCCGGTCATGCCGGTCGCGTCCGCCCACAGGCCCCAGGCCAGCGAGGTGGCCGGCAGGCCGGCCGCGCGCCGCTGGTGGGCGAGGGCGTCGAGGGTGGCGTTGGCCGCCGCGTAGTTCGCCTGACCGGGGCTGCCGATCATCGCGGCCATCGAGGAGAACAGCACGAACGCGGACAGCTCGGTCCCGGCGGTCAGCTCGTGCAGGTGCCAGGCGGCGTCGACCTTCGGCCGCATCACCCGGTCCAGCTGCTCGGCGGTCAGCGACTCGACCAGGCCGTCGTCCATCACGCCGGCCGCGTGCACGACCGCCGTCAGCGGGTGCTCCAGGCCGGCGATCAGCTCGGCGAGCCGGCCGCGGTCGGCGACGTCGCAGGCGGCCACCCGGGCCTCGGCGCCGAGCGCCTCCAGCTCGGCGACCAGCTCGGCCACGCCCTCGGCGGCCGGGCCGCGACGGCTGACCAGCAGCAGGTGCCGGGCTTCGTGCCGCTCGGCCAGGTGCCTGGCGAAGCGCGCGCCCAGACCGCCCGTGCCGCCGGTGATCAGCACCGTGCCGTCCGGGGCCGGGGACCATGCGGCGCCCGGCGTGGCCGACTCGGCGCGGACCAGGCGCGGCGCCAGCAACGCGCCCTTGCGGACGGCCAGTTGCGGCTCGTCCAGACCGAGCAGCGACTCCCAGCCGGGCTCGCCGTTGCCGTCCAGGTCCACCAGGACGAAGCGCCCGGGGTGCTCGGACTGGGCGCTGCGGAGCAGACCCCACACCGGGGACTGCGCCACGTCGGGCGACTCCTCGCCCACCGCGACCGCGCCCCGGGTCACCACGACCAGCCGGGCGTCGCCCAGCCGGTCGCTCGCCAGCCAGCGCCGCACCAGCTCCAGCGCCCGGCCCGCGGTCACCCGCGCGGCCTCGGCCCGGTCGGCGGCACCGGCCGGGGACTCGATCCCGGCGAGGACCGCGTCCGGCACGGCCGCGCCATCGGCGAGGGCCTTCTCCAGCGCGTCCAGGTCCGCGAACCGCTCGCCCAGATCGGCCACCTCGCCGAGGATCGCCACCCGGGCCGGCTGCGCGGCTCCGGCCGGCACCGGCACCCAGTCGACCCGGTACAGCGAACGCTGCCCGTTCTGGCGGGCGGCCTCCAGCTGCGCCTGCTCCACCGGGCGGACGTCGAGCCGCTCCACGCTGGCGATCGGCAGGCCGTCCTCGCCCGCGATCTCCAGCCGCAGCGCGTTCTCGTTGGCCAGGCCGATCCGCACCCGCAGCCGGCTGAGACCGGGGCGGTCGATCCGCACCCCGGACCAGGAGAACGGCAGCCCGCCCTGGGCGTTGTCGCCCTGGTCGAGCATGCCGAGCCCGCCGTGCAGCGCGGAGTCGAACAGCGCGGGGTGCAGGCCGAACCCCTGGGCGGAGCCCGCGACCTCGGGCAGCACCAGCTCGGTGTAGACGTCCTCGCCGAGGCGCCAGGCCGCCTGCACCGCCCGGAAGGCGGGGCCGTAGTCGAAGCCCAGGTCGGTCAGGTGCGCGTGCTCGTTCACCCCGGCGTAGAGCGTTTCCACCGGGATCGGCTGGGCGCCGGCCGGCGGCCACTGCAGGGGGAACGGGGTCGCGGGCGGGGCCTCGGTGGCGAGCCAGCCGCGGGCGTGGCAGGTGGTCTCCGGCTGGCCGTCCTGGCCGCCGGTCTCGGGGCGGGAGAACACGGCCAGTTCGCGGCGGCCGTCGTCGCCGGGCTGGCCGACGGTGACCTGGACGTGGCGCGCGGTGTCCTCGTCGAGGATGAGCGGGGCCTCGATGACCAGCTCGTCCAGGACGGGGCAGCCGACCGTCTCACCGGCGGTGAGGGCCATCTCGACCAGGGCGGTGCCGGGGACGAGGACCATGCCGAAGACGACGTGGTCGCGGGTCCAGGGCTGGGCGTCGATCGACAGGCGGCCGGTGAACAGCCACTCGTCGCGGTCGCCCAGCTGCGCGGCCGCGGCCAGCACCGGGTGCTCGACCCGGCCGAGCCCGGCGGCCGAGGCGTCCCCGGCCTTGGCGCTCGGGGTCAGCCAGAACCGCTCGCGCTGGAACGCGTACGTCGGCAGCTGCACCTGCTGGGCGCCGGTGGCGGCGAAGAACGCGGGCCAGTCGACCACGACGCCGTTCACGTGCGCCTCGGCGAGCGAGGCCGCGAACCGGCGCAGACCGCCCTCCTCGCGGCGCAGCGAACCCACTACCGACACCCGGCCGTTGGCCTCCGCCGCCTCGACGGTGTCCTCCACGGCCATGGTCAGCACCGGGTGCGGGGACATCTCCAGGAAGCAGCCGGTGCCGTTGTCGATCAGCGCCCGGATGGCCGGCTCGAAGCCGACCTGGCCGCGCAGGTTCTTGTACCAGTAGTCGGCGTCCATCACCGCGGTGTCGATGAACTCGCCGACCACCGTGGAGTAGAACGGCACCCGGCCGCTCGTCGGCTCGACCGGGGCGAGCACCTCCAGCAGGTCGGTCTCGATGATCTCGACCTGCTGCGAGTGCGAGGCGTAGTCCACCTTGACCTTGCGGGCCCGGACGCCGTCGCGCTCGCAGGCCTCGAACACCTCGTCCAGCGCGCCGGGTTCACCGGCGACGACGACGGCGGCCGGGCCGTTCACGGCGGCCACCGAGAGGCGGCCCGCGTACGGCTTCAGCAGCTCCTCGACCCGGTCGACGGGCAGCGGGACGGACATCATGCCGCCGAGCCCGGCGAGCTTGTCGCGGACCAGCTGGCTGCGCACGGCCACGATCCGGGCCGCGTCGCGCAGCGACAGCCCGCCCGCGACGTACGCGGCGGCGATCTCGCCCTGCGAGTGGCCGACCACGGCCGAGGGCTCGACGCCGTACGAGCGCCACAGCGCCGCGAGCGACACCATGACGGCGAACAGCGCGGGCTGGACGACGTCCACCCGCTCGAACGTGGGGGCGCCCTCGGCGCCGCGCAGGACGTCCTCCAGGCTCCAGTCGACGAACTCGGCCAGCGCCTCGCCGCAGGCGGCGATCTCCGCCGCGAACACCGGCGAGGAGTCCAGCAGTTCGACGGCCATGCCGACCCACTGCGCACCCTGGCCGGGGAACACGAACACCGGCTTGCTGCCGAGCACCTGGCCCTCGACGACGTTGGCGGCGGGCTCCGCGGTGGCGAGGGCCGCCAGGCCGGCGAGCAGCTCCTGACGGTCGCCGGCCACCACGGCGGCGCGGCGCTCCAGCTGGGCCCGCGTCGTGGCCGCCGAGAAACCGGCGTCCAGCGGCGACACCTCGGGCCGGGCGAGCAGGTGCGCCCGCAGGCGGTCGGCCTGCTCGCGCAGCGCCGCCTCGCTCCGGCCGGACAGCAGCACCGGCACCGCCGGCAGCGGACGGGACGCGTCCCGGGCCGGAGCCCGGTCCTCGACCGGCGCCTCCTCCAGGATGACGTGCGCGTTGGTGCCGCTCACGCCGAAGGACGACACGCCCGCGCGCCGCGGCCGCTCCGTCTCCGGCCACTTCCGCGCCTCGGTCAGCAGCTCGACCTCGCCGGAGGCCCAGTCGACGTGCGGCGAGGGCGCGTCCACGTGCAGGGTCTGCGGCAGCACGCCGTTGCGCAGCGCCATGACCATCTTGATCACGCCGGCCACACCGGCCGCCGCCGAGGTGTGCCCGATGTTGGACTTGATCGAGCCGAGCAGCAGCGGGCCGTCGGTCCGCTCGCGCCCGTAGGTCGCCAGCAGCGCCTGGGCCTCGATCGGGTCACCGAGCTTGGTGCCGGTGCCGTGGCCCTCGACGGCGTCCACGTCGGACGCCTTGAGCCCGGCGTTCGCCAGCGCCTGCCGGATGACCCGCTCCTGGGACGGGCCGTTCGGCGCGGTCAGGCCGTTGCTCGCGCCGTCCTGGTTGACCGCGCCGCCCCGGATCAGGCCCAGGACGCGGTGGCCGTTGCGGCGGGCGTCCGACAGGCGCTCCACCACGATCTGGCCCGCGCCGTCGGCGAACCCGGTGCCGTCCGCCGAGGACGCGTACGCCCGGCAGCGCCCGTCCGGCGAGACCGCCCGCTGGCGGCTGAACTCGGTGAGCAGGTACGGGCCGGCGAGCACGGTCACGCCGCCGACCAGCGCCATCGAGCACTCGTTGTTGCGCAGCGCCTGGGAGGCCAGGTGCAGGGCGACCAGCGAGGAGGAGCAGGCGGTGTCCACCGACAGCGAGGGCCCCTCCAGGCCCAGGGTGTAGGAGATCCGGCCCGACGCGACGGCGGTCGTGTTGCCGGTCAGGCGGTAGCCCTCCATCTCCGGCGTCATCGCGTCGCCGTAGTCGGTGGTGACCACACCGCAGAAGACGCCGGTGTCGCTGCCCTTGAGGGTCAGCGGGTCGATGCCGGCGTCCTCGAACGCCTCCCAGGCCGTCTCCAGCAGCAGCCGCTGCTGCGGGTCCATCGCGAGCGCCTCGCGCGGCGAGATGCCGAAGAACTCGGCGTCGAACTCGCCGACGCGGTCCAGGAATCCGCCGCCGCGGGTGGACACCTTGCCGAGCTGGTCCGGGTCCGGGTCGTAGACGTCGCCCCAGCCGCGGTCGGTCGGCAGGCCCGAGATCGCGTCCCGGCCGGACATGACCAGCTCCCACAGCTCGTCCGGCGAGGTCACGCCGCCCGGGTATCGGCAGCTCATGCCGATGATCGCCAGCGGCTCGTCGGTGGCCGTCCGCCGCCGCGGCCGGGCCGCGGGGCGCGCGGCCTCCGTGACCGCGCCGACCTCGGTGAGGATCAGCCGGGCGACGGCCACCGGGGTGGGGTGGTCGAAGATCAGCGTGGCGGGCAGCCGCACCTCGGTGGCCTGGGTGAGCCGGTTGCGCAGCTCGACGGCGCTGAGCGAGTCGAACCCGAGGTCCTTGAAGCTCCGTTCGGCGCCGACCGCGCCCGCGGACGCGTGCCCGAGGACGGAGGCGACCTGCGCCTGCACCAGTTCGAGCACCACGCGTTCCCGGTCGGCCTCGGCCACCTCGGCGAGGCGCTGCGCCAGCGACCCGCCCGCCGCGGCGCGGCGGGCCGGCACCCGGACCAGTCCGCGCAGCAGGGCCGGCAGCAGCCCGGACCGGGCCTGCACCCGCAGGGCGGCCGGGTCCAGCCGGACGGGCGCCAGCAGGGCGGCGTCCGTGGTGAGGGCCTGGTCGAACAGCTCCAGCCCGAGCTCGGTCGGCAGCGCGCCGACACCCATCCGCTCCAGCCGGGCCAGCTCGGCCTCGTCCAGTTCGCCGGTCATGCCGGTCGCGTCCGCCCACAGGCCCCAGGCCAGCGAGGTGGCCGGCAGGCCGGCCGCGCGCCGGGTGGCGGCGAGGGCGTCGAGGGTGGCGTTGGCGGCGGCGTAGTTCGCCTGGCCGGGGCTGCCGATCAGGGCGGCCACCGAGGAGAACAGCACGAACGCCGAGAGGTCCAGGTCCTTGGTCAGCTCGTGCAGGTGCCAGGCGGCGTCCGCCTTCGGGCGCATGACGCGCTCGACCTGCTCGGCGGTCAGCGACTCGACGACGCCGTCGGCCAGGACGCCGGCCGCGTGCACGACCGCCGTCAGCGGGTGCTCCAGGCCGGCGATCAGCTCGGCGAGCCGGTCGCGGTCGGCGACGTCGCAGGCGGCCACCCGGGCCTCGGCGCCGAGCGCCTCCAGCTCGGCGACCAGCTCGGCCACGCCCTCGGCGGCCGGGCCGCGACGGCTGACCAGCAGCAGGTGCCGGGCCCCGCGCCGCTCGGCCAGGTGCCTGGCGAAGCGTGCACCGAGACCGCCCGTGCCGCCGGTGATCAGCACCGTGCCGTCCGGGGCCGGGGACCATGCGGCACCCGGTGCGGACGTCTCGGCGCGGACCAGGCGCGGCGCCAGCAACGCGCCCTTGCGGACGGCCAGTTGCGGTTCGTCGGAGGCGAGTGCGCCGCTCCAGTCCGGCTCGCCGTCGCCGTCCAGGTCCACCAGGACGAAGCGCCCGGGGTGCTCGGACTGGGCGCTGTGCACCAGGCCCCACACCGGGGACTGCGCCACGTCGGGCGCTTCCTCGCCCACGGCGACGGCGCCCCGGGTCGCCACGACCAGCCGGGCGTCGCCCAGCCGGTCGCTCGCCAGCCAGCGCTGCACCAGCTCCAGCGCCCGGACGGCGGTCACCCGCGCGGCCTCGGCCGGGTCGGCGGCACCGGCCGGGGTCTCGATCGTGGCGACGACCGCCTGCGGCGCCTCGGCGCCCTCGGCGAGGGCCGCCTCCAGTGCGGCCAGGTCCGCGTGCTCCCCGCCCGCGCCCAGCACCGCGAGGCGGACCGGCGCGGCGGCGCCCTCGGCCGCGACCGCGGCCCAGTCGAGCCGGAACAGCGCGTTCGGGCGGCCCTGCCGGGTGCCTTCGAGCGCCGCCTGCTGGACCGGGCGGACGATGAGGGAGCGTGCGGAGACGACGGGGGTGCCGTCCGGGTCGACGGCGTCCAGGCGCAGCGAGGTGCCGCCGGTCATGGTGGAGCGGACGCGCAGGCGGGTGGCGCCGGTGCGGTCGAGCTGCACGCCGTTCCAGCTGAACGGCATGAGGTGGGCGCCGGAGCTGTTCTCGGTGAGCAGGATGACGCCGCTCTGGAGGGCGGAGTCGAAGAGCGCGGGGTGGATGCCGAAGCCTTCGTGGCCCTCGGGCAGGGTGACCTCGGCGTAGGTCTCGTCGCCGTCGCGCCAGACGGCCTCGACGCCGTGGAAGAGCGGGCCGTAGTCGTAGCCGATGTCGGCGAGGCGGGTGTACAGCTCCTCGACCGGCAGCGGCTCGGCGTCCTGCGGCGGCCACTGCTCGGGCCAGTCCGCCACGGGCGCCGCGTCGGCACCCAGCACGCCCCGGGCGTGGCAGGTGATGTCGCGCTCGCCGTCCTCCGCGTCGGTCTCCGGGCGCGAGTAGAGCGCCACGTCGCGGCGGCCGTCCTCGGCGGGCTCGCCGAGGGTGACCTGCAGCTGGCGGGTGACGCCGTCCTCCAGGATCAGCGGCGATTCGAGCACCAGCTCGTCCACCACCGGCACGCCGACCCGGCGGCCGGCGGCGATGGCCAGCTCGACCAGCGCGACGCCGGGCACGACCATGGTGCCGAGGAGGATGTGCTCGGCGGCCCAGGGCTGGCTCTCGGTGGAGACGCGGCCGGTGAACACCCACTCGTCGCGGTCGCCGACCGAGACCGCCGCCGCCAGCAGCGGGTGGTCCATGCGGCCGAGACCGGCCGCGACCGCGTCCGCCGTTCCGGCGTTCGGGGCGAGCCAGAAGCGCTCGCGCTGGAAGGCGTAGGTCGGCAGGTCGACGGTTCCGGCGCCGGTGCCCGCGTAGAAGGCGGCCCAGTCGACGGCCGAACCGGCGGTGTGGGCCTGGCCGAGGAAGCCGGCGAAGGTCTCGCGGTCCTCCTGCTTGGCGCGCAGGGCGGCCGCGAACGCGGCGTCGGCGCTCTCGTCGACGCACTGGCGGGCCATGGCGGTCAGGACGGCGTCGGGGCCGAGTTCCAGGAAGCGGCGAACGCCCAGCTCCCACAGGGTGGTCACGCCGTCGGCGAAGCGCACGGCCTGGCGCACGTGGCGCACCCAGTACTCGGCGTCGAAGGCCTCGACCAGGGCGCCGGTGACGTTGGAGACCACCGGGATGGCCGGCTCGGCGTAGGTCAACTTCTCGGCGACCGTACGGAATTCGGCCAGCATGGGTTCCATGCGGGGCGAGTGGAAGGCGTGCGAGACCCGCAGGCGGGTGGTCTTGCGGCCCTCGACCTTCGGCAGCCACTCCTCGACGGCGTCCGCGTCGCCCGAGACGACCAGCGCGGTGGGCGCGTTGATCGCGGCGATCTCCAGCCGGCCCTCGAACCCGGCCAGCGACTCGGCGACCTCCGCCTCGGTGGCCTGCACGGCCACCATCGCGCCACCGGCGGGCAGCGCACCCATCAACCGGCCGCGCGCGACGACGAGTTCGGCGGCGTCGGCCAGCGACAGCACCCCGGCCACATGCGCGGCCGCGATCTCCCCGACCGAGTGGCCGACCAGGTAGTCGGCGCGCAGGCCGAGCGAGTCGGCCAGCCGGAACAGGGCGACCTCGACCGCGAACAGTGCGGCCTGGGTGAACTCGGTGGAGTTCAGCTCCTCGCCACCGGCCGCGATCAACTCCCGGACGGAACGGCCCAGTCGGGCATCCAGCTCGGCGCAGACCTCGGTCAGCGCCCGCTCGAACACCGGGAAGGTACCGGCGAGTTCGAGGCCCATCCCGGCCCGCTGCGAGCCCTGGCCGGTGAACAGGAACGCCGACTTGCCGCCGACACCCGGCGTCCCGGCCGCGACCGCGGCCAGGCGCTCGATCAGCTCGTCGCGCCCGGCGGCGACGACGACCGCACGCCGCTCCAGCAGCGCCCGCGAGGCGACCGAGGAGTGGGCGACGTCGGCGACGGACAGCTCGGGCCGCGCCAGCAGGTGCGCGCGCAGCCGCTCGGCCTGGGCCTTCAGCGCCGCGTCGGTGCGGGCGGAGAGCACCACCGGCACCGTGCCGGCGGGCCGGACGACCTCGGCCTCGGGGGCCTCGGCGGGCTCGTCCGCGGGGGCTTCCTCGACGATGAGGTGCGCGTTGGTGCCGCTGACGCCGAAGGAGGACACGCCCGCGCGACGCGGCCGCTCACCGGCCGGCCAGTCCCGGGCCTCGGTCAGCAGCTCGACCCGGCCCGAGTCCCACTCCACGTGCGGGGACGGCTCGTTGACGTGCAGCGTGGCGGGCAGCACGTTGTTGCGCATCGCCATGACCATCTTGATCACACCCGCGACACCGGCCGCCGCCGAGGTGTGCCCGATGTTCGACTTGATCGAGCCGAGCCACAGCGGCTCGTCCCCGGCCCGCTCGCGCCCGTAGGTCGCCAGCAGCGCGTGCGCCTCGATCGGGTCACCGAGCTTGGTCCCGGTGCCGTGACCCTCGACGGCATCGACCTCCGCCGCCGACAGGCCGGCGCTGGCCAGCGCCTGACGGATCACCCGCTCCTGCGACGGACCGCTCGGCGCCGTCAGCCCGTTGCTCGCACCGTCCTGGTTGACCGCGCTGCCACGGATCAGGCCGAGAATGCGGCGCCCGTTGCGCCGCGCGTCCGACAGCCGCTCCAGCACGACCAGGCCCACGCCGTCCGAGAAGCCGGTGCCGTCCGCGTCGGACGAGTACGCCTTGCAGCGCCCGTCCGGCGCCAGCCCGCGCTGGCGGCTGAACTCCACGAACAGGAACGGCCCGGCCAGCACCGTCACACCACCGGCGAGCGCCAGCGAGCACTCCCCGGCCCGCAGCGCGTTCGCCGCCAGGTGCATGGCCACCAGCGACGACGAGCAGGCGGTGTCCACCGACACCGCCGGGCCCTCCAGGCCCAGCGAGTAGGCGACCCGCCCGGACATCACGCTGCTCTGCGTGCCGGTGACCCGGAAGCCCTCCAGCTCCGGCAGCGTGGACGGCCCGTAGTCCGAGGACACGGTGCCCGCGTAGATGCCGGTGTCGCTGCCCTTGAGCGAGGACGGGTCGATGCCCGCGTCCTCCAGCGCCTCCCACGCCGTCTCCAGCGTCAGCCGCTGCGTCGGGTCCATCGCCAGCGCCTCACGCGGCGAGATCCCGAAGAAGTCCGCGTCGAAGGTCGTCGCCGTGTCGACGAAACCGCCCTCGACGGCGTACGCGCTGCCCGGCCGCTCCGGGTCCTGGTCGTACAGCTTCTCCAGGTCCCAGCCACGGTCGGTCGGGAACGGGCCCATCCCGTCCCGGCCCTCGGCGACCAGCTGCCACAGCTCCTCGGGCGAGGTCACCCCGCCCGCGAACCGGCAGCTCATGCCGACGATCGCGATCGGCTCGACGGCGCGCTGCTCCAGGTCGCGCACCCGCCGGTTGGCGGTGCGCAGCTCGTTGGTGACGCGCTTGAGGTAGGTACGGAGTTTCTGTTCGTCGCTCATGGTTCCGCTCATCGGTCCGCTGCGGCCGTCGTCGTTCTTCCCGGTCATGCGGATCCGAGCTCCTTGTCGATCAGGTCGAACATGTCGCTGTCAGAGGCGAAGTCGAGGTCGTCCTCGAAGGTGTCGTCGTCATCGGCGTCCTCGGCGCCGGTGGTGCTGAGCAGGGCGCGGAGCCGGTTGCTGAGCGAGCGCAGCCGCGGTTCGGCGCTGGCGATCTGCTTCTCGTGGCCGGAGACCGCGATCAGCAGGGCTTCCAGCCGCTGCAGTTCCTGCTCCAGCGGCGAGGGCTGCTCGACGCCGCCCGTCCCGCCGACCAGGGACAGGATCAGCCGCGCCGCCTCGACCGGGGTCGGGTGGTCGAAGACCAGCGTGGCGGGCAGCCGGAGGCCGGCCACCTGGCTGAGCCGGTTGCGCAGCTCGACCGCGGCCAGCGAGTCGAAGCCGAGGTCCTTGAAGGCCCGCCCGGGCTCGATCGCCGCGCCGGAGGCGTGGCCGAGCACGGAGGCGACCTGCGCCAGGACCACGTCGAGGACGACCTGCTCCTGGTCCGCCTCGGCCACGCCGGCCAGCCGCTGTGCCAGCGACCCGCCCGTGGACTCCCTCCGGCGGGCCGGGGTGCGCACCAGCCCGCGCAGCAGCGCCGGCAGCATCCCCGCCCGCGCCTGCACCCGCAGGGCGGCCAGGTCCAGCTGGATCGGCACCAGCAGCGCGGCGTCCAACCGCAGCGACTCGTCGAACAGTTCGAGGCCGAGGTCGGCGGAGAGCGCGCCGATGCCGGTCCGCTCCATCCGGGCGAGGTCGGCCTCGTCCAGTTCGCCGGTCATGCCGGTCGCGTCCGCCCACAGGCCCCAGGCCAGCGAGGTGGCCGGCAGGCCGGCCGCGCGCCGGGTGGCGGCGAGGGCGTCGAGGGCGGCGTTGGCGGCGGCGTAGTTCGCCTGGCCGGGGTTGCCCAGCTGCGCGGCGGCGGAGGAGAACAGCACGAAGGCCGCCAGCTCCGTCCCCGCGGTGAGCTCGTGCAGGTTCCAGGCCGCGTCCACCTTCGGGCGCATCACCCGGGCCACCTGTTCGGTGGTCAGCGACTCGACGACGCCGTCGTCCAGCACGCCGGCCGCGTGCACGACCGCGGTCAGCGGCCGCTCCAGGGAGCCGAGCAGGGCGGCCAGTTGGTCGCGGTCGGTGACGTCGCAGGCGGCCACCCGGGCCTCGGCGCCGCGCTCCTCCAACTCGGCGACCAGCTTGTCCACGCCCTCGGCGGCCGGGCCGCGCCGGCTGACCAGCAGCAGGTGCCTGGCCCCGCGCCGCTCGACCAGGTGCTTGGCGAAGAGGGCGCCGAGGCCGCCGGTGCCACCGGTGATCAGGACGGTGCCCTCGGGGTCGAGCGGCGCCGGCACGGTCAGTACGACCTTGCCGGTGTTGCGGCCCTCGCGCAGGTAGCGGAAGGCCTCCTGGCCCCGGCGCACGTCCCAGGAGCGGATCGGCGAGGGGACGAGCACCTTGCGCTCGAACAGCGCGGCGAGCTCGACCAGCATCTCCTGGATGCGCTCCGGCCCGGCCTGGGCGACCAGGTCGTACGAGCGGTAGCGCACCCCGGCGTGCTGCCGGGCGACGGCCTCCGGGTCGCGCAGGTCGGTCTTGCCCATCTCCAGGAAGCGGCCGCCGCGCGGCAGCAGCTCCAGCGAGGCGTCGACGAACTCGCCGGCCAGCGAGTTCAGCACCACGTCCATGCCCGTGCCGCCGGTCGCCTCCCGGAAGGCGTCCCGGAAGCCCAGGTCGCGGGAGTTGGCGATCCGCTCGGTGGGCACGTCCAGCGCCCGCACGGCGTCCCACTTGGCGGGGCTGGCGGTCGCGAAGATCTCCGCGCCGAAGTGGTGGGCGAGCTGGATCGCGGCCATACCGACACCGCCGGCCGCCGCGTGCACCAGCAGCTTCTCGCCCGCCTGGAGGTCGGCCAGGTCGACCAGGCCGTAGTAGGCGGTCAGGTAGACGACGGGGATGGCCGCCGCCTCGGCGAAGGTCAGCCCGGCCGGCATCGGCGCGACGGTGCGCCGGTCGGCCACCGTGACCGGCCCGAAGGCGTCCGTGACCAGGCCGAACACCCGGTCGCCCGGAGCCAGGTCGGTCACCCCGGTGCCGACCTCCAGCACCACGCCCGCGGCCTCGCTGCCCAGCGGCGCCTCGCCCGGGTACATGCCGAGCGCGATCAGCACGTCACGGAAGTTCAGGCCCGCGGCCCGCACTCCGATCCGCACCTCGCCCGCGCCCAGCGGCCGGCCGGCCTCGGACGGGACGATCGC
The DNA here is from genome assembly GCF_049543595.1 of Kitasatospora sp. NPDC094028. Lineage (NCBI taxonomy): Bacteria > Bacillati > Actinomycetota > Actinomycetes > Kitasatosporales > Streptomycetaceae > Kitasatospora > Kitasatospora sp. NPDC094028. The sequence continues at coordinate 279,468 of NZ_JBMVFA010000007.1, read as the reverse complement.
CAGGTTCTCCAGCGAGCCCTTCCGGGTGATCGCCAGCCGCCACAGGTCGTCGGCCGCCGCGGCGGGCGCGCGACCGAGTCGCGGCGCCGTCAACCGGCCTTCGCGCAGGGCGAGTTGCGGCTCGTCGAGGTCGAGGAGGGCGCCCCACTGCGGCTCGTCGCCGCCGTCGTGGTCCACCAGGACGAAGCGCCCGGGGTGCTCGGACTGGGCGCTGCGGAGCAGGCCCCACACCGGGGACTGCGCCAGATCGGGCGTCTCGTCGCCCACGGCGACGGCGTTCCGGGTCACCACGACCAGTCGGGCGTCCCCCAGCCACTCGCTCGCCAGCCAGCGCTGCACCAGCTCCAGCGCGCCGCCCGCGGTCGCCAGCACGGCCTCCGCCGTACCGCCCGCCGCGGCCGGGCTCCCGAACCCGGCGAGGACCGCCTCCGGCGCGGCCGCGCCATCGGCGACGGCCTTCTCCAGCGCCGCCAGGTCCGCGTACCGCTCGGCTTCCGCCGCCAGGCCGTCGAGGGCCGACGGGTCGCCGAGGACGGCCAGCCGCACCGGCTTCGCGGACTCGGTCGTGACCGTGGCCCAGTCGACCTGGAACAGCGGGTTCTGCTTGCCGCGCTGGGCGCTTTCGAGCTGCCCCGGGTCGGTCGGGCGCAGGGCGAGGGTGCCGACCGTCACCACGGTGGCGCCGGTGTCGTCGACCGCGTCGATCCGCAGGGCGGACTCGCCCGCCGACCCGATCCGCACCCGCACCCGGGTGAGGCCGGCCCGGCCGAGCTGCACGCCCGACCAGGAGAACGGCAGGTCGACCGACGCGCCCGCGTCCTTGTCCAGCATGCTGGCGTGCAGCGCGGCGTCGAACAGCGCCGGGTGCAGGCCGAAGCCGTCGGTCCCGGCGTCGTCGGGCAGCGCCACCTCGGCGTACACCTCGGAGCCGAGCCGCCAGGCCGCCTGCACGCCCTGGAACAGCGGCCCGTAGTCGAGGCCGAGGTCGGCCAGCTGCGGGTAGAACGCGTCGACGGGGACGGGCTGGGCGCCGGCCGGCGGCCAGTGCGGGGGGAAGGGGGCCGGGGTGTCGGCCTCGGTGGCGAGCCAGCCGCGGGCGTGGCAGGTGGTCTCGGTCTGGCCGTCCTGGCCGCCGGTCTCGGGGCGGGAGAAGACGGCCAGTTCGCGGCGGCCGTCGTCGCCGGGCTGGCCGACGGTGACCTGGACGTGGCGCGCGGTGTCCTCGTCGAGGATGAGCGGGGCCTCGATGATCAGCTCGTCCAGGACGGGGCAGCCGACCGTCTCACCGGCGGTGAGGGCCATCTCGACCAGGGCGGTGCCGGGGACGAGGACCATGCCGAAGACGACGTGGTCGCGGGTCCAGGGCTGGGTGTCGATCGACAGGCGGCCGGTGAACAGCCACTCGTCGCGGTCGCCCAGCTGCGCGGCCGCGGCCAGCACCGGGTGCTCGACCCGGCCGAGCCCGGCGGCCGAGGCGTCCCCGGCCTTGGCGCTCGGGGTCAGCCAGTACCGCTCGCGCTGGAACGCGTAGGTCGGCAGCTGCACCTGCTGGGCGCCGGTGGCGGCGTAGAACGCGGGCCAGTCGACGGTGAGGCCGTTCACGTGCGCCGCACCGAGCGAGATCGCGAAGCGCTGCAGGCCGCCCTCGTCGCGGCGCAGCGAGCCGACCACGCCGACGCGGTTCTGGGCGCCGTGGGCCTGAGCCGTCTCCTCGACGGCCATGGTCAGCACCGGGTGCGGGGAGACCTCGACGAAGAAGCTCGCGCCGGTGTCGATCAGCGCGCGGAGCGCGGGCTCGAAGCCGACGCGGCCGCGCAGGTTCCCGTACCAGTAGGCGGCGTCCAGCGTGCTGGTGTCGATGAAGCCGCCGGTGGCGGTGGAGTAGAACGGGATCTGCCCGGAGACCGGCGCGATCGGCGCCAGCACGTCCAGCAGCTCCGTCTCGATGGCCTCGACCTGCGCCGAGTGGGAGGCGTAGTCCACGTTGACCTTGCGGGCGCGGATGCCGTCGCGCTCGCAGCCGGCGATCATCTCGTCCAGCGCGGCGGGCTCACCGGCGATGACCACCGTCGCGGGGCCGTTCACCGCGGCGATCGAGATCCGGCCCCCGTACGGCTTCAGCAGTTCCTCGGCGCGTTCCGCCGGCAGGGCCACCGAGACCATGCCGCCCCGGCCCGCCAGCCGGTCCAGGACCAGCCGGCTGCGCAGCGCCACGACCCGGGCGCCGTCGCGCAGCGACAGGCCGCCCGCGACGCACGCGGCGGCGATCTCGCCCTGGGAGTGGCCGACCACGGCCGAGGGCTCGACGCCGTACGAGCGCCACAGCGCCGCCAGCGACACCATCACCGCCCACAGCGCGGGCTGGACGACGTCCACCCGCTCGAACGTGGGGGCGCCCTCGGCGCCGCGCAGGACGTCCTCCAGGCTCCAGTCGACGAACTCGGCCAGCGCCGCACCGCAGGCGGCGATCGACTCGGCGAACACCGGCGCGGAGTCCAGCAGTTCGACGGCCATGCCGACCCACTGCGCACCCTGGCCGGGGAAGACGAACACGGCCTTGCCGTTGCCCGGCCGGCCTTCGAGCACGTGCGCCGCGGGGTCGGCCGCGGTGAGGGCGGCGAGGCCGCCCAGCAGCGCGCCGCGGTCGGCGGCCACCACGACGGCGCGGTGCTCCAGCTGCGCGCGCGTCGTCACCGAGGAGAAGCCGATGTCCAGGACGGAGATGTCCGGGTGGGCGATCATGCGGGCCCGCAGGCGGTCGGCCTGCTCGCGCAGCGCCGCCTCGCTCCGGGCGGAGAGCAGCACCGGCGTCACCGCCGGCGTGCCCACGGCGTCCTCGACCGGCTTCGGCTCCTCGGCCGGGGCCTCCTCCAGGATGACGTGCGCGTTGGTGCCGCTGATCCCGAACGAGGACACGCCCGCGCGCCGCGGCCGCTCCGTGACCGGCCACTTCTGCGCCTCGGTCAGCAGCTCGACCTCGCCGGAGGCCCAGTCGACGTGCGGCGAGGGCGCGTCCACGTGCAGCGTGGCGGGCAGCGTCTCGTGCCGCAGCGCCATGACCATCTTGATGACGCCGGCCGCGCCGGCCGCCGCCATCGTGTGGCCGATGTTGGACTTGATCGAGCCGAGCCGCAGCGGGCCGTCGGTCCGCTCGCGGCCGTAGGTCGCCAGCAGGGCCTCGGCCTCGATCGGGTCGCCGAGCGTGGTGCCGGTGCCGTGGCCCTCGACGGCGTCCACGTCGGACGCCTTGAGCCCGGCGTTCGCCAGCGCCTGCCGGATGACCCGCTCCTGCGAGGGGCCGTTCGGCGCGGTCAGGCCGTTGCTCGCGCCGTCCTGGTTGACGGCCGTGCCGCGCACCAGGGCCAGGACGCGGTGACCGTTGCGGCGCGCGTCCGACAGCCGCTCCAGCAGCAGCAGGCCGGAGCCCTCGCCCCAGGCCACGCCGTCCGCGGCGGCCGCGTACGCCTTGCACAGCCCGTCCACCGACAGCGCCCGCTGCCGGCTGAACTCGATGAAGTTGTTCGGCCGCGGGTGCACCGTCACGCCGCCGACCAGCGCCAGCGAGCACTCGCGCGCCCGCAGGGACTTGGCCGCCAGGTCCACGGCGACGAGCGAGGAGGAGCAGGCGGTGTCCACCGACACCGCGGGGCCCTCGAAGCCGAAGGTGTAGCTGATCCGGCCGGAGGCGACGCTGCCGGCGGCGGCGGTCGGGAGGTAGCCCTCGATCTCGGCGTTGCGGTCGCTCATGCCCGCGACGAAGCCGTAGTCCTGGAACATGACGCCGCAGAAGACGCCGGTGTCGCTGCCCTTGAGGGTCAGCGGGTCGATGCCGGCGTCCTCGAACGCCTCCCAGGCCGTCTCCAGCAGCAGCCGCTGCTGCGGGTCCATCGCGAGCGCCTCGCGCGGCGAGATGCCGAAGAACTCGGCGTCGAACTCGCCGACGCGGTCCACGAATCCGCCGCTGCGCGTGTAGGAGGTGCCCGGGTGGTCCGGGTCCGGGTCGTAGAGCCGCTCCAGGTCCCAGCCGCGGTCGTCCGGGAACTCGGAGATCCCGACGCGCTCCTTCGCCAGCAGCTCCCACAGCTCCTCCGGCGACGTCACACCGCCCGGGAAGCGGCAGCTCATGCCGACGATCGCCAGTGGCTCGCCCGCACGGTCGAGAAGCTGCTGGTTCTGCCGCCGGAGGCGCTCGGTTTCCTTGAGCGTCTGCCGGAGGGCCCCGACGATGTCCTTCTGATCGGCGGCCATGCGTACTCCTTCACGTCTGGGCGCACAGCGGCGACCAGGTCCTCGACTGCTCTCATGCCACGCGTGTGTGGGCCGTCCGGATCAGGGTTCGGTTGGTGACCGATCGACGCAGCCACCCCGGCAGCCGGCACGCCGTCGGGCCGGCAATTCCCCCGCCATGGCGAATTCCCCGTCATGGGCCGAGTGTCAGCAGGCCCGCGAGTGACAGTACGCACCTTCGTGTGCGGTCATGAGAGCGTTGTCCGCAACCTGCCAATGTCAAGAGGGCAGGAACCGGTCACTTTGTTTGCGGTGCGGCCGGGGGAGCGGTTGATCCGGTTCGGACGGCGGCTTCGCACGGCTCCGGAAAACAACGAGAGGACGCTGTGCGAACGGCACGACGTGCGCGCTCGACGGGGAGGCGCCCTGATCGCCGTCCCTGCCCCGGCGTGACCAACATCGCTGTCAGCTTCTGGTCAGTGGACTGGACCAAACCTGAAACAACACGGTGGTAAAGGGCTTCGGGTGCGGTCCAGTTGGGCCGCGCTAATCCGGTCCGCGCGGATTCCGGGCGGCGATGATGCCGAACCGATATAACGAACCCGCCCGCGTCCCGTTCCGCGCAGGCACGGTGTGGGCCTGCGCGAAACGGAATGGGACGCGAGCGGGAAGTCGGACCGGCGGCCGCGGCCGCCGTCCGGCGGTCGTCAGTTCTCGCCGCCCCCGGGGACGGCCTCGATCAGCGAGAAGGCCATCGGGGCGGGCAGCAGCGACAGTCCGGTCACGGTGAAGCCCGCGCGGACGCAGAGGGCCTCGAACTCGGCCTTGGTGCGGCCCCGGCGGGCCCCGACGAGCTGCATGTGGATGTCGCTCAGGTACATCGTGTTCGGCAGCGAGCCGTCGACGGTGTCGGGCATGACCGGGTCCACGATGAGCAGCCGGCCGTGCGGGGGGACCACCCGCCGGATGTTGCCGAGGATCGCGACGGCGCGCTCGTCGTCGGCGTAGTGCAGGACGTTCCTGACCAGGTAGAGGTCGGCCCCGGCGGGCACCTCGGCCGCGAGGTCGCCGGCGACCACGGTGCAGCGGTCGGCGACCCCGGCCGCGGCCAGGACCTCCTCGGCCGCACCGACCGCCGGGGCGGCGTCGTGCACGATGCCGCGCAGGCCGGGGTTGGCGGTGAGGACGGCGGCGAGCAGCGCGCCGTTCCCGCCGGCGACGTCGGCGACGGTCTTGAAGGCGCCGAAGTCGTAGGCCCGGGGCAGCGCCTCGGCGGTCTGCAGGGCGCTCTGCCGCAGGGTGGCGGGGAAGTTCGCGGACAGTTCCGGGTCGCCCGCGACGTATTCGAAGAAGGACTTGCCGAACACGTCGCCGAAGGTGGAGCCCCCGGTGCGGACGGCGGTGTCCAGCTCGCGCCAGGCCGCCTGGATCGCCGGGTCGGTGAACATCCGGGTGAAGGAGTTCAGCGAGTCGGGCCGGTCGGTCCGCAGCAGGGCGCCGACCTCGGTCAGCCGGAAGTGCCCGGTCTCCGTGTGGGTCAGGACCCCGAACGCGGCGAGCGCGCTGCACAGCTGGGTGGTCACCGCCGGGTCCGTGCCGAGCTCGGCGGCGAGCTCGGCGCCGGTCCGCTCGCCGTCGCCGAGCGTGTCGGCGACGTTCAGCCGGGCCGCGGTGGACACCGTCTGCATGGCCATGTGGCCGAAGGCCAGTTCGAACAGTCGTTGCTTGTGGATCGCTTCAGTCATGACGTCTTCCTCAGTGCAGTGCTTGGTGTTCGCGCGTTCATTTCAGGCGCACCGGCAGGGAACCGAATCCGCGCATGAAGCCGATCCGCCACTCGGGGAAGAAGTCGGGATCGGCCAGTCGCAGCTTCTCGAACCGCTGCAGCAGTTGGGCGAACGCGACGTTCGCCTCCAGCCGGCCCAGCGGGGCGCCGAGGCAGAAGTGGATGCCGTGCCCGAAGGCCAGGTGCTTGGGGCTCTCGTCCACCTGGTGCAGCCGGGGCGGGTCCTCGTTGTACTCGGGGTCGTGGTTGGCGGCGTCGAGCGAGACGCACACGAGCTCGCCCGCCGGGATGGTGACGCCACCGAGGCTGACGGCCTCGCTGGTGTACCGCATGGTCGCCCAGCCGACCGGACCGAAGCGCCGGAGCACCTCCTCGGTCGCGGCGGGGATCCGGTCCGGGTGCGCCCGCAGCGACTCCAGCGCCTCCTGGTCCCGCAGCATCATGTGGACGCCGTTGGCGATCAGGTGCAGCGTCGTCTCGTGCCCGGCGACCAGCAGCAGGAACGCCATCCCGATCAGCTCGTCCACGGAGAGCTGGTCGCCGTCCGCGCTGTCGGTGATCAGCCCGGACAACAGGTCGTCACCGGGGGCGGCCCGCTTGGCCTCCAGCAGTTCGGTCAGGTAGTCGGTCATCTGCTGCGAGACGACGGCCATGTCGACACTGGGGTCGGCGTCCAGCAGGATCCGGGACCACTCCTGGAACTTCTCCCGGTCGTCGAAGGGCACGCCGAGCAGTTCGCAGATCACCATGACCGGCAGCGGGGCCGCCAGCCCCTCGATCAGGTCGACCTCCTCCTGACCCTCCATCCGGTCGAGCAGGCCCTTGGTGATGTGCTCGATGCGCGGCCGCAGGGCGGCGACCCGGCGCCCGGTGAACTCCCGGCCGACGAGCTTGCGCAGCCGGGTGTGCTCGGGCGCGTCACTGTTCAGCATGTGCGAGTTGAGCAGTTCCGAGGCGCCGGCGCCCCGCCCGTCCGGGGCGGTGCGGCGCAGGATCTCGTAGAGATCGGTGACGTTCTTGCGCATCCGCGGGTCGGCGAGTGCGGTGCGGGCCTCGTCGTAGCCGATGATCAGCCAGTGCGGCAGACCGTTCGGCCGACGGACCCGGAAGACGGGGCCGTTGGTGCGCCAGCGACGGTAGTACTTGTGCGGATCGTCGAAGAAGTCCGTTCCGATCGGCTCTTCGTGCACGGAACCACCGAACCGAGTCATCTGCCTTGCCCTCCCTGAGAATCACTTCCACTGACGAGTGCGGTCCGGCATGCGGGTGCCGAACCGCGCCGGTTCCGTGCGGCCGCACGGAACCGGTCGGCGGATTCTCAGGGTCTGGGGAGGTCGGCGGGGTCGGTGAACCAGTCTTCGACGGCGACGTCGCAGGACTTCAGGATGTAGGCGAGCATCGAGTACGCGCCGATGATCGCCAGCACCTCCAGCATCCGCTCGTCGTCGTACACGGACGACAGCTGCTGCCAGGTCCGGTCGGACAGCGCGGCGTCCGGGCCGCGCAGCTCGTCGACCGCGCGCAGCAGGGCGGCGTCGTGCGCGGACCAGCCGGCGGCGTCCGGGCCGGCGGGGACGCGGGCGATCTCCTCCGCGGAGATGCCGGCCTTGGAGCCGATGGCGACGTGGTGGGCCCACTCGTAGCGCGACTGCAGGAGGTAGCCGACCCGCAGCACCATCAGCTCGCGGTCGCGCAGCGGCAGCTTGCCCTGGCCGAGCGCGGAGAGCATCGGGTTCATCCCGGACAGCAGCGCCGGGTGGTTGCCGATCACGCCGAGGACGTTGGGCACCGGGTTGCCGACCATGTGGGCCAGCGGGCCGTCCGGGTCGGTCTGGACCTCGGCGGGCATCCCGAGCAGCGGGCGGACCACCTCCGCCGGGGCGAGCGCCATCCGGGGCGCGGTGCTCCGGGGCGTCATGCGGTCACCTCGACCTTCAGGGACTCCTCCAGCTCCACCATGTGGTGCAGGCACTCCAGCGGCTCCGGGGTTCCGTCGCCGTTGAGCTCGCGGTAGACGGCGCCGATGTTGAGGACCAGGCGCTCGGCGTTCTCCAGGCCCTCGAAGCCGGTGAGGTCGAAGTCGCGGGCGGCCTCCAGCGCGGACTTGCCCTGCTGGTGGGCGGCGGTGGCCTGGATCTTCAGCTGCTCCAGGTGCTCGCGGACCCGCACGACGTCCTGCTTGCCGCCGACCGGGCCGTGGCCGGGGACGACGAACTCGGGGTCGAGCTCGACGATCGTGTCGCAGGCGCGGATGCAGTTGTCGATCGACCCGGAGTGGATGACCCCGTGGGTGCCGAACATGAGCAGGTCACCGGCGTACACGACCCCCGCGTCGGGCACGTGGACGATGACGTCGCCGACGGTGTGCGCCGGGCCGGCCTCGATCAGCCGCACGACCCGCTGGCCCACGGTCAGTTCGAGCTCGCCGCTGAAGGTGATCGTCGGGTAGGTCGGGATGATGCCGGAGAAGTCGAACGGCTCCAGGTGCCTGCGCAGCCGGGGGTCGGCGTCGGGGGCCAGCAGCGGGGAGGTGGTCTCCGGGCCGGCGTGGCGCATCGCCCGCGCCGCCGCCGTGGAGGACACGATCATGGCGTCGCCGACGAGCTGGTTGCCCCACCAGTGGTCGCCGTCGTGGTGGGTGTTGACGACCCAGCAGATGTCGGCGGTGGGCACCGCCTTGGCGATGGCCGACAGCATGTCCCGGGTCTGCGGGACGGAGAACAGCGTGTCGACGAGCAGCGCCTCTTCGCCGCTGTGCACCAGGCCGGCGTTGCCGAAGCCGGTGGCACAGCTGCCCTGCAGGTAGGCGAAGGTCTGCGGCGCGAGCTGGTGCACGCCGGTGCTGTAGGGAACGGACAAGGGTGTCTCCTCGGTTCTGTGAATATCCGCGGTCAGTTCCCGGCCGCCACCGCGGTCCGGGGGCGCAGCACCATCCGCGGACCGCGCTGGGGGACCACGACCGGGCCGCGCGGCACCGCCTTCGCGGGGTCCTCCTCGACCCGCTCGAAGTCGACGTTGGTCACCAGTTCGCGCAGCATGGTCTTGATCTCGTGGATCGCGATCTGGTCGCCCATGCAGCGGGTGTGCCCGCCGCCGAACGGGATCCAGGTGTACTGGCCCGGCTGCACGCCGAGGAACCGCTCCGGGCGGAACTCGTCCGGCTCCGGGTAGCGCTCCGGGTCGTTGTTCATCAACTCGGCGCTGGGAACCAGCAGTTGGCCGGGCTCGTAGCGCACGTTGCCGATCACGATCGGCTTCATGACCTGGCGCGCCAGGTTGTTCGGCAGCGGCGGGTTCTTCCGCAGCACCTCGTGCGCGGCGGCGGTGAGGTACTCCGTGGAGGACCCCTCGGCGATCTCGGCCCGCAGCTTGGCGAGCCGCTCCGGGTCGCGGGAGAAGTGCTCGATCGACCAGCAGACCGCGGACACGGTCGTCACGGTGCCGGCGACGAACATGGTCATGATCTCGTCGCGCAGCTCCACGCCGGACAGCGACGAGCCGTCCTCGTGGGTGATGCCGAGCAGGACCGACAGCATGTCGTTGCCGAGCTCGCCGACCTGGATGCGCTCGGCCACCGCCTCGGCGATCAGCGCGTCGACCCGGGGCCGGTTCTGCCAGAAGTCCTTGACGCCGGTGCCGGGGCGGCGCTTCATGAGCCGCTTCTTCGCCGGCGACCACCGGTCGAACATGATCATCGCGGTCGGGTAGGTGTTGATCTCCAGCAGGTCCATCAGCGCGTCGAGCAGCTGCGGCCAGTTGCTCGGGACCACCTGGCCGAACACGACCTCGCGGATCACGTTCATCGCCCAGCGGTGCACCAGCGGGTGCATGTCGAGGTCCTCGTCGCGCGGCCACTGCGCGACCGCGTCCACGGTGATCTGCTCCACCGCTTCGGTGATCCGGTTGAAGGCGGCGCCCTTGAAGCTGCGGGTGAGCGCCTTGCGGCGGGCCAGGTGCTCGCCCTCGTCGAGGAAGGCGAGCCCGGTGTGGCCGAAGAACTTCTCCAGCGCGCCGTTCGAGGTGCCGCAGTGCAGGCTGGTGCGCGGCCCCTGGAAGACGGCCTTCACCTCGTCCGGGTCGGTGAGGATGAAGAACTCGACGCCCGGCACGAAGCCCAGCTTGAACTTGGAGCCGTACAGCCGCTTGCAGTCGTTCAGGAACGCGGTGCGGTTCCCGGCCCACTGGGCGAGCTGCTCGCGCTGGCCCATGGTCGGACCCGGCACCTGCGAGGACGGGATCACCGTCGTCTCCGCCGGCTTCGCGGTGTGGTCGACCGGGCAGCGGCCCGCTCCGTCCTCGACCGCCACGTCGTTCGCGTCGGGGTTCATCACTTCTCCTTGTCGTGCACAGCTGAGTCAGCAGAGAATCCGCCCCGGACCCACGTCTCGACGGCCTGGGCGCACTTCGGGTCGTTGATCAGGTCGAAGTGGCCGGCGTCGAGCCGCACCAGGTCGCCGCCGAGGTCCCACACGGGCCAGGAGTGCGTGTCACCGGCCTTCACGTACAGCCGCGGGGTTTCGATGCCGGTGTCCTCGCGTTCGGCCAGCAGGCGCAGGTAGGCGCCCATCGCCAGCCAGCCGGAGTCGTCGAAGGCGAGGTCGCGGCCGCCGTTGAGCAGGGCGTCCATGCTCGACTCGAACGTGCTGCCGCTGTCCTCGACGACGGACCGCGGGTCCGGCGAGTCGAGCAGGACCAGGCCGGCCGCGGCCCGGCCCGTGCGTTCGAGCTCGGCGGCCAGCGCGTGCGCCACGGCGCCGCCGATGGAGTACCCGACGAGCACCACCTCGGCGTCGCCGACGGCCTGCCGGATCCGCTCCGCGAGCAGCCCGATGACGGTGCTCCAGGCCCCCGGCAGCGGCTCGTCCTCGCGGAAGCCGGGCAGCGAGCAGGAGTACACGTCCCGGCCGCGCAGGCCCTGGGCGAGCGCCAGGAACAGGTGCGGGCCCGAGCCGACCGCGAACGACGGCACGCAGACCACGGCCGGCTGCCCCGGCTGCCCCGGGTCGCCCTTGGCGAGGCGCACCACGCGTCCGCCGTCCTGCGGCAGTTCGCCGGGCGAGGTGAAGGCCGGGCGGAAGCGGGAGGCCTCCATCAGCCAGCTCATCGCCCGGTCGAGCTCGCCCTCGGCGTGGGCGTGCCGCACCAGCGCGGTGAACGTGCCGCGGTCCTGCGGGGCGGGCCGGGTGGCCGTGGCCCCGTGGCCGGCGGAACCGGCCGGTGCGGCCGCGTCCCGTCCGTCCGCGCTGCCCGGCGCCCGCCGGTCCGCGTCGACCGGCCGGTCGGACCCGCCGGACCGGGGGTCGGCCTCGGCCGCCGCCACCTCGTCCGCCAGGTGCCGGACGAGCCAGCGGGCCAGGCCCAGGGCGTCGGGGTGCTCGAAGATCACGGTCGACGCCACCTGCACGCCGGTCACCCGGTTCAGGCGGTTGCACAGCCGGACGACGCCGACCGAGTTGAAGCCCATCTCCCAGAAGCCCTGGTCGACTTCGACCGCGTCGCCGGACTCGTGCCCGAGGACGGCCGCGACCTGCGCCCGGACCACCTTCTGCGCCAGCGCCTCGCGCTCCTCCGCCGGCACCGCGGCCAACTGCCGCACCAGCACGCCGCCGCGGTCGTCCGCGTCCTCGTCGGGCTGCTCGGCGGGCTGCGTCGCGCCTGCGGCGGCTTGGCCGGTCGTGGCCGGCGCGAGCCAGTACCGCTTGCGCTGGAACGCGTAGGTCGGCAGCGGCACCCGGGTGGCGCCGGTGCCGGCGTAGAAGCCGTCCCAGTCCACCTCGATGCCGGCCGTGTGCGCCTCGGCCAGCGAGAGCGCGAAGCGGTCCAGGCCGCCCTCGTCGCGCCGGAGCGTGCCGATCGTCGCCACCGTGGCGACCCGGCCCTCGGCGTCGTGGGCCGTGGCGGTCTGCTCGATCGCGGTCGACAGCACCGGGTGCGGCGAGACCTCCACGAAGCGGGTCGCACCGTCGTCGATCAGCGCGCAGACCGCGGCCTCGAAGCCGACCTGGTTGCGGACGTTGCGGTACCAGTAGGCCGCGTCCAGGCCGGTGGTGTCGACGAATCCGTCGACCGCCGTGGAGTAGAACGGGACCCGGCCCGCCCGGGGCGTCACCGACGCCAGGGACGCCACCAGCTCGGTCTCCATGGCCTCGACCGCGGTGGTGTGCGAGGCGAAGCCCGAACCGAGCGCGCGGGTCCGCACGCCGTCGCGTTCGCACTCGGCCCGCACCAGCTCCAGGACCTCGCCGTCACCGGCGAGCACCACGGAGACCGGGCTGTTGACCACGGCGACCTCGGCCCGGCCGCCGTGTGCGGCGACCCGCCGTTCGACCTCGGCGTCCGACGCCCCGATCCAGAGCAGCCCCTCGTCGTTGGGGAGCAGCTCGCTCGCGAGCCGGTTGCGCATCACCACGATCAGGACGGCGTCCTCCAGGGACAGCGCGCCGGCCGCGTAGGCGGCGGCGACCTCGCCCTGCGAGTGGCCGACGATCACGTCCGGCTCCACGCCGTGGGCCCGCCACAGCGCGGCCAGCGAGACCATCACCGAGAACATCGTCGGCTGCAGCACGTTCCACGGGACGGCCCCGTCGACCGCCTCCAGCGACGGCGCGCCCGGCGCGCCGCGCAGCACGTCCTCCAGGTTCCAGTCCACGTGCGGTTCGAGCGCCTTCGCGCACGCCGCGATCTGCTCCGCGAACGCCGGCGCGGTGTCCAGCAGCCGCACCGCCATCCCGGTCCAGTGCGAACCGTGGCCGGGGAAGACGAAGACCGTCTTGCCGTTCAGCACCTTGCCCTCGACGGTGTGCTCGGCCGCGCCGTCGCCGGCCAGCGCCGTCAGCCCGTCGAGCAGTTCGTCCCGGTCCCGGGCCGCGACCGCGGCCCGCCGCGGCAGGGCCGCACGGGTCGTCGCCGTCGAGAAGGCGACGTCGACCGGGTCGAGGTCCGGGTCGGCGAGCAGGGCGGCGTGCAGCCGTTCGGCCTGCGCCCGCAGCGCGGGCCGGGTACGGGCCGAGAGCAGCACCGGGACGGCGGGCGGCCGCTCGCCGGTGGTCGGTGCGACCGGGTCCGGCGCCGGGGCCTCCTCCAGGATCACGTGGGCGTTGGTGCCGCTCAGGCCGAAGGCCGAGATGCCGGCGCGGCGCGGCTCGCCGTCCGTCTTCCACGGCTGATCGGCGAGGAGCAGCTCGACCTCGCCGGACTCCCAGTCGATGTGCGGGGACGGCTCGGTCACGTGCAGCGTGCGCGGCAGCGTCTCGTGCCGCAGCGCCTGAACCATCTTGATGACGCCGCCGACGCCGGCCGCGGGGCCGGAGTGCCCGATGTTCGACTTGAGCGAGCCCAGCCGCAGCGGGCCGCGGGTGCGGTCCTGGCCGTAGGTCGCCAGCAGCGCGTGCGCCTCGATGGGGTCGCCCAGCGAGGTGCCGGTGCCGTGCGCCTCCACCACGTCCACCTGCGACGGGGCCAGGTCCGACGCGGCCAGGGCCGCCCGGATCACCCGCTCCTGGGAGGGGCCGTTCGGCGCGGTCAGGCCGTTGCTGGCGCCGTCCTGGTTGATCGCGCTGCCGCGCAGCACCGCCAGCACCTGGTGGCCGTTGCGGCGGGCGTCCGAGAGCCGCTCCAGCACGAGCAGGCCCATGCCGTCCGAGAACGAGGTGCCGTCCGCGGTCGCCGAGAACGCCTTGCACAGGCCGTCCGGGGACAGGCCGTGGATGCGCGCGGTGTCGGACAGCGCGGTCGGGGTGGCCATCACGGTGACGCCGCCGGCCAGGGCGAGCGAGCACTCGCCCGCCCGCAGCGCCTGCATGGCCAGGTGCAGCGCCACCAGGGACGCGGAGCAGGCCGTGTCGACGGTGACCGCCGGGCCCTCCAGGCCGAGGGTGTACGAGATCCGGCCGGACAGCACGCTCGACATCACGCCGGTCATGTGGAACTGCTCCAGCTCCGGCGGCATGCCGACGCCGTAGTCCGGGTTGACCGCACCGCAGTACACGCCGGTGTCGGTGCCGCGCAGCGAGGTCGGGTCGATGCCCGCGTTCTCGAACGCCTCCCACGCACCCTCCAGCAGCCAGCGCTGCTGCGGGTCCATGGCCCGGGCCTCGTGCGGGCCGATGCCGAAGAAGCCGGCGTCGAAGTCGCCCGCGCCCTTCACGAACCCGCCGATCCGCGCGTACGTGGTGCCGGGGTGCTCGGGGTCGGGGTGGTACAGCTCGTCGATGTTCCAGTCGCGGTCGGTGGGGAACCCGCCCATGCCGCTGCGGCCGGCGGCCACCAGCTCCCACAGCTCGTCCGGCGAGTTGATCCCGCCCGGGTAGCGGCAGCTCATGCCGACGATCGCCAGCGGCTCGTCGACCGCGCCGCGGCGCGAGCGCACCACCGGGCGCGCGGTGTCGGAGGCCTCGGCGAGCTCGCCGACGATCAGCCGGGCGATCGCCGCCGGGGTCGGGTGGTCGAAGACCATGGTCGCCGACAGCCGCAGGCCGGTGACCTTGGTCAGCCGGTTGCGCAGCTCGACGGCGCCCATGGAGTCGAGGCCGACGTCCTTGAACGGGCGCTCGGGGTCGATCGCGGTGTGGGTGTCGTGCCCGAGGACGGCGGCGACCTGCGCGCGCACCAGGTCGAGGACGACCCGCACGCGGTCCGCCTCGGGGGTCTGGGCGAGCGTGCGCGCCAGCGATCCGCCGGCCCGGCCGCGGCGGGCGGGCGTGCGGACCAGTCCGCGCAGCAGCGGAGCCAGCGTGCCCTGCTGGGCCCGGGCCCGCAGTTCGGCCGGGTCCAGCCGGAGCGGCGTGAGCAGGGCCGGCGTCGCCGCACCCAGGCGGTCGGCCAACCGCCGGGCCGGCTCGGCCTGTTCGGCGGTGTCGGGGGAGGTGTTCCAGGCCAGCGCGGTCACCGGCAGGCCCTCGGCGCGCCACCGGTGGCCGAGGGCGTCCAGGGCCGCGTCGGCGGCGGCGGTGGAGAGCTGCCCGGCGGTGCCGAGGAGTCCGGCCTCGGCGCAGACCAGCGCGAACGCGGCCGGGCCGTGCCCGGCGGTCAGCTCGCGCAGTCGCAGCGCGACGCCGAGCCGCGCGTCGACCGCCCGGTCGAGCTGGTCGCCGGTGTGCGTCTCCAGGGTGCCGTCGGCGACGGCCCCGGGGGCGTGCACGACCGCGGTCAGCGGGGCGTCCAGTGCGGACAGCACGTCGGCGAGGTCGTCGACGGTGGCACAGGCCACGGCGCGGGCGCCGGCCAGTTCGGCGGCCGCCGCGTCGACGGCCGCGTCCGGGCCGCCGAGGGCGACCAGCAGCAGCCGCTCGGCGCCGTACCGCTCGGCCAGACCACGGGCGACCACCGGACCGGCGCCGCCCGGGCCGCAGGCGACCAGGACCGCCCCGGCGCCGTCCGGCACCGGTGCGGCCTCGGCCGGGGCGGCGGGGGCGAGCCGGGGAGCGAGCAACGCGCCCTCGCGGACGGCCAGTTCGGGCTCGTCCAGCTCGCCGAGCACGGTCCAGTCGGCGATGCCGTGCTCGTCGAGGTCGACGAGCAGCACGGTGTCCGGGTGCTCGGTCCGGGCGACGCGGGCCGCGCCCCAGACTGCGGCGGCCGCGGGGTCGGGCACGGTGGTGCCGGCCGCGACCGCGCCGCGGGTGACCAGCACCAGTCGCGCGTCGGCCGACAGGGGGCTCGACAGCCAGCCGCGCATCGTGTCGATCGCCCGGGCGGACAGGTCCCGCACCGCGTCGGGGACGGAGGCGCCCGCGTCGTCCGGCGCCAGGACCGGGGCCAGCACCAGGGTGGGTGCCGGGGCGCCGGCGGCCAGCGCCGCCTTCAGGGCGGCGAGATCGGCGAACGCCTCGCCGGGGGCGTCCAGTCCGCCGAGGACCGCGATCCGCGCGGCGGCGGACGGCTCCGCGTCCACGGCCGTCCAGGTGAGCTCGAACAGGGCGTCCGCCCCGGGCCGCAGCGCACCGTCGAGTTCGGGCGCCGGGCGGTAGCCGACCCGGCCGACCGACAGCAGCGGCTCGCCGTCGAGGTCCACCGCGTCCACCCGCAGCACCGAGTCGGCGGTGGCGATCCGGACCCGGGCGCGGGCCGCGGTGGCCGTCCCGAAGGAGACGTCGGCCCACGAGACCGGCAGGTGCGGGGCGGCACCCGGCTCGACGTCGAGCAGACCGCCCTGGAGGGCGGCGTCGAACAGCCCGGGGTGGAGCCGGTAGCCGGTGCCGTCGATGTCGTCGGGCAGCGCGATCTCGGTGAAGACCTCCGAGCCGCGGCGCCAGAGCGCCTGCACGCCCTGGAACAGCGGGCCGTGGTCGAGCCCGGCCTCCGCGAGGCGCGCGTACAGGTCGTCGACGGGCACGGGCTCGGCGTCCACCGGCGGCCACTGCGCGTCGAACGGCACCGGCGACGCCGGCACGCCACCGAGCCGGCCGCGGGCGTGGCAGAGCGCCTGCGGCCGGTCGTCGGCGGTGTCGTCGGCGGTGGTCGCGGCGGCGGCGCGCGAGTAGATCGCGAGCTCGCGGCGGCCCTCGGCGTCGGCGGCGCAGACGGTCACCTGGACCAGGCGCGGCTCGTCGGTGAGGACCAGCTGGGTGGCGATCTCCAGCTGCTCCAGCGCCGGGCAGCCGATCGCCGTTCCGGCCGTCACGGCCAGGTCGACCAGTGCGGTGCCGGGGAGCACCAGCGCCCCGAGCACGACGTGGTCGGCGATCCACGGCTGGGTGTCGGCCGAGACGCGCCCGGTGAACACCCACTCGTCGCGGTCGGCCACCGGCACGGCGGCGGTGAGGATCGCGTGGTCCACGCCGACCTGACCGGCCGCGGCCGCGTCGGCCGAGCCGGTGCCGGGCGCCAGCCAGAACCGCTCGCGCTGGAACGCGTACGTCGGCAGGTCCACCCGGGTCGCCCCGGTCCCGGCGTAGTAGGCCGCCCAGTCGACGTCGACGCCGGCGATCCGCGCCCCGCCGAGGAAGCGGGCGAAGGTCTCGGCCTCGTCGTGCCGCGCGCGCAGCGCCGGGAGCAGGACGGCGTCGTCGGCGCCGTCGAGGGTCTGGCCGGCCATCGCGGTCAGCACCGCGTCCGGGCCGAGCTCCAGGAAGCGGCGGACACCCGACCGGTACAGGGTCCGCACGCCGTCGGCGAACCGCACCGCCCGGCGGACGTGCTTCACCCAGTACATCGGGTCGGTGAGCTCGTCGGTCACCCGCCCGCCGGTCACGTTCGACACGACCGCGACCTTCGGCGCGCTGAACGTCAACTTCCGTGCGACGGAGGCGAACTCCGCCAGCATCGGCTCCATCCGGGGCGAGTGGAACGCGTGCGACACCTTCAGCCGCGAGGTCTTCCGGTCCGCGAAGGCCGGCAGCCACTCCTCGGCGGCGTCGGCGTCACCGGACACCACCACGGCCCGCGGCCCGTTCACCGCGGCGATCTCCAGCCGGCCCTGGTAGCCGGCCAGCGACGCGGTGACCTCCTCCTCGGTGGCCTGGACGGCCACCATCGCGCCGCCCTCGGGCAGCGCCCCCATCAGCCGGCCGCGCGCCACCACCAGGGCGGTGGCGTCCGCCAGCGAGAGCACCCCGGCGACGTGCGCCGCGGCGATCTCGCCCACCGAGTGCCCGATCAGGAAGTCCGGGCGCACCCCGAACGACTCGACCAGCCGGTACAGCGCCACCTCGACGGCGAACAGCGCCACCTGGGTGTACTCGGTGGCGTTGAGCAGCGCCGCCTCGGCGGAGTCGGGCTCCGCGGCCAGCAGCGCGCGCAGCGACCGGCCGAGCAGCGGGTCCGCCGCCGCGCACACCTCGTCCAGCGCGGCGGCGAACGCCGGGTACACCCGCGCCAGGTCGAAGCCCATCCGGGCCCGCTGGGAGCCCTGGCCGGTGAACAGCACCGCCGTCCTCCCGGCGACCGCCCGTCCCTCGACCGCGCCGGGCTCCCCGGCGGCCAGGGCCGCCAGCGCGGCCGCCAGCCCGTCCCGGTCGGCGGCCGGGACCACCGCGCGCCGCTCCAGCAGCGCGCGCGTGGTCGCCATCGACAGGCCGATCTCGGACGGCGTCAACTCCGGCCGCTGCGCCAGGTGTTCGCGCAGCCGGCCGGCCTGGGCCCGCAGCGCCGCCTCGGTGCGGCCGGACAGCAGGACCGGCACGATGCCCGAGGGCCGCGGCGCCGCCTCGTCGGCGGGCCGGTCGGCGGCCGAGGGCGCCTCCTCCAGGATGACGTGCACGTTGGTGCCGCTCACCCCGAAGGACGAGACGCCCGCGCGCCGCGGCCGGTCGCCCGGCCGCCACGGCTGCGGGCGCGACAGCAGGGCGACCTGGCCGCTCTCCCAGTCCACGTTCGAGGACGGGGTGTCCGCGTGCAGGGTGGCGGGCAGCGTCTCGTGCCGCATCGCCAGCACCATCTTGATCACGCCGGCGATGCCGGCGGCCGCCGAGGTGTGCCCGATGTTCGACTTGACCGACCCCAGCCACAGCGGGCCGTCGGTCCGCTCCCGGCCGTAGGTGCGCAGCAGCGCGTGCGCCTCGATCGGGTCGCCGAGCTCCGTTCCGGTGCCGTGGCCCTCCACGGCGTCCACGTCCGCCGGGGACAGGCCCGAGGTGGCGAGCGCCGCCCGGATCACCCGCTCCTGTGCGGGGCCGCTCGGGGCGGTCAGCCCGTTGCTGGCGCCGTCCTGGTTGACGGCGCTGCCGCGCACGACGGCGAGCACGGTGTGCCCGTTGCGCCGCGCGTCGGAGAGCCGCTCCAGCACGATCAGGCCGCAGCCGTCGGCGAAGCCGGTGCCGTCCGCCTCGTCGGCGTACGCCTTGCACCGCCCGTCCGGGGCCAGCCCGCGCTGGCGGCTGAACTCGACCAGCAGGGTCGGGCTCGACAGCACGGTCACGCCGCCGACCAGCGCCATCGAGCACTCACCGGCGCGCAGCGCCTGCGCGGCCTGGTGCAGCGCCACCAGCGAGGAGGAACACGCGGTGTCCACCGTCACCGCCGGGCCCTCAAGCCCGAGCAGGTACGAGATCCGCCCGGCCAGCACGCTGGTCAGGATGCCCAGCCGGTACCCGCCCAGCTCGGGCGGCATGGTGGCGCCGTACTCGGAGCTGATGGCGCCGCAGAAGACGCCGGTGTCGGTGCCGCGCAGGGACGTCGGGTCGATGCCGGCGTGCTCGAACGCCTCCCACGCGCCTTCCAGGATCAGGCGCGCCGCCGGGTCCATCGCGAGCGCCTCGCGCGGGCCGATGCCGAAGAAGTCGGCGTCGAAGTCCGCGACGCCGTCGACGAATCCGCCGGTCTTCGCGTACGTGGTGCCGGGGTGGTCCGGGTCCGGGTGGTATAGGCGGTCGACCTGCCAGCCGCGGTCCTCGGGCAGCGGCACCATGGCGTCGCGGCCCTGCGCCAGCAGCTCCCACAGGAGTTCCGGCGTGGTCGCCCCGCCGCCGAACCGGCAGCTCATGCCGACGATCGCCAGCGGCTCGGACGCGCGGGTGCGCAGCTGCCGGTTCTCCTTGCGGAGCTGCTCGTTGTCCTTGATCGACATCCGCAGCGCGTCGACCAGCTCGTTCGTCTTTGCAGTCATGGTGTCTTACCGGTCCCCTCGGGCCATCCGGATCAGTGCCTCCGCGTCGAGGTCGTCGACCGACTCGGCGTCAGCGTCCCCGGTCTCCTCCTCGGGCACGTCGCCGCGCGCCAGATCGAACAAGGTGTCCAGCAGTCCCGCCTGGCGCAGTCGCTCGATCGGGATCGAGGCGAGGACCGCGCGGATCTCGGCGGTGTCGTCGTCGGCCCGGCCGCCGGTCGCGGTCTCCGGCTCGACGGATTCGAGCAGGTACCGGGTCACCGCCGCCGCGTTCGGGTGGTCGAAGACGAGGGTGGCCGGCAGCCGCAGGCCGGTGATCTTGTTGAGCCGGTTCCGCAGGCCGACGCTGGCGAGCGAGTCGAAGCCCATGTCCTTGAAGGCCCGGTCGGGTTCGATCGCCGCCGCCGACTCGTGGCCGAGCACGGCCGACACCTGCGCCTGCACCAGCTGCAGGACCACCTGCTCGCGGTCCTCCTCGGCCACCCCGGCCAGCCGCTGCGCGAGCGAACCGCCCGCCGCCTCGGCGGCCTTGGCCGGGACCCGGACGAGTCCGCGCAGCAGCGCGGGCAGCGAGCCGGTGCGGGCCTTGACCCGCAGGGCGGCCATGTCCAGCTGGACCGGTGCCAGCAGCCCGGCGTCGAGCCGCAGCGAGTAGTCGAACAGCGCGAGGCCGTGGTCGACCGGCAGCAGGGCCACGCCGGCGTCCTCGATGCGGGCCACGTTGGTGCTGTCGAGGCGGCCGGCCATGCCGGCCCCGTCGCCCCACAGGCCCCAGGCCAGCGAGGTGGCCGGCACGCCCTCGGCCCGGAGCCGCTGGGCCATCGCGTCGAGACCGCCGTTCGCGGCGGCGTAGCAGGCCTGCCCCGGGTTGCCGAACAGCGAGGCGCCCGAGGAGAACAGCACGAACGCCGACAGCTTCGCGTCCGCGGTCAGTTCGTGCAGCATCCAGGCCGCGTCCACCTTCGGCCGCATGACCTCGGTGAGCTGCTCCGGGGTCACCGACTCGATCACGCCGTCCGCGAGCACACCGGCGGTGTGCACGACGGCGGTGAGCGGGGCCTCCAGCGAGTCCAGCAGGGCGACGACCTGGTCCCGGTCGGCGATGTCGCAGGCCTCGATCCGGACCTGGGCGCCGAGCGCGGTCAGCTCGGCCGCCAGCTCGGCGGCGCCGTCCGCGGCGGGGCCGCGCCGGCTGACCAGCACCAGGTTGCGGACGCGGTGCGCGGCCGCCAGGTGGCGGGCGAACACCACGCCCAGGCCGCCGGTGCCGCCGGTGACCAGCACGGTGCCGTCCGGGTCGAGCGCGGCCAGCGGGTCCTCGGCGACCGCGGGCACGCGGGCCAGCCGCGGCGCCGACACCTGGCCGGCCCGGACGGCCAGCTGCGGCTCGTCGGCGGCCAGCAGGGCGTCCCACGGCACGTCGGCCGCGTCGGCCGCGTCCTCGTCGAGGTCGACGAGCAGGATCCGGCCCGGGTGCTCGGTCTGGACGCTCCGCGCGAGACCCCAGGCCGAGGCCTGGGCGATGTCGGGCGTCTCGCCGTCGAGCGCCACCGCGCCGCGGGTGACCGCGACCAGCCGGGTCTCGCCCAGACGGTCACTGGCCAGCCACCGCTGCAGCGTGGCGAGCATCTGCCCGGCGGCCTCGCGGGCCGCCGCGGCCGGGGTGTCCGCGGTCGCCGGCGCGATCCGGACCAGGACGGCGTCCGGGGCACCGGTGCCCTCGGCGACGGCCCGCTCCACCGCGTCCAGGTCGGCGAAGGCGTCGGTGTCCCAGCCCACCCGGACCAGGCCCGCCGGCTCGGCCTGCCCCAGCGCGACCGGCACCCACTCGACGCCGTACAGGGACTCGGGGCCACCGCCGCGCACCGCTTCGAGCTGCGCCGCGTCCACCGTCCGGTAGACCAGGCCGCCGATGCTCAGCACCGGCTCGCCGGTCTCGTCGGACAGCTCGACGTGCAGGCCGGTCTCGGCGGAGGTGGTGATGCGCACCCGCGCCGACCGCACCCGGCGTCCGGAGCGCACCCCGGTCCAGGTGAACGGCATCTCCACCGCCGCGTTCGGGTCCTTGTCGACGAGCGCGCCCTGCAGCGCGGCGTCGAGCAGGGCCGGGTGCAGCACGAAGCCCGCGTCGTCGGCGTCGTCGGGCAGCGCCACCTCGGTGCAGATCTCGGTCCCGACCCGCCAGGCGGCCCGGATGCCCTTGAACAGCGGGCCGTAGTCGAGCCCGGCCAGCGCCATCCGGTCGTACAGGGTGTCCACCGCGATCGGCTCGGCACCCGCCGGCGGCCACTGCGCCGGGCGGGGCGCGGGCGCGGCGGACTCGTCGCTCAGCCAGCCGCGCACGTGGCAGACCGGCTCGGGGGCCTCGTCGTCCGGCCCGGCGTCCGGGGTCGAGTACACCGCGACCTCGCGGCGCCCGTCCTCCTCCGGGGCGCCGACGGTCACCTGGATCCGGCAGCCCGCCTCGTCGTCGAGGACGAGCGGTGCCTCCAGCACGGCCTCGTCGAGGGTGCCGAAGCCGACGCCGACGCCGGCCGCCAGCGCCAGTTCCACCAGGGCGGTCCCGGGGGCGATGGAGATGCCGAAGACCACGTGGTCACGGATCCACGGCTGGGCGTCCGGGGAGATCCGGCCGGTGTAGACCCACTCGTCCCGGTCCCCGAGCCGCGCGGCCGCGCCGAGGACGGGGTGGTCCACCGGGCGCATGCCGAGGGCCGCGGCGTCCGCGCCGCCGGTGCCCGTGGTCAGCCAGTAGCGGTTGTGCTGGAAGGCGTAGGTCGGCAGCGCGACGGCCCGCGCGCCGCTGCCCGCGAAGAGCGCCGACCAGTCCACGGTGACACCGGCGACGTGGGCCTCGGCCACCGAGGCGGCGAAGCGCTCGAAGCCGCCCTCGTCGCGCCGCAGCGACCCGACGACGCCCACCCGGGAGTCGGCGCCGTGGTCGGCGACGGTGTTCTCCACCGCGATCGTCAGCACCGGGTGCGGCGACATCTCCAGGAAGCAGCCGGCGCCGTTGTCGATCAGCGCCCGGATGGCCGGCTCGAAGCCGACCCGTCCGCGCAGGTTCCGGTACCAGTACGCGCCGTCGAGCACGGTGGTGTCGACGAAGTCGCCCACCGTCGTGGAGTAGAACGGGACCGACCCCGGCACCGGGGCCACCGGGCCCAGCACCTTCGCCAGCTCGTCCTCGATGATCTCCACCTGCAGCGAGTGCGAGGCGTAGTCCACGGCGATCCGCCGGGCCCACACCTCCTCGCGCTCGCAGGCCGCGATCAGGTCGTCCAGGGCGCCCGGTTCGCCGGAGACCACCACGGCGGACGGGCCGTTCACGGCCGCGATCGAGGCCCGGCCCTCGGACGGGGCGATCAGCGCCTCGACCCGGTCGACCGTCGCCTGGACGGACACCATGCCGCCGAGCCCGGCGAGCCGCTCCGCGATGGCCCGCGACCGCAGCGCGGCCACCCGGGCACCGTCGGCCAGCGACAGCCCGCCGGCCACCACGGCCGCGGCGATCTCGCCCTGCGAGTGGCCGACCACGGCCATCGGCTCGACGCCGTAGGAGCGCCACAGCGCCGCGAGGCTCACCATCACGGCCCACAGCGCGGGCTGCACCACGTCGACCCGCTCCAGGGTCGGCGCGCCCTCGGCGCCGCGCAGCACGTCCTCCAGCCGCCAGTCGACGAACTCGGCCAGGGCGTCACCGCAGGCCGCGATCTCGCGGGCGAACACCGGGGAGGAGTCCAGCAGCCGGACCGCCATCCCCTCCCACTGCGCGCCCTGCCCCGGGAACACGAACACCGGGAGCGCGCCGGCGGTGAGCACCCGGCCCTCGGCCGCCGCGCTCGACGACTCGCCCGCGGCCAGCTCGGCCAGCCGGGACAGCAGCGTCTCGCGGTCCGTGGCCAGGACGACGGCCCGCTGGTCGAGGTGGGCCCGGGTGGTGGCCGAGGAGAACCCGACCTCGGCGACGGTGAGTTCCGGACGGGCCAGCACGTTGGCCCGCAGCCGCTCGGCCTGGGCCCGCAGGGCCGCCGGGCCGCGACCGGACACCAGGACGGGCACCGTCGGCAGCTCGGTGACCGGGGCCGGCTCGACGGCGTCGGCGGGCTCCTCGGCCGGCGCCTCCTCCAGGATCACGTGGCAGTTGGTGCCGCCGACGCCGAACGCCGACACCCCGGCGCGGCGGGCCCGCTCGCCGGACTTCCACGGCCGCGGCTCGGTCAGCAGCTCGACGCCGCCGGACTCCCAGTCCACGTGCGGCGAGGGCTTGTCCACGTGCAGGGTGGCGGGCAGCTCCTCGTTGCGCAGCGCCTGCACCATCTTGATCACGCCGGCCATGCCGGCGCCGGCGGAGGCGTGCCCGATGTTCGACTTGATCGAGCCCAGCCACAGCGGGCCGTGCTCGCGCTCCTTGCCGTAGGTGGCCAGCAGGGCCTGGGCCTCGATCGGGTCGCCCAGCTGGGTGCCCGTGCCGTGGCCCTCGACCGCGTCCACGTCCGCCGCGGACACTCCGGCGTTCGCCAGCGCCTGGCGGATCACGCGTTCCTGCGAGGGGCCGTTCGGGGCCGTCAGGCCGTTGCTGGCGCCGTCCTGGTTCACCGCGCTGCCGCGCACCACGGCGAGCACCCGGTGCCCGTTGCGCCGCGCGTCCGACAGCCGCTCCAGCACGATCACGCCGGCGCCGTCGGAGAAGCCGGTGCCGTCGGCGGCGGCCGCGTAGGGCTTGCACCGGCCGTCCGGCGCCAGGCCGCGCTGGCGGCTGAAGTCCACGAACAGGGTCGGCCCGGCCAGTACCGTCACGCCGCCGACCACGGCCAGCGAGCACTCCCCGGTGCGCAGGCCCTGGGCGGCCAGGTGCAGGGCGACCAGCGAGGAGGAGCACGCGGTGTCCACGGACAGCGCCGGCCCCTCCAGGCCGAAGGTGTAGGCGACCCGGCCGGACACCACGCTGGTGGTGCCGCCGGTCAGCCGCAGGCCCTCGATCTGCGGCGCCGCGCCGGCCGGTACCGCCGCGTAGTCGGACGGGCCGACGCCGGTGTAGACGCCGGTGTCGCTGCCGCGCAGCGAGGCCGGGTCGATGCCCGCGTCCTCGAACGCCTCCCAGGACAGCTCCAGCAGCAGCCGCTGCTGCGGGTCCATGGACAGGGCCTCGCGCGGGCTGATCCCGAAGAAGTCGGCGTCGAACGCCGTGGCGCTGGGGACGAAGCCGCCCGCGCGGGTGTAGCTGGCGCCGAGCCGGTCCGGGTCCGGGTCGTAGAGCCGCTCCAGGTCCCAGCCGCGGTCGGCGGGGAATCCGGATATCGCGTCCCGCCCCTCGGCGACCACGTCCCAGAGTTCGTCCGGGGAATCCGCGCCGGGGTAGCGGCAGCTCATGCCGACCACCGCGAGCGGCTCGGTCGCGCGTTCTTCCGTTTCCCGCAGAAGGGCCCGCGTTTCGTTGAGTTCAATCACGGACTTCTTGAGGTACCGGAGAAGCTTCTCCTGCTGCTCGTCGGTCTCCGTCGTCATGCTTTTCCTCGCACCTCAATGAAACTCGGCTTCGATGAACTCAACGGCGTTCGGTTTTGCGCGGGACCCGTTCCGGGTACCACGTCCGGTATTCAGACCAAAGAAGTCGTCATTGATCGCGCCCCCGGTTCTCGGTGTGCGAGATCGTGCCTGATGGACCGATGGCCGAGGCACTTCCCCCGTCCCCGAATTCCGGTCTCCCGCTGGTCGAGACGACAGGCACAAGATCTAGCAGATTCCGATAGATGCATGCGTCACTATGGCCAGAACCTGCCAAGTACGACCTCTTGCGCGTCCCGAAGCTGCCAGAGAAACGCGGCGTTTCCATTGGCGTGATCGAATTCGCGAACTCGTTCATGGCCTGCGGGCGGAGCGCGTCCGGCCGCGCGGTGTCCGGTGCGTGGACGGAGGGCGACGGGCCGGGCGGAGTTCGCGTGAGGAGATTCGGGCGCAGTCCACGGGTCGACTCACCGTGGCAGAAACCTGTCGGGATCACCCGCGCGGTGAACCGGTCGGCGGGCTTGCGGGAAGTTCACCGCCGCGCCCGCGCGGGGCCGGGGCGGAACGGCACCGGGGCGGAACGGCACCGGCCGCCGGCACCGGGGGCGGTGGCGGCGGCCGGTCGTGGGCTCGGGGGCCCGGCGCGGGCTACTCCTGGCCGGCGTCCTCTCCCTGCGCGGTCTTCAGGGCGTGCCGGTTCGGGCGGCCGAAGTCCATCCAGGCCTTCTCCCACTGGCGGGTCAGCGCCGGGTAGATGATGAGGTACCGGAACGGGAGGATGAAGGCCATGTAGGCCTTCCCGAACAGCCCGTTGGGCTTGACCAGCGCCGCCATGCGCAGCTCGTACTCGCCGTCCTTGGTCGGCACCCAGCCCAGGTGCATGATCGTGTGGACGGTGAAGTTGCCCAGCTCGCGGGCCGCCTCGGTGTCGGTCTGGAACACCTCGGTGAACGGGTCGGTGGCGGGGATCATGTCGGCCTTGGTCCGGGCGAGTTCCTCCGGGAGGCGGGTGGTCAGCGAGGGGACCCGTCCGCCGAAGCCCTCCGCGTTGGTGTCCCAGTTGAAGATCTCGCCGAGCTTCCAGCGCACCGCGAAGAGGAAGTTGACCGCGGCGGGGGCAGGGCGGGTGTCGTAGGCCTTCTTCAGCGCCGCGACCATCACCGGGAAGTCCTCGGGACCGGCGTCGGGCGTGCGGAAGGACCACACGTCGTCGATCCGGAAGTCGCGGGTGAACTCGTGGATCCGCCACGGCTGCGCGGTGTGGGCCGCTTTCGGGATTCGCATCGGTCAAACCTTTCCGAGCCTTCGTGCCCAGTCGGCTGGGGTGGTGCGTCGGGTCACGGTCGCACCGGGGGATACGAAACCAGCAGTTTTGGAACTACTGGTTTCGATACTCCTCGTTCTGTATGTTGCACCTATGCCTGACCGGAAGCAAGCTCGCACCCAGGGGGGCCGCCCCCGTGACAGCCGTGTCGACGAGGCCATCGCCTCCGCCGTCCGAGAGCTGCTGACCGAGGTGGGATACACGCGGCTCACGATGGCCGAAGTGGCCGCGCGGGCCGGCGTCGGCAAGGCGGCGATCTACCGGCGCCACGCCACGAAGCAGGAGATGATCTTCGACGTCCTGCTGCCCGACCAGTTCCTGGCCGTGCCGCCCGACCGCGGCTCGCTCCGCGCCGACCTGGCCGCCGTGCTCGCGGAGATCGCCGACACCATGGCCTCCCCGCCGGGCGGGACCGTCCCCGGCCTGCTGGCCGACGTCCACGCCGACCCCGCCCTGCGGGACCGGTTCGTCGAGCGGTACCTCGGGTTCCAGCGCGAGACCCTCGTCGCGATCCTGGACCGCGCGGCCGCCCGCGGCGAGCTCACCAACCGCCCCGACCCGGCCGCCCTCAACGCCCTGCTCGTCGGCCCCGTCTTCGCCTGGCTGTTCCTGCTGCGCGAATCCCCCGAGCAGCTCCCCGTCCTGACCTCCGCGCTGCTCGACGCGACCCTCGCCCTCACCGGCGCCGGAGCCCCCATGCCGAGCCGGTGAACCGGCCGTTCGCCGCCCCCGGCGCCGGTGACGCGTGCTCGATCCGCATGGTCCTCCCCGCCATCGGTGCGCGCGGGTTCCACGGCCGGGGCCGGAACACTGTGAGAGGCTGGGGCGCATGAACCGGTTGGCTGACGCCACGTCCCCGTACCTGCAGCAGCACGCCGACAACCCGGTCGACTGGTGGCCCTGGGGGCCGGAGGCGTTCGAGGAAGCGCGCCGGCGCAATGTCCCCGTCGTGCTGTCGGTCGGCTATGCGGCGTGCCACTGGTGCCACGTGATGGCGCACGAGAGCTTCGAGGACGCCGGGCTCGCGGAGTACCTGAACGAGCGGTTCGTCGCCGTCAAGGTGGACCGGGAGGAGCGGCCGGACGTCGACGCCGTCTACATGGAGGCCGTGCAGGCGGCGACCGGTCAGGGCGGCTGGCCGATGACGGTGTTCCTCACCCCGGGCAAGGAGCCGTTCTACTTCGGCACCTACTTCCCGCCGCAGCCCCGGCACGGCATGCCGTCCTTCCGGCAGGTGCTGGAAGGCGTGGACGCCGCCTGGCGGGACCGGCGCGAGGAGGTCGCCGAGGTCGCCGGGCGGATCCGGGCCGACCTGGCCGAGCGGGCGTCCGTGTACGCGGCCGGCGCCCACCACCCGCCCGCGGACGCCGACCTGCACCAGGCGCTCGTCGGGCTCAGCCGGGACTTCGACCAGCGGCACGGCGGCTTCGGCGGGGCGCCCAAGTTCCCGCCGTCCCTGGTGCTGGAGTTCCTGCTGCGCCACCACGCCCGCACCGGTTCCGAGGCGGCGCTGGAGATGGCCGTCCGCACCGGCGAGGCGATGGCCCGCGGCGGCCTGCACGACCAGCTCGGCGGCGGCTTCGCCCGGTACACGGTGGACGCCGGGTGGGTGGTGCCGCACTTCGAGAAGATGCTGTACGACAACGCGCTGCTGCTGCGCGCCTACCTGCACCTGTGGCGGGCCACCGGCTCCCCGCTCGCCCGCCGGGTGGCGCTGTCCACCGCGGACTTCCTGCTGCGCGAACTCCGCACGCCCGAAGGGGCGTTCGCGTCCGCCCTGGACGCCGACAGCCTGGACGAGGAGACCGGCGCCACCGCCGAGGGGGCCTACTACGTATGGGAGCCCGGCCAGTTGGTGGACCTGCTCGGGCCCGCCGACGCCGCCACCGCCGCGCGGCTGTTCGCGGTGACCGCGGACGGGACCTTCGAGCACGGCACCTCCGTGCTCCAACTGCCCGCCGACCCCGAGGACTTCGCCGAGTTCGAGGCGATCCGGGAGCGGATGCTCCGGGCCCGGGCGGACCGGCCCGCACCCGCCCGCGACGACAAGGTGGTCGCCGCCTGGAACGGCCTCGCCATCGCCGCCCTCGCCGAGACCGGCGCCCTGCTGGAGCGGCCCGACCTCGTCGAGGCCGCCGAACGCGCCGCCGACCTGCTGCTCGCCGTCCACCTCACCCCGGACGGGCGGCTGCTGCGCACCTCCCGCGACGGCCGGGCCGGCGACAACGCGGGTGTGCTGGAGGACTACGCCGACACCGCCGAGGGCTTCCTCGCGCTGTACGCCGTCACCGGCGACGCCACCTGGCTGCAGCTGGCCGGCGGGCTGCTCGACACCGTGCTCAAGCACTTCACCGACGAGGCCTCCGGCGCCCTCTACGACACCGCCGACGACGCCGAGGAACTCATCCGCCGCCCGCAGGACCCGACCGACAACGCCACCGCGTCCGGCTGGACGGCTGCCGCCGGCGCGCTGCTCGGCTACGCCGCCTACACCGGCTCCGACCGGCACCGCACCGCCGCCGAGCGGGCCCTCGGCATCGTCGGCGCGCTCGCCGCGCGGGCGCCCCGCTTCATCGGCTGGGGGCTCGCCGTCGCCGAGGCGCTGCTGGACGGGCCGCGCGAGATCGCCGTCGTCGGCCCCGCCGACCACCCGGCCACCGCCGCGCTGCGCCGGGCGGCGCTGCTCGCGACGGCCCCGGGGGCGGTGCTCGCGGTCGGCGAACCCGCGGCGCCGGGGGAGCCGGGGGAGGCCGGCGGCTCGGAGGTGCCGCTGCTGGCCGACCGGCCGCTGGTCGGCGGCGCGCCCGCCGCGTACGTCTGCCGGCACTTCGCCTGCGAGGTGCCGACCACCGATCCGGCCGTCCTCGCCGACCGGCTGGGCGTGGTCGTCGGGCGGTCGGAGACCGAATAATCGCTGGCGGGGGCCGGTGCGGCGGGGCAAGGATGGGCCATGACCTGGACCCTCACCACCTCCCTGGACGCGTTCCGCGCCGAGGCCGGGGCCTTCCTGGCCGCCCACCCGGCCGAGAACACCGTGCTGCTCACCATCTCCCACCGGCTCGCCGAGTCCGGGCTGGACGTGTTCGGCGGGCCGCCCGTCTTCGGCTGGTGGCGGGCGACGCCGGACGGCCCGGTGGCGGGCGCGTTCCTGCAGACCCCGCCGTTCGACCCCCGGCTCTCCTGCATGCCGGAGCCGGCGGCCGCCGAACTCGCCGTCGAACTCGCGGCGGCCGGGCGTGAGTTCACCGAGGTGGCCGGGGTCAGCGGGGTCGCCGGGGTGGTCCGCGCCTTCAGCGCCGCCTGGACGGCGGCCACCGGCGCCACCCCGTCCGTCCGCACCGAGGAGCGGTTGTACCGGCTCGGCCGGCTGACCGACCCGCCACGCCCGCCGGCCGGCCGCCACCGGCTCGCCGGACCGGCCGACCGGGAACTGGTGGTCCGCTGGTACCAGGACTTCCTGGCCGAGGTCGAGATCGTCCTGCCCGACGTGCCGCGGGCGGTGGACGAGAAGATCGCCGCCGGTGGCGTGCACCTCTGGGAGGACGGCGGCCGGCCGGTCGCCCTGGCCGGCACCAGTCCGATCATCGCCGGGATGTCCCGGATCGGCCCGGTCTACACCCCGGCCGACCACCGGGGGCGCGGCTACGCCAGCGCCGTCACCGCGGCCGCCTCCGCGTACGCCCTCACCCGGGGCGCCGGGGAGGTCCTGCTGTACACCGACGTCGCCAACCCGACCAGCAACTCGATCTACCGGCAGATCGGCTACCGGCCGGTGGAGGACATCCTGATCCTGGACTTCGCCCCGGCGCAGGCGGGTCGGGGCCTGCCCGGCTGATCACTCCCAGTCCCACCTGATCCCCAGCAGGCACGGCCGCAGCGCGGTCGCCACCAGGTGCACGCAGTGGTGCCCGTCGAGGGTCAACTCCTCCGTCTCGTACGGGGCTTCGCCGGGCGAGTGGAGCGCGAAGCGCTGGCAGCGCACGGGCAGGGCGGCCGGGTGGAAGGTGACCTGCAGGACGTACTGGCCGGCGCCGGAGTTGAAGCCGCGGACGTACTCGCCGCTGGGCTCGGGGGCGGGGGCGTCGTCGAAGCCGTAGCCGAGCAGGTGGGTGTCGCCGGCGCGCAGGCGCCGGTCGAGCAGGAGCTCGGCGGCGAGCAGGTGGTGGGCCCGGTCGCGGCGGATCCGGCCGGGGCGGCAGTTCTCCTCGGCGCGGACGCCGACCAGGCCGATGTCGCTGCCGGGGTCGCCCTGGTAGAGGGCGAGGTAGCGGTCGATGCCGTCGCGGTGGGCGCGCAGGGCGTGCTGGGAGTCGCGGCGGGTCAGGCGCCGGTCGGGGCCGATCCGGATGCGCTCGATGTGGGTGACGGTGTGCAGGCCGGTGTCGCGCGGGCCGGAGATGGTGGCGAGCAGGTCGTCGACGGCGGTGGCCGGGGCGATGAGGTCGCGGTAGGGGCGCACCGGCGGGCCGACCGGGTCCGCGGCGGCCCGGCGGGGGCCGAGCAGGCGGGTGAGGGAGTGTTCGGGCAGGTCGAGGACGTCCTCCAGGGCGGCGACGGCGCGCAGCGACTCGGGGCGTTCCGGGCGGCGGCGGCCCTGCTGCCAGTAACTGAGGCTGGTGAGGCCGACGTTGACGCCGCGCAGGGCGAGGTGGCGGCGCACCCGGTGCAGGGTGAGGCCGCGGGCGGCGATGGCGGTGCGCAGGGCGAGGTGGAACGGGCCGGTGCGCAGGGCGGCGGTGAGGTCGGCGGGATCGCTGCGGCGGATGGCTGCCTCCTGGGGGTGCGGCGCGGGCAGACCGGCTTTTGACCGTGAATATTCACATCCGGACGGGTGTTTGTCATCGTCCCGGTCGCCCGACCTGGGGCTTCTCCGGGCGCCGTTCACACCTGCGGCCGCCCGTTCACATCCCAACACCGGTACCCGTGGGGCCCGTTGACGCGTCTGGGACAACGGCGCGATGCTCGGGACGCGATCCGGACCGCGCCCCCCACACAGCACCTCGCTCCGCTCGTGCAAGGAGGCATCCCCCATGCCAGTTCCACGGATACGGCTGCGCCGCGCGGTCGCCCTGCTCGCCCTCGGCGTGCTGGGCCCGGCGCTCACCGCGGCGGTGGCCACCCCGGCCGTCGCCGCCGACGCACCCCACGCGTCGACCGCCGACCGCGCCCCGGCGAAGGTCCGCCAGGCCGCCGCGCCCGGCAGTACGGCCGACCTGGCCGGCACGTTCAAGAAGCTCAACATCACCATGCAGCAGCAACAGCAGACCAACTGGTGCTGGGCGGCGAGCGGCAACACGATCGCCACCTGGTTCGGCTACAACTACAGCCAGAACCAGTTCTGCAACGCCGCGTTCGGCCGCTCGGTCGACTCCAGCTGCCCCAACAGCCAGGCCTCGCTGGCCGATGTGCAGAACGGCCTGGACTGGGTCGGCATCACCCCGGGCTCGTACGTCACCGGCTACCTGCGCTACTCCACCGTGCAGACCGAGGTGGACGCGAACCGGCCGATCGAGACCCGCATCCAGTGGAGCTCCGGCGGCGGGCACATGCACGTCGTGTACGGCTACGACACCGGCAACAACTGGGTGTACTGGGGCGACCCGTGGCCGTCCAACTACCGCTACAACTGGGCGGACTACTGGTACTACGTGAACAACGACACGTTCTCGTGGACCCACTCCCTCTACCGGATCGGCGCGTGAGGTGGCGACCATGACCGAGCTGAACAGCATCCGCCGGGCCGCCGTCGCCGTCCTCCTCGCGGCCGGCCTCGGCCTGGCACTGGCCCCGGCCGCGCAGGCCGACGACGGCCCCGGTGCCGCCTCCGCCGCCGCCCCGGCGCCGGTGTCCGCCGCCGAACTGGCCCGGGCGCGCGGCGCGGTGCAGGACCCGGCGGTGCTCGACCGGGTGGGCCTCTTCTTCGCCCGCAAGGGCGTTCCGCCGACGCAGCAGCTGACCATCGGCGCGGCCGAGGAGGCGAAGGCGGCGGCCGCGGCGGCACCCCGGCTGACCGGGGACACCGTGGCGGTGTACACCCTGGACGCCGGTTTCGTGGCCGGCACCGCCGGCGCCCCGGTGGCGAAGGCCGAGTTCACGGCCAGCAAGGTGACCGGGGCGGACGGGCAGAGCGCCTCGGTCTGGACGGTCCGGCAGGGCGACGGCTGGCGGGTGGTGAACATCGCCTCCGGCGGCGACGAGAGCGACTACGCGGCGAAGGCGGCGAGCGGCGGAGGCGGCACGGCCTTCCGCGAGCCGCAGATCAACGCCTGGTACGTGCTGCGCGACGGCCGGGTGCTCCCGCTGGACGACGAGGCCCGGCGCTCGGTCGGCACGGACGGGGTGTCGCTGGCCCGGTACCAGCAGCTGGTGCACCAGCGCTACGGGGACAAGCTGCCCGGTTCGGCGTACGACCGGGCGGGCGAGGGCGGCGGCTACCAGGTGGAGGCGGCGGCCGCCCCGGCGGCGGGCGGCGGCTCGGCGGGCGGCGGCTCGGCGCTGCCCGCGGTGACGGCGGCCGCGGCCCTGGGCGCCACCGCGCTGGCGGGTGCGGCCGCGGCGCTGCGGCGTCGGACCCGGCGGGATTAGCGGCCCGCACGAACGAACGGCGGGGCCCGGCGAACGGCGCCGGGCCCCGCCGTTCGTTCTTCCGGGCCGTCACACCCGGGGCCGTCACACCCGGGGCCGTCGAACCCGGGGGTCGTCGAACCCGGGCCGTCACACCCCGGCGAAGCCGCTCTCCAGCACCGCGAAGGCGTGGTCGACCAGCTCCGCGATGTCCTCCTCGCCGCCGCCCTCGGCCCAGCACAGCACGGCCTCGGTGGAGGCGGCGCCGATCGCGGCGGCGGTGATCCGCATGTCGTAGCTGGGCTCCTCGACGCCGGCCCGCCGCAGCAGGATGGCCAGGTAGAGCGCCGCCGGGCTGTGGTCGGCCCGGTGCAGCCCGGCGCGCAGCGCGGGGACCTCGGTGACCAGCCGCATCCGGGTGAGCAGTTCCTGCCGCTCGTGCTGGAGGAGCTGGCGGATCAGCCCGATCAGCGCCTCCCGGCAGGAGGTGAGGAAGGGCTCGTCGGCGGGGCGCGCCAGCAGGGCGGCGATCATCGCCGGGTCGTACTCGTCGCTGAGGACGAGGTCGTCCTTGGTGGCGAAGTAGCGGAAGAAGGTGGAGGGGGAGACCTCGGCGGCGGCGGCGATCTGCTCCACCGTGGTGCTCTCGTAACCCTGCTCGGTGAACAGGCGGTAGGCCTCGCGCCGGATGGTCTGGCGGGTCTTCAGCTTCTTGCGTTCGCGCAGCGACAGCGGCGCCTCCAGCAGGGCCTGGACCGGGTTGGTCGGGGCGTCCGGGAGGGCCGCGGTCGGCTGCATGGCGTTCATGACCCGATTATCGGCGATCATCCGCGGCGGCGGGCGCGCCTCCCGGCCCGGCCCCGGCCCCGAGCTCGCCCCCGGCCCCGCCCGCCGGCATCCGGGCCGCGATCAGCACCGCCGAGAGCACCGCGACGATCCCGGCGACCAGCAGCACCAGCGCCATCCCGTGCACGTACGCCGCGTGCGCGGAGGCGCTGAGCGCGGCCCCGCCCTTGCTCCGGGCGGCGACGGCGTCGGCGGCGACCACCGACTTCCCGGCCTGCCGGGCCGCTTCGGCGGGCAGCCCGCCGGTGTCCAGCGCGCCCCGGTAGGCGCCGGCCAGCAGGCTGCCGAAGGCGGCGACGCCGATCGCGCCGCCGACCTGCCGCAGGGTCTGCAGCAGTCCGGAGCCGACCCCGGCCCGGGCGGGCGGCAGGGTGACCAGGGCGGAGGCCTGGGCGGTGATCAGCGACAGGCCCATGCCGAAGCCGAGCACGCTGAGCCAGATCGCGGCCCGCCCGTACCCGTCCGCGACGCCGGTGCGGCTGCCGAGGAGGAGGGCGGCGGCGAGCAGGGCCAGGCCGGTGGCGACCACCGTGCGGGCGCCGAGCCGTTCGACCAGCCGCTCGGTGAGCTTGGCGGCGACCATCAGCCCGAGCATCATCGGCATCAGCCGCAGCCCGGAGCCGAGGGCGTCGGTGCCGAGCACGCTCTGGAAGTAGAGGGGAAGGACGAAGAAGGCGCCGAACAGGACGACCGAGATCAGCGTGGCGGCGATGGCGGACCAGCGGAAGGAGGGGTCGGCGAGCAGCGCGAGGTCGAGCATCGGGTCGGTCTGCCGGCGGCTGCGCCGGACGAGCGCGGTGAGGGCGAGCACCGAGCCGGCGAGCGTGCCGAGCACCAGCGGGTCGCTCCAGCCGCGGTCGGGGCCCTCGATGATCCCGTAGGTGAGGGCGCTGAGCCCGGCGGCGGCGAGCAGCGCGCCGAACAGGTCGATCCGGGGCGCGGCGGGGTCGCGGGTCTCCGGCAGCAGCAGCACGCAGGCGGTGATGCCGATCGCGGTGAGCGGGACGTTGATCGCGAACACCGAGCCCCACCAGAAGTGCTGGAGCAGGAAGCCGCCGATCAGCGGCCCGAGCGGGGCGCCGGCGGCGAGCGACGCGGCGAGGACCGCGGTGGCCCGGCGCTGTTCGGCGGCGGGGAAGAGGCCGGGGATGACGGCCAGGGACATCGGCATGACGAGCGCGCCGGCCAGGCCCATCGCGGCGCGGGCGGCGACCAGCGTGCCGGGGGAGGCGGTGACCATGCCGACCGCCGAGGCCAGGCCGAACAGGGCGAGGCCGATGGTGAGGGTGCGGCGGCGGCCGAAGAGGTCGCCGAGCAGGCCGGCCGGGAGCATGGCGGCGGCGAAGGCCACCGTGTAGGCGTCGACGATCCACTGCTGCTGCCCGGTGGTGGCGTGCAGTTGGGCGGCCATGGTCGGCAGGGCGACGTTGAGGATCGTCATGTCGAAGCTGATCACCAGGACGCTCAGGGCGACGGCGACCAGGGCCAGCCGTCGGCGCGGGTTCGCGTCGGCGTCGGCGTGGGTCTCGACTGCGGGGGGTGCGGTGGACACGGCTGACCTCCGGCGGAGCCTTGAAGGAGTCTCTCTCAAATGAGAGTAACTCCCAAAAGGTGGCAACCGCCAATGTGTGAGGATGTGACGAATCGATCGCACACGGTGATGTGTCCTGGAAGTGCTGCTTCCGCACACGGAATTGACGCAACGTTGATCTGTCGTTCGCCGCCCCGGGGCAGTCCGGAGTGACGGACGGTAGATACCATGTGGCAATCGGTCAGTGCTGGCCGACGCGTGCCGAGAGCGGAGAAGGGGTGGGGCGGCAGGAGCCGACCACGAGCCCGGCGCCGGGAAAGGGGAGCCGAAGTGGCCGACAGCGACGACAGGCGGGCGAGCGCCCAGGTGTGGGGCGGGGCGATGGTGGTGGCCTCCGCGTTGGCGGTGGTCGCGGCCTATCTGATCAACGGCGCCCTGCTGGTCCTGACGGTCGCCGGGGTCGAGACCCTGCTGCTCATGGTGTACGTCGCCCGCCGCTGGCGCGCGCTGCACCGGCCGTCGGCGCCGGAGGCCGGGCACCGCCCGCGCCGGGGCACCCCGGACGCCGCGCACTGCGAGCGCTGCCGCCGGGCCCGCGAGGCGCTGGACGCCCGCCAGGCGCGCGGCCGGGCCGGCTGGGCCGCGCGGCCGGCCGAGGAGTCGGTGCCCGGGGCCGAGCCGCTGCCGGAGCCCGGCGAGGCCGACCGCCCGTCGTACCCGCGCCGCCCGCAGGGCCGCGCCCCGTACGAGCGGCCCTGGACGGCCGAACGGGCGGCCGCCCGGTCCGTGGACCGCGCGACCGCCCGTCGTGGGACGCCGGGTTCAGCCGGCCGTGCTGTACGCCACCAGTGAGACGCCGACGTACTGGACGATGAAGGCGCCGAGGGTGAAGGCGTGGAACACCTCGTGGAAGCCGAACCAGCGCGGTGACGGGTTGGGGCGCTTGAGCCCGTACACGACGCCGCCGATGCTGTAGAGCACCCCGCCGACGATCATCAGCACCAGGACCGCGACGCCCCCGGTGCGCAGGAAGTCCGGCAGGAAGAAGGCGGCGGCCCAGCCCAGCGCGAGGTACACCGGTGTGTACAGCCAGCGCGGCGCGCCGACCCAGAACACCCGGAACGCGATCCCGGCGAGCGCCCCGCCCCAGACCGCCCAGAGCAGCACCTGCCGACTGCCGCCCTGGAGCAGCAGGATCGTGAACGGGGTGTAGGTGCCCGCGATGATCAGGAAGATGTTCGCGTGGTCCAGGCGGCGCAGGATCGCGTCGCCGCGCGGCCCCCAGGTGAAGCGGTGGTACACCGCGCTGACCCCGAACAGCAGCCAGGCGCTGACCGAGTAGACCGCGCAGGCGGCCTTGGCGCGCGGTGAGTCGGCCAGGCAGATCAGCACGATCCCGGCGGCCACGGTGGCGGGGAACATCCCGGCGTGCAGCCAGCCGCGCCACTTCGGCTTGCCCTCCCCGGTCTCCAGGGGGCCGGCCCCGGCGGTCCCGGTCCCGGTCGGATCCTCCGCGGGGCTCTCCCCGAGCGCAGCAGCAGTCATGCGCTGCATGCTACCCGCTACCTACGCATCCGTAGGTTACTGGCGCGTAGTGAAGTGGTGATCGTCACTCTTGGACGTTTTGGAGTATTGGGAGTGTGGCCCCGCCCACTCGGGCCCGGATGCGTGCGACCCGCTACTGGCTGGTAATAGTACTGACTGTAGTAAAAGATGCGTCAATTTCGCCGAGCTGCCGCATTCAGGTCGAACACCCGGGGCTACGCTGCAAGCACCCTCAGACCCCCGCTACGCCGTCTCTTCGCCGAGATGGCGTGAAACGGAGCGATCGTGTCGTACGAGATCTCTGCTCTCAGCGCATCCGCGCCCACCCGCCACAAGCAGCTGCTCGCTTGGGTGAGCGAGATCGCCGAGCTGACCCAGCCGGACCGCATCGAGTGGTGCGACGGCTCCGACGAGGAGTACCAGCGCCTCGCGGACCTGCTGGTCGCTCAGGGCACCTTCAAGAAGCTCAACGAGGAGAAGCGCCCCAACTCCTACTACGCCGCCTCGGACCCGACGGACGTGGCGCGCGTGGAGGACCGCACGTTCATCTGCTCCGAGCAGGAGAAGGACGCCGGCCCCACCAACAACTGGAAGGCCCCCGCCGAGATGCGGGAGCTCTTCCAAGGCACCGAGGGCCTGTTCCGCGGCGCCATGAAGGGCCGCACCATGTACGTCGTGCCCTTCTCGATGGGCCCGGTCGGCTCCCCGCTGGCCGCGTACGGCGTCGAGATCACCGACTCCGCCTACGTCGCCGTCTCCATGCGCGTGATGACCCGCATGGGCCAGGCCGTGCTGGACCAGCTCGGTGAGGACGGCGACTTCGTCAAGGCCGTGCACACCGTCGGCGCCCCGCTCGCCGAGGGCCAGGCGGACGTGCCGTGGCCGTGCAACACCACCAAGTACATCTCGCACTTCCCGGAGACCAAGGAGATCTGGTCCTTCGGCTCCGGCTACGGCGGCAACGCCCTGCTGGGCAAGAAGTGCTACGCGCTGCGCATCGCCTCGACCATGGCCCGCGACGAGGGCTGGCTGGCCGAGCACATGCTCATCCTGAAGCTCACCCCGCCGGCCGGCCCCGCGGGCGAGTCGCAGCCGAAGTACGTCGCGGCCGCGTTCCCCTCGGCCTGCGGCAAGACCAACCTCGCCATGCTCCAGCCCACCGTCCCGGGTTGGAAGGTCGAGACGATCGGCGACGACATCGCCTGGATGCGCTTCGGCGCGGACGGCCGCCTGTACGCCATCAACCCCGAGGCCGGCTTCTTCGGCGTCGCCCCCGGCACCGGCGTGGACACCAACGCCAACGCCATCGACACCCTCTGGGGCAACACCGTCTTCACCAACGTCGCCCTCACCGACGACGGCGACGTGTGGTGGGAGGGCCTGACCGAGGAGCCCCCGGCGCACCTCACCGACTGGCGCGGCAACGACTGGACCCCCGAGTCCGGCACCCCGGCCGCCCACCCGAACGCCCGCTTCGCCGTCCCGGCGGCGCAGTGCCCGACCATCGCTCCCGAGTGGGAGGACCCGGCGGGCGTGCCGATCTCGGCCATCCTGTTCGGCGGCCGCCGCGCCACCGCCGTCCCGCTGGTGACCGAGTCCTTCGACTGGCAGCACGGCGTCTTCCTCGGCGCCAACATCGCCTCCGAGAAGACCGCCGCCGCCGAGGGCACCGTGGGCGAGCTGCGCCGCGACCCGTTCGCGATGCTGCCGTTCTGCGGCTACAACATGGGCGACTACTTCGCCCACTGGCTGAAGGTCGGCGCCCAGGCGGACGCCGCCAAGCTGCCGAAGATCTACTACGTCAACTGGTTCCGCAAGAACGCCGAGGGCAAGTTCGTCTGGCCCGGCTACGGCGAGAACAGCCGCGTGCTCAAGTGGATCGTCGAGCGCCTGGAGGGCACCGGCCAGGGCGTCGAGACCCCGATCGGCGTGCTGCCGACCGTCGAGGGCTTCGACCTCGGCGACCTGAAGCTGTCCGAGGAGGACCTCGACCTGCTCTTCACCGTGGACGCCGAGATCTGGCGCCAGGAGGCCGCGCTCGTGCCGGCCCACCTGGAGCTGTTCGGCGAGCACACCCCGAAGGAGCTGTGGGACGAGTACCGGAACCTGGTCGCGCGCCTCGGCTGAGCCTGAGCCTCGATCGAGCAGGAGGCGGGCGCGCGGCACGAACCGCGCGCCCGCCGAGCGACAGGACGGCCGGAGTTCCGCCGGACGGTCTTTCCCCGACCAAGGAGACCGCCCGGACCGGGACTCCGGCCGTAATGCTTTCCCCGGCGACCGGCGACCGGCGACCGGCGACCGGCGACCGGCGACCGGCCTCAGTGACCGGCGGCCGGCGACCGCCTACGGCTGGGTGTAGCCGCCGAGGAAGTCGCCGATCCGGGTCACCGCCTCGGTGATCTCCTCCGGCCGGGGCAGCGTGACCAGCCGGAAGTGGTCCGGCTCGGGCCAGTTGAAGCCGGTGCCCTGGACCAGCAGGATGCGCTGGGAGCGCAGCAGGTCGAGCACCATCTGCGCGTCGTCCTTGATCTTGTGGACCTTCGGGTCCAGCCGGGGGAACGCGTACAGCGCGCCCTTCGGCTTGACGCAGCTGACGCCGGGGATCTGGTTCAGCAGCTCGTACGCGGCGTCGCGCGAGGCCAGCAGCCGGCCGCCGGGCAGCACCAGGTCCTTGATCGACTGCCGGCCGCCGAGCGCGGCGGCCACCGCGTGCTGGGCCGGCATGTTGGCGCACAGCCGCATCGAGGCGAGCACGGTCAGGCCCTCGATGTAGCTGCGGGCCCGGGACCGGTCGCCGGAGAGCACCATCCAGCCGGAGCGGAAGCCCGCGACCCGGTACGCCTTGGACAGGCCGTTGAAGGTGACGCAGAGGAGGTCCGGCGCCAGGGTGGCCAGCGGGACGTGCTCGGCGTCGTCGTAGAGGATCTTGTCGTAGATCTCGTCCGCGTAGACCACCAGCTGGTGCCGGCGGGCGATCTCGGCGATGCCCTCCAGCACCTCGCGCGGGTAGACCGCGCCGGTCGGGTTGTTCGGGTTGATCACCACGATGGCGCGGGTGCGGTCGGTGACCTTGGCCTCGATGTCGGCGAGGTCCGGGTACCACTCGGACTGTTCGTCGCAGCGGTAGTGCACGGCGGTGCCGCCGGCCAGCGAGACCGAGGCCGTCCACAGCGGGTAGTCCGGCGCGGGGACGAGCACCTCGTCGCCGTCGTCCAGCAGCGCGGTCATGGCCAGCTGGATCAGTTCGGAGACGCCGTTGCCGAGGAAGACGTCGTCGACGGAGAGGCCGTGCAGCCCCCGGTCCTCGTAGTGCATGACGACGGCGCGGCGGGCGGAGAGCAGGCCCTTGGAGTCGCCGTAGCCGTGCGCGGTGGCGAGGTTGCGCAGGATGTCCTGCAGGATCTCCGGCGGCGCCTCGAACCCGAAGGTGGCCGGGTTGCCGGTGTTGAGCTTGAGGATGCGGTGGCCCTGTTCCTCCAGCCGCATCGCCTCGTCGAGCACCGGGCCGCGGATGTCGTAGCAGACGTTGGCGAGCTTGCTGGATTGGATGACCTGCATGCCTGCCTACTTTAGGGGTACGGAGGGCCGTTCGGCGGGGCTCCCCGGAGGTGCTTCCGGGGGGCCGGAGGCCTTCCTTGGATCGGCAGGCGGGGGTGGCGGCAGGCCTTCCGAACCGGCAGCCGGATGTCCGGAATGCTCCTGTATGCGAGGGCCGGCGACGCGCCGCCGGGCGGAACGAGACGGACGGCACACGGCCCGGCGCGGGAGGATGTGGCCGGTGCGTCGATCGAGGAGGGGGTGCGCCGGTGGTCCCGGTCGTGGTCGCGGCGGTGCTGGTCGGTCTCCTGGCGGCCGTGCCGCTGCGCGGGCTGATCGCGCGGTTCGCGGTGCCGGAGGGGGAGCCCTGGTGCGAGGGCTGCCCGTCCTGCGGGCGCCGGGTGCGCCTGCTGCCGCCGACCGGGCGCTGCCCGGGCTGCCGGGAGCGGCTGGGCGCCGGCCCCTGGGCGGTCGAGCCGGTCGCGGTGGCGGTCGCCGTCGCGGTGGCGTACGCGGCGGACGGGCCGGGCGCGCCGGGGGCGGCGACCCCCGCGCTGGCCTGGGCCGCCGCGCTCGGGGTGGCGCTCGGCTTCGTCGACGCCCGGGTGCGCCGGCTGCCGTACCGGCTGACCGGGGCGCTGCTCGGCGGGACGGCCGCCCTGCTGGTGCCCGCGGCGCTGGCCGGGGACCAGCCCGGGGCGACGCTGCTGCGCTGCCTGCTGGCCGCCCTCGCGGTCGGCGGCGTGCTCGAACTGGCCGTCTGGCTGGGCGCGTTGGGCCCCGGCGACACCCCGCTTGGGCTCGCCCTGGGCGGGCTGCTCGGCTGGTACGGCTGGCGGACGGTGCTCGGCGGGCTGTTCGTCGCGGTGCTGCTGGCCGGCCTCTGGGGCGCCGCCCGGGCCGCCGCCGCGCTGGCCCGCCGCCGCCCGGTGCGCGGACTGGACCTCGCGGTGGGCCCGTTCCTGCTGCTCGGCGCGCTGTTCGCGGTGCTCGGGCTTGTCTGACGGCGTAGCGGCGGAAGGGCCCGCCGTACCGGGTGGGGTACGGCGGGCCCGGCCGCCGGCGCGCCGGCCTCACCCTCAAGGAGCTGCGTGCCGGGGGGAGTTGGGCTCTCAGGGCATCTTGTGCACGAACGGGCCGACCGCGTTCGAGAACGCGTTGCCGTTGTTGGCGTCCCAGTTGGTCGACCAGGTCATCGCGCCGCGGATGGTGGGCCACTTGGCCGGCGGCACGAAGCTGCCGCAGTTGTTGCCGGTGGCCAGGCAGTTCAGCGCGTTGTTCACCACGGACGGGTCGACGTAGCCGCCGCCGGCGGCCTTGCTGGAGGCGGGGACGCCGATGCCGACCTGGTCGGGCCGCAGGCCGCCCTGGATGTGGGTGCAGACCTGCGAGGTGATGAAGTCGACGGTGCCCTGGTTGTAGACCTTGCCGTCGCAGCCGTTCATGCCGCCCGAGTTGTAGAACTGGGTGTTGACGACGGTCAGGATGTCCTTGGTGTTCAGCGCCAGCTGGAAGTACGCGCCGGCGGTGCTGTACATCCCGATCGTCTCGGGCGCCATGGTCAGCACGAAGCCGGGGCCGACCTTGGCCTGCAGGGCGTGCAGCGCGTCGCCGAGCGGGCCGGCCTGCACGCCGTTCTCCAGGTCGACGTCGATGCCGTCGAAGCCGTAGTCCTTGATGATCGCGTAGGCGCTGTTGGCGAAGTTCGCCCCGGCCGTCCCGTCGCCCACGGTGATCGCGCCGTTCTGGCCGCCGATCGAGAGGACGACCTTCTTGCCGGCCGCCTGCTTGGCCTTGATGTCGGCGCGGAACTGCGCGTCGGTGTAGCCGCCGAGCGCCTTGGACAGGCCCGGGTCGAGGGTGAAGCCGATCGCGCCGGTCTGGGTCGGCACGGCGTCGGCGAAGGAGACCGCGATGATGTCGTACGCGCTCTGGACGTCGGCGAGGCGCTGCGGGGTCGAGCCGTTGTCGAAGTTCTGCCAGTAGCCGGTGACGGCGTGCGCGGGCAGGCCGGTGGCCGGCGGGGTGGTGGCGGTCGGGGTGGCCGTGGGCGTCGCCGTGGGGGTGGGGGTCGCCGTCCGGGTGGGCGTGGTGGTGGCGGTCGGGCTCTGGGTGGGCGTGGTGGTCGGCGTGGCCGTGGCGGTCGGCGACGGCGCCGGGCCGCCGCCACCGGGGCCGACCAGCGTGACGTCGTCGGCCAGGTAGGCGCTCTGCCCGTACCAGCCGTGCAGGTAGACGGTGACGCTGGTGGCGTTCGCCCCGGTGGTGAAGGTGGTGGACAGCTGGTTCCAGCTGTTCTGGTTCGACCAGGTCGACGGATCGGTGCCGCCGGTGCCGCGCGCGCCGAGGTAGACGTACGGCCCCTGGACCCAGGCGTTCAGCGTGTAGCCGGTGTTGGGCAGCACGCTGATGGTCTGGGTGCACTCGGCGGTGTCGCCCGCGCCCGGGGTGGCCTGCAGCGCGCCGGTGCCGGAGTGCGTGGGTGAGGACACGGTGGTCGCGGCGCCGGTACAGCTCCAGCCGCCCAGCCCGTTCTCGAAGCCGCCGTTGGTGACCAGGTCGCCGACCGCCGCGCTGGCGCCGCCGGCGAACAGGGCCAGACTGCCGCCGGCCAGGGCGAGGGCGGTGGCGCCGGCCGCGACGGCCGGGAGGGGGCTGCGCCGGCGCTTGTGGGTGGGCTGGTTCAGCGTACGGGCCATGGTGCGACGCTCCTGGGGGAGGGGCGGCCGCCGCGGTGGGGGGCGCGGCGGCCGCGTGTGGGGGAGGGGAGGTCCGGTGTCAGCCTTGGGGAGCGAGCGGGAGCCGCTGCGTCCTGGGTCACAAGCTGGACTAGACCAATGGCGGCCGTCAAGCATCGGACGATCGGCTTACGGATTCCTTAAGGAATCGGAGACCGTTCCGTGTCCACGCCGGGACGGCCGGCCGGCGGCGCCGGGCCCGCCCGCCCCGCCGGACCCCCGACACGCCGCCGGGACAGACTCCGGACAGGACCGTGACCAGACCGCTACCTGCGGCTTTCCCGCCCGCCTGCGCGCCGGAGTAGGCTGCGCCGGGGGCTGAGAAGCACCAGCTGAACGAGAAAAAAGAGGGGCCGGGAACCATGGGTCTGCGCGATGTGGCCGAACGGACGCCGGGGCTGCGCACCCTGCTGGGCGGGATGTACGGCCTCTACGGCCGCCGGGTCGAGGTCCACCTCGCGCGCACCCCGCACCACATCGGCGTGATCCTGGACGGCAACCGCCGCTGGGCCAAGGCCACCGGCGGTTCCACCGCGTACGGCCACCAGCGCGGCGCCGACAAGATCAGCGAGTTCCTCGGCTGGTGCGACGAGACGCACGTCAAGGTCGTCACCCTGTGGATGCTCTCCACCGACAACCTGGACCGCCCGGCCGAGGAACTGGTCCCGCTGCTCGGGATCATCGAGGAGGCCGTGGCCGGCCTGGCCGCCGCCCGCCGCTGGCGGGTCAACCCGGTCGGCGCGCTGGACCTGCTGCCCGAGCACACCGC
The DNA here is from genome assembly GCF_049543595.1 of Kitasatospora sp. NPDC094028. Classification (NCBI taxonomy): domain Bacteria; kingdom Bacillati; phylum Actinomycetota; class Actinomycetes; order Kitasatosporales; family Streptomycetaceae; genus Kitasatospora; species Kitasatospora sp. NPDC094028. Next base: position 235,550 of record NZ_JBMVFA010000007.1, on the reverse strand, counting down.
CGGCGTCCTCAAGAGCGCCGCCGAGCGGACCGCCGACATCGAGGGCATCACGGTCAACGTCGCGGTGGGCTACGGCGGTCGGCACGAGATCGCCGACGCCGTCCGCTCGCTGCTCCAGGAGCAGGCCGGGCGGGGCACCTCGATCGAGGAGCTGGCCGAGGTCCTGACCGTCGAGCACATCGCGGAGCACCTCTACACCCGCAACCAGCCCGACCCGGACCTGATCATCCGCACCTCGGGCGAGCAGCGGCTGTCCGGCTTCCTGCTCTGGCAGAGCGCGCACAGCGAGTTCTACTTCTGCGAGGCGTACTGGCCGGCGTTCCGGAAGGTCGACTTCCTGCGCGCGCTGCGCGCCTACGAGCAGCGCCACCGCCGCCTGGGCCTGTGATCCGGGGGAAGTGACCGCCGTAGGGCTGGCCTACCCGGGCCCCGCGCGAGGCCAAACGTTCACCGGCAATGATCCGTCAGTTCGCCGGGGACGCGAATGCACCGCCGCTCGCCTGGGAATACTCCAGTCAGTCCGGCCCCGAGGCCACCGGGGCAGCGAGGGCCGGCATGCCGCGGATGACGCAGGGTCATCCGCTCTGGAGGCCTAGTGGTCAGTTCCAAGAGCCGCCGGACACCAGACCGGCGCACGTACGTTCTCGACACCAGCGTGCTCCTGGCGGACCCGCTCGCCATGACCCGCTTCGAGGAGCACGAGGTCGTCCTACCGGTGGTGGTCGTCACCGAGCTGGAGGCCAAGCGGCACCACCCGGAGCTGGGTTACTTCGCCCGTCAGGCGCTCCGCCTGCTCGACGACTACCGCATCCGGTACGGCCGGCTCGACGAGCCGATCCCGGTCGGCGAGCTGGGCGGCACGATCCGGGTCGAGCTCAACCACTCCGACCTGTCGATACTGCCGGCCGGCTACCGGTCCGGCGCCAGCGAGGCGGACACCCGGATCCTCGCGGTCGCCCGCAACCTGCAGGCCGAGGGCTACGACGTGACCGTCGTGTCCAAGGACCTCCCGCTGCGGATCAAGGCCAGTTCGGTCGGCCTGCTCGCCGAGGAGTACCGGGCCGAGCTGGCGATCACGTCCGGCTGGACGGGCATGACCGAGCTGCACGTCCCGGCCGACCAGGTGGACGCGCTGTTCGCGGCCGGCCACGACGTCGCGGTGGACGTCGACGGCGCCGCCGAACTGCCCGTGCACACCGGCCTGATGCTCACCTCGGAGCGCGGCCGGGCGCTCGGCCGGGTGACCGGCGACGGGCGGGTGCGGCTGGTCCGCGGCGAGCGGGAGGCGTTCGGCCTGCGCGGGCGCAGCGCCGAGCAGCGGGTCGCGCTGGACCTCCTGCTGGACCCGGACGTCGGCATCGTCTCGATGGGCGGCCGGGCCGGCACGGGCAAGTCCGCGCTGGCGCTGTGCGCGGGGCTGGAAGCGGTGCTGGAGCGGGGGCAGCACCGCAAGGTGATGGTCTTCCGGCCGCTGTACGCGGTCGGCGGGCAGGAGCTCGGCTACCTGCCGGGCAGCGAGGCGGACAAGATGGGCCCCTGGGCCCAGGCGGTCTTCGACACGCTCTCGGCCGTCACCACTCCGGACGTGATCGAGGAGGTCATCTCCCGGGGGATGCTGGAGGTGCTGCCGCTGACCCACATCCGGGGGCGCTCGCTGCACGACGCCTTCGTGATCGTGGACGAGGCCCAGTCGCTGGAGCGGAACGTCCTGCTGACGGTGCTGTCCCGGATCGGGCAGGGCTCGCGGGTGGTGCTCACCCACGACGTCGCGCAGCGGGACAACCTCCGGGTCGGCCGGTACGACGGGGTGGTGGCGGTGGTGGAGAAGCTGAAGGGGCATCCACTGTTCGCCCACATCACCCTCACCCGGTCCGAGCGTTCGCCGATCGCGGCGCTGGTCACGGAGATGCTGGAGGACATCCACCCGTGATCCGACCCTGACCGGGGCATAGTAGGACAATACGGTCAACTGCCGTAGCGGGGCCCGTTCCTGACGGAGCGGGCCCCGCCGCTTTTCCCCCGCAGGTGTGACGTGCGCCACGCGGGCGGGAATTGCGTCGACCGTGCCCCTTGCGGCATGGTGAGGGTTCTGTCAGGCCCCGCGTACGGCACGACAGGGCTTCCGGAGTCCGGAAGTCCGGTCCCGGAAGGTCCGCCAACTCCGGTCGGTGGACGCACAATTGAAGACCGATGAGCCGTACGCCGCCCGATCTCAACGCCCGGTCGCCTCACCTCGGCCGGACGCCGGGCCAGCACCTCCCGTGACCAGAGCACCGTGCGGAGGTCCGTGCCAAGGGGCAACTTGCGCCCGCACGGTCACGCGTGGGCGACGCTGGAAGGAAACCATGTGACTCGGATCTCGGTCCGGGGAGTTGCCGTGGCCTCCGCCACCGCCGTCACCGCTGTCGGTGCCGTCGTGGGCATGGCATCGGGCAGCGAGGGCAAGGCGACGCAGACGGTCGACGTCGCCGGCGCGACCCTGCTTGCCGAAGTCCCCTCCGGCACCCAGGCGCAGACGGCCAGCGACAACATCGGCCAGCAGGCGTCCGCACAGCGCGCCTCCGCCGACGCGGCCGCCAAGGCCGCCGCCGAGCAGAAGGCCGCCGAGGAGGCCGCGCGCCAGAAGGCCGCCGCGGACGCCCAGGCGAAGGCCGACGCGCAGGCCAAGGCCGACGCGGACGCCAAGGCCGCCGACGACGCGCGCAAGGCCGAGGCCGCCAACCGGTCCAAGGCCCGCTCGGCGATGACCGCCACCGACAGCGCGCCGCCCGTCTCGGTCAGCCCCGGCTCGATCCAGGACACGGCCCGCCAGATCATCGGCAACGACACCCAGTTCCAGTGCTTCAGCCAGATCGTGAAGCGCGAGAGCGGCTGGGACTACACCGCCACCAACAAGAGCTCCGGCGCGTACGGCCTGGTCCAGTCGCTGCCCGGCTCGAAGATGGCCTCGGCGGGTGCCGACTGGCGCACCAATCCGGCGACCCAGATCAAGTGGGGCCTCGGCTACATGAACGACCGCTACGGCAGCCCCTGCGGCGCCTGGTCGTTCTGGCAGGCACACAGCTGGTACTAGGAGGGCCCGCGGCCCGTCCGCGCCCTCGACGGCCCCCGGCCGCTCGTCCTCCATCGGACGAGCGGCCGGGGGCCGTTCCCGTTCGGGGGGGGGCGCCCGTCGCCGGGGCGGGCCGCGCCGCCCGGGCTGCGCTGACCGGGGCGCTCGCGGGCGGTGCGGTCCTGGGTGCGGACGCGGGGCGCGGGAAGGGGTCCTGGGTGCTTCCCGCACCGGCCGGTCCGCCGGCGGTTGGTTCGGTGGGGCGTCGGTCACGGTTCCGCCGGTCCCGTCCGGACTCCTCCCCAGCGTCCGCTGTCCGAAACCATGCGAAACATTGGGATTGGTCCTTGTTGTCTGATGATCCGGTCGAACCGAACCCCGCGGCGGGGCGGACTCGCCGGGCCCTCGCCGGGTAGCGTCATCCCTGACGGCCGTGGCGCGACCCACGGCGGAGCGCCGGACACGGCGGAAGCGGCAGGGAAGCGACGGGTAGCGGGATGGCGCGGGGCGGAAAGGCCTTCAAGGCCGTGGCCAAGGGCATGGCCGTGGTGGCGAGTGCGGCCGCCGTGATCGAACGGCGCCGGCGCGCCGCGATGGCGGCCGACCCGCACGACCTCGCTGTCCCCGACCCCGCCGTCCCCGAACCGGCCGGAGCGCCCGCCGTCCCGGCCGACCTCCCCGAGCCGCGCGCCGACCAGGCGCCGGTCGCCGCCGCCGCGCCTGCGGCCGCGCTCCCGGCACCCGTGCCGGCCGTCGCGCCCGCCCCGGCCGCCGCCCCGGCGCCGCCCGCCCAGGCGACCCTCGGGCGCGAGTACCACCCCGGCCGGCCCGCCACCCCCGCCGAGGCGGTGCCCTGGGGGCTGCGGGTGGCCGCCGAGTCGACCTGGCGGCTGCTGCTGCTCGGTGCCGCGCTCTACGTCGTCTTCTACGTCGTCGACATGCTGCGGCTGGTCGCCTTCTCGATGCTGGCCTCGCTGCTGATCGCCGCGCTGCTGGAGCCCTCGGTCTCCTGGCTGCGCCGGCACGGGGTGCCGCGCTCGCTGGCGGCCGGCGGGACGTTCCTGAGCGGCCTGGCCGGGATCGGCCTGGTCGGCTGGTTCGTGGTGTGGCAGGTGACCGACAACGTGGACACCGTCACCACCAAGGTGAAAACCGGTGTCGACCAGATGCGGGACTGGCTGATCGACGGGCCGCTGCACCTGACCCACCAGCAGATCACCGACTTCGCCAACCAGATCACCGGGGCGATCACCAGCAACACCGACCGGCTCACCTCGGTCTCGATCACCGGCGCGCAGATCGCCGTCGAGGTCCTGACCGCGCTGATGATGACCTTCTTCACCACCTTCTTCTTCCTCTACGACGGGGCGAAGATCTGGAACTGGGCGCTGCGCGGCCTGCCCCGGCACTCCCGGTTCGCGATGGCCGGGGCCGGGCCGAAGGCCTGGGCGACCCTGACGGCGTACGTGCGCGGCACCGTCTGCGTGGCCTTCATCGACGCGGTCTGCATCGGCATCGGGGTCGACTTCCTCGGTGTGCCGCTGGCGCTGCCGATGGCCGTGCTGATCTTCCTGGGCGCGTTCGTCCCGCTGGTCGGCGCCCTGATCACCGGCACCGTCGCGGTGCTGATCGGGCTGGTCACCCAGGGGCCGTGGACGGCGCTGATGGTGCTGGTGGTGCTGATCGTGGTGATGCAGGTGGAGAGCCACATCCTGCAGCCGCTGATCCTCGGCCGGGCCGTCCGGGTCCACCCGCTCGGCGTGGTGCTCGGCGTCGCGGCCGGCGGCATCATCGGCGGCATCGGCGGCGCGGTGGTCGCCGTCCCGCTGATCGCCGTCACCAACACCGTGATCGCCCACCTGCGCAAGCGCAACGAGGCCGGGCAGGCCGTCTTCACCGCGATGGAGGCCGCCCGCGAGGCGGCCGAGCGCACCGCCGCCGCCCAGCACCGGCCGGCCGAGGCCCCGGCTCCCGCCCCGGCTCCCGCCCCGGCCCCGGCCCCGGTGGTGGCCCCGGTGGTGGCCCCGCAGCCCGCCGAGTAGCGGATACGCGGACGGGCCCCGCGCCGGACGTGGTGTCCGGGGCGGGGCCCGTCGTGGTGCTGCGGGGTGATGCGGGTCGTGCGGTGCGTCAGGCGTCGACGGAGGCGAGCGCGGCCTCGGAGTCGAGGACGCCGGCCACGGCCTGCAGCACGGCGGCGATCTTCATCGAGGCCTGGATGACCTCGCGCTCGACGCCGGCCTTGCGCAGGACGCCCTCGTGCGAGTCCAGGCACTGGCCGCAGCCGTTGATGGCCGAGACCGCGAAGCACCAGAGCTCGAAGTCGACCTTCTCGACGCCGGGGGTGCCGATGATGTTCATCCGCAGACCGGCCCGCATCGTGCTGTACTCCTTGTCGGAGAGCAGGTGCAGCGTCCGGTAGTAGACGTTGTTCATCCCCATGATCGCGGCCGCGCCCTTGGCGGCGTTGTACGCCTCCGGGGACAGGTTGGCCTTGGCCTCGGGCTCCAGCTCGCGCAGCACGCGGGGGCTGCGGGTGGCCATCGCGCAGGACAGCACGGTGCCCCAGAGCTGCTGGGCGGGGAGGTCGGAGTTGCCGATGACCGAGCCCAGGTTGAGCTTGAGGTCCTTGGCGTAGTCCGGGAGGGCGGCCTTCAGGTCGTCGAGAGCCATGGGTCAGCCCGCCAGCAGGGCCTGGGCGTCGAGGGTGTCCTCGCCCTTGTTCCAGTTGCACGGGCACAGCTCGTCGGTCTGCAGGGCGTCCAGCACCCGCAGGACCTCCTTGGGGTTACGGCCGACGGAGCCGGCGGTCACCATGACGAACTGGATCTCGTTGTTCGGGTCGACGATGAACACGGCGCGCTGCGCGGTGCCGTCCTCGCCCTCGACGCCGCAGGCGCGCATCAGCTCGTGCTTGACGTCGGCCAGCATCGGGAAGGGCAGGTCGCGCAGGTCCTTGTGGTCCTTGCGCCAGGCGTGGTGCACGAACTCGGAGTCGCCGGAGACGCCGAGGATCTGGGCGTCGCGGTCGGCGAACTCGTCGTTCAGCTTGCCGAACGCGGCGATCTCGGTCGGGCAGACGAAGGTGAAGTCCATCGGCCAGAAGAAGACGATCTTCCACTTGCCCTCGTAGGACTTGTGGTTGATGTCGGCGAAGGCGTTCGCGGCGTCCAGGTCGACACAGGCCTTGAGGTCGAACTCGGGGAACTTGTCACCGATCGTGAGCACGTTCGCTTCTCCTGAAGTGAGACTGAGGGGAGTTTTGTCCGGATTCCGGACACCGTCCACCATTCCACATGGTGGACTGATCGGGGAAATAGCTACCCTGGATGTTTCTGATCGGAGGTTGTTATCAGTAACGAACCGCGCACGTCCCGGCCCGGCCCCCGCCGCGGCGAGGGCGGCAAGTCCGATCCGACTGTGGTGAGCGCCACAGTCCGCGCCCCCCGCATGCCCACGGTCGCCCAGCTGCGGGCCTTCGTCGCGGTGGCCGAGCACCGGCACTTCCGGGAGGCCGCCGCGGCCACCGGGACCAGCCAGCCCGCGCTCTCCGGGGCGGTCGCGGCGCTGGAGGAGTCGCTCGGCGCGCAACTGGTCGAGCGTACGACGCGCAGGGTGATCGTCACTCCACTGGGGGAGCGGATACACGAGCACGCGCGCCGGGTGCTCGCCTCGCTGCAGGCCCTCACCGAGGAGGTCGAGGCCGCCCGCCGCCCGTTCACCGGGCCGCTGCACCTGGGCGTCATCCCGACCGTCGCACCGTACCTGCTGCCCACCGTGCTGCGGCTGGTCCGCGACCGCTTCCCCGAGCTGGAGCTGCACGTCCACGAGGAGCGCACCCCCTCGCTGCTGGAGGGGCTGGCCGCCGGGCGGCTCGACGTGCTGCTGCTCGCGCTGCCGGCCGGCGGGGCCTCGCCGACCCGCGACATCCCGCTGTTCGACGAGGACTTCGTGCTGGTCACCCCGCCCGGGCACCCGCTCGCCGGGCGGATCGACGTCCCGCGCGACGTGCTGCTCGACCTGGAGGTGCTGCTGCTGGAGGAGGGCCACTGCCTGCGCGACCAGGCGCTGGACATCTGCCGCGAGGTCGGCGCCGACCCGGCGGGCTCCACCACCCGCGCGGCCGGGCTGTCCACCCTGGTCCAACTGGTCGCCGGGGGGCTCGGGGTGACCCTGCTGCCCGCCACCGCGCTGGACGTCGAGGCCGGGCGCGCCGACCGGCTGGCCGCCGTCCGCTTCGCCGAGCCGGCGCCCGGCCGCCGGATCGGGCTGGCGACCCGGCCGGGCTCGGCCCGCAGCGCCGAGTACGAGCGCTTCGCGGCGGCGCTGCGCGAGGTGCTGGCCGAGCTGCCGGTGCGGATCGTCGAGTAGGGGTCCGCTACGCGGTCGCGGGCTCGCCCAGGCAGAGCCCGACCGTGGTGGCCACCAGGAGTTCCAGGCCCCGCAGGGTGTCCGGGTCGGCCGGTTCGCCGGGCGTGCGCAGTGCCAGGTGGCGGTCGGTCAGGCCGTCGAACCCGGCGAGGAAGTGGATGGCGACCTCCCGGGCCGGCGTGGCGAGCCGGATGCCGTGGGCGTCGGCGAGGGCGGTGACCATCACGGTCGCGGTGCCTTCGAGCTGGTGCTGCATCGCCCGCATGATCTCCTGCAGCTCCGGGTCGCGCATGGCGAGCGCCGCGAACTCGCTGAGCAGCACGCAGCGCCCGTCCTCACCGGTCGAGCTCTCCCAGACGGCGTGCACCAGCGCCCGGATCTGCTCGCCGAACGGGCCGTCGCCCGGGTCGGCGTCGGCGACGTTGCCGATGAACTCGGCGGTCAGCTGCTCGACCACGGCCCGGTAGAGGTCCTTCTTGGTGCCGAAGGTGTAGTGCACCGTCGCCTGTGCCACGCCCAGCTCGGCCGCGATCGCCCGGGTGCTGCCGGCGGCGACGCCTTCCCTGGCCATCAGTTCGAGGGCGGCCCGGACCAGTTGCGGGCGGCGTTCGGAAGCGGGGACATGAGCCATCCAGCCAGGGTAGCGCCATGGTCGGGCAACCGAGTCTGTTGATCCTGTCGCTCGATTCTGTCGGTCAACTTTGTCACCTGACAATGTTGCGCGTACGGTGGGGGCGAGACCCTCCCGCGAAACCCGTCCTGACCGAACCGAGGATCGCCATGGCCACGTACCTGTACCGACTGGGCCGCTACTGCTTCCGGAGACGGCGCGCAGTGCTGGCCGTCTGGATCGCCGTGCTGATCGCCATCGGCGGCGCCGCGGGAGCCTTCGCCGGAAAGACCAGCGACGAGTTCAAGGTCCCCGGCACCGAGGCGCAGAGCACCCTGGACCGGATCAAGGACACCTTCCCCGCCCAGGGCCACGGCTCCGCGCAGGTCGTCTTCGCCGCCCCCGCCGGCGGCGGCATCGCCGCACCGGACGCGGCCAAGGCGGTCGGCGCGTCCGTCGAGCGGATCGCCCACGTCCCGGGCGTCGCCGCCGTACCGGACCCGTACGCCACCGGCGCGGTCTCCCCGGACGGGCGGGTCGCGATCGCCCTGGTCTCCTTCGACCACAAGCTCGCCGAGGTCACCGACCAGCAGCGCGAGGCCGTCCGGGCCGCCGCCGAACCGGCCCGCGCGGCCGGGCTGGACATCGCCTTCGGCGGCGACGCGTACAACCGGATGGCGCAGGTCGAGGGCGGCAGCGAGTCGATCGGCGTGGCGGTCGCCGGGGTGGTGCTGGTCATCACCCTGGGCACGCTGGTCGCGGCCGGGCTGCCGCTGCTGACCGCGCTGGTCGGCGTCGGCGTGGCCATGGCCGGGCTGCTCGCGCTCACCGGCTCGTTCGAGATCATCACCACCGCGCCGGTGCTGGCGCTGATGGTCGGCCTGGCGGTCGGCATCGACTACGCGCTGTTCATCCTGTTCCGCTACCGCCGCCACCTCGGCGAGGGCCTGGACCCCGAGGAGGCCGCCGCCCGCGCCACCGCGACCGCCGGCAGCGCCGTCGTCTTCGCCGGCCTGACCGTGGTCGTCGCGCTCGCCGGGCTCGCCGTCGCCGGCGTCCCCTTCCTCACCGTGATGGGCCTGGCCGCCTCCGGCGCGGTCGTGGTGGCCGTGCTGGTCGCCATCACCCTGCTGCCCGCGGTGCTCGGCTTCGTCGGCCGCGGCATCGACCGGCTCCCGGTCTGGAAGCGCGCGCTCGCCGCCAACGGCGGGACCACCATGGGCGAGCGCTGGGCCCGCTTCGTGGTCCGCCGCCCGCTGCCCGTGCTGCTGGTCGGCCTGACCGGGCTGGGCGTCCTCGCCGCCCCCGCCGCGAGCCTGGACCTCGGCCTGCCGGGCGGCGGTTCACAGGCCGTCGGGACGGACGCCCGCAAGGCCTACGACCTGGTCAGCGACAGCTTCGGCCCGGGCTTCAACGCGCCGCTGGTGGTCGTCGTCGACGCCCACGACGCGCCGCACCCCGAGCAGGCCGTCCAGGGCGTCGCGGGCAGACTGCAGACCCTGAAGGGCGTCAAGACGCTGCTGCCGCCGACCGTGGACCGGGCGAGCGGGACGGCCCTGGTGCCCGTCATCCCGCAGACCGGCCCCGACCACGCGGACACCAAGGCGCTGGTCAACGAGATCCGCGACCAGCGCGTTGAGCTCAGGTCCGCGACCGGCGCGAGCATCGCCGTCACCGGCACCACGGCCGCCAACATCGACGTCTCCACCAAGCTCGGCCAGGCCCTGCCGCCGTTCGTCGCGGTGATCGTCGGCATCGCGCTGGTGCTGCTCGCGCTGGCCTTCCGCTCGATCCTGGTGCCGCTCAAGGCCGTGCTCGGCTTCCTGCTCAGCATCGCGGCCTCGCTCGGCGCCGTCGTCGCCGTCTACCAGTGGGGCTGGCTGGACGGCTTCATCGACGTGCCGAAGGTCGGGCCGGTGGTCAGCTTCGTGCCGATCCTGCTGATCGGCGTGCTGTTCGGGCTGGCCATGGACTACGAGCTGTTCCTGGTCTCCGGGATGAAGGAGCAGCACGTCCACGGCAAGGCCCCGCGCGAGGCGGTCGTCGGCGGCGTCAAGGGCGGCGCCCGGGTGGTGACGGCGGCCGCGCTGATCATGGTGTCGGTGTTCGGCGCCTTCGTCCTCGGCGACGACCCGATCGTCCAGCCGATCGGCTTCGCGCTCGCGGTCGGCGTGCTGGTGGACGCCTTCGTGGTGCGGATGGCGCTGGTGCCGGCCGCGATGGCGCTGTTCGGCAAGGCGGCCTGGTGGTTCCCGAAGGCACTGGGGAAGGTCGTGCCGAAGGTCGACATGGAGGGCGAGGAGCTGATGGCCCGGCTGGCGCGCGAGCAGCGGGCCGCGCAGGCGCCGGCGAAGGAGCCCGCCCGGGCGTGAGGCCCGGCCCGGGCCCCGGCTCCGGGCGCTGGGCGCCGGCGGGTCAGGTCAGTTCTTCGGCAGCCGCTGCTCGAACCAGACCACCTTGCCGGTGCCCAGCCGGGTCGCCCCCCAGCGCTCCGCGCACCGCGCCACTATCTGCAGCCCGCGCCCGCGTTCGTCCTCCGGCCCGATACGGCGAGGGCGCGGCAGCAGCGGGCTGTCGTCGCCCACCTCGCAGCGCAGCCGCGTCGTGCGCACCAGGCTCAGCGTGATCGGCCGGGTCGCGTGCTGGACGGCGTTCGTCACCAGCTCGCTCACCATCAGCTCGGTCGCCTCGCTCAGCTGCTCCAGCCCCCAGCGGCGCAGGGTGTGCGCGGCCAGCCGGCGGGCCCGGCCCGGCGTCTCGTTGCGCGGCTGCAGGTACCAGTGCGCGACGTCCCCCGCCGGGATGCCGTCGAAGCAGGCGCCCAGCAGCGCGATGTCGTCGCCGCGGTCGCCCGGCGGCAGGATGCGCAGCGCCTCCTGGCACAGCTGCTCGGGCGACTGCCAGCGGGCACCCTCGATCCGGGCCCGGAGCAGCTCCAGGCCGTCGCTGATCGGCCGGTTGCGGGTCTCCACCAGACCGTCGGTGAACAGCAGCAGCGCCGACCCCGGCGGCGCGGGCAGCTCCACCGAGTTGAAGTCCACCCCGCCGACCCCGATCGGCGCCCCGGAGTCCAGCTCCACCAACTCGGCCTTCCCGCCCGGGCGGACCAGCACCGGCGGGACGTGCCCGGCGTTGGCCAACACCACCCGGTTCGCGATCGGGTCGTACACCGCGTACACGCAGGTCGCCAGGTGCTGCTCGCGGCCCAGCCGTTGCGCCTGCTCGTCCAGGTGGTACAGCACCTCGTGCGGCGGCAGGTCGAGGGCGGCCAAGGTCTGGGCGCTGGTGCGCAGTTGGCCCATGATGGCGGCCGAGGTGAGCGAGTGGCCCATCACGTCGCCGACGATCAGGGCGACCCGGTTGCCGGGCAGTGGCACGGCGTCGTACCAGTCCCCGCCGACCTGCGCGCCGCGCTCGCCCGGCAGGTAGCGCTGCGCGAGCCGGACGCCGTGCGGCTGCGGCAGGCGCAACGGCAGCATGCTGCGCTGGAGTTCGTTGGCGATCTCCCACTCGCGGGCGTACCGCAGGGCGGTGTCCACCGCCAGACCCGCCTGGGTCGCCAGGTGGGCGGCCGTCGCGGTGTCCGCCGCGTCGAAGGGCGGCCGGCCGGTGCGTTCAGGGGGCCGACGGATCAGCACCAGCAGCCCGAGCACCGCCTTGCGGCCGCGCAGCGGCAGCGCGAGCACCGAGGTGCCGGCGGCCAGCCGGGACGGGCCGCGGGTGCCGTACAGCTCGCGCAGCAGCGTCGCGGTGCGCTCGGCGGCCGGCGTGCCGAGGACGGCCGGCTCGGCCGGGCGGCGGCTCAGCAGGGTGTGTGCGATCGCGCCGCCGCGGGTCACCGGGACGGCCGGGCCGGGATCGGCGGTCGAGCGCGAGCCGTACCGGGAGCGGTTCCGGTCGTCCATGCCGCCGCGGCGGCCCTGGCGGCCGATCCGGGTGCCGGTGCTGTGGTGGATGCGCAGCTCGTCGGGGAAGCCGGGCTCGCGCTCGACGTTCGGCAGCGGGTCGCGCAGGTGGATCACGGCGGCGTCGGCGAGCGTCGGGACGAGCACCCGGCCGATGTTGCGCAGGGTGGCGGCCAGGTCGAGGGCGCTGTTGATCCGGCGGGTGGCGGAATCGAGGTAGGCGAGGCGGTCCGCCACCTCGGCGCGGTCCGGCGCGGGCTGCTCGGCGGTGGAGACGGCGGCGGGGGCGGGAGGTGCGGCGGGGGGTGCCACCGGGAGCCGACGGCGCGGGCCCGGGACGGCGGACGGCTGCTCCGCCTCGGTCTTGAGCTGGTCGCGCACGGCTGCCTGTCCTGGAATCGGTGTGGTCGGTGGGCTGTTCGGTCCGGTTCGTTGGTTCGGGTTCCCGCTGGGGTCGGTCAGCCGACGCGTCGACAGCACAGGAACAGCTGTTCCTCCGGCGGCAGCGAGGTACTGGCCGGTGCGTACGGGTGCCCCGAGCACTCCTCGACCGCGAACCCCGCCGTGACCAGAACCCGCTCCAGATCCTCCCTCAGATAGCCGCTGATCCGCAGCTCTCTGCCAAGGAACGGAAGCGGAACGTGATCCAAGTCCGCCTCGACCATACCCAGGACCAGCAGCCCGCCCGGCCGCAACAGCCCGCGCAGCCGGCCCAGCACGGTCGGGATCTCGTCCTGCGGCAGCAGGATCAGCGAGAAGAACGCCGTCACCGCGGCGAACCGGCCGGCCCCCGCCGGCCCCAGCTCCGGGGAGCCCCACACCCGGGCCGCGCGCGCGGTGGCCAGATCGTAGAGGTCGATCCGATGGAAGGACGGCGGGTGCTCGCCCGTGTACCGGGCCCCGCGGGCCAGCGACAGCATCACGTCCGACAGGTCCACGCCGGTCACCCGCAGCCCGCCGGCCGCCAGCTGCCGGACCGTCGGCTCCCCGGTGCCGCAGCCGACGTCCAGCACCCGGGCGCCCGGCTCCAGCTCCGCCAGCAGCCGCAGCCCGCAGGCCAACTGCCCGTCCTTGGCGGGGAACGCGTCGCCGTACCCGGCGCCGATGGTGTCGAACGCCACGGCCTGCAGCGCCCGGGCCGCCCGGCGTCGCCGCACCTCCGGGCCGTCGTCGGGGCAGCCGTCGGGCTCGTCGTCCCACGCGTCCTCACCGAGGGGGAACGCATCGGATATCCGTCCGGTCGTCACGATGAGAGGCACCCTTCCACCCGTGGCCTCCGCCCGCACTGTCCCGCCGCGACAGCCGGGGTGACCAGGGCTCCCCGCGCCGCACGGACGGACCGTACTTCGACACGCTGCCGGCAGACACTCGTGTGTGTACTGGCATCCGAGAATATGCGTGATCACCGCGCCGTGGGGTCCCTTTCCGGCCAACTCGTCATGCTTGGGCCGATGTGGGCGGGCTTGCGGAAGCACACCGGTGCGGGCCGAGGGGGCGTGCCCGGCCCCGCACGCCGGACGGCGCGCCGGGGTGGCGCACCCGACCTGCGGAAACACCGGGGCCGTGGACGGACGACACCGCGTTTATCGAACGTCAATCGCTCCGGTGCACAGTGGATCCAGCGCCGGGGAAGCGTTGAGGGCGCTCCCGCAGCCGGGGGGCTGCGGGAGCGCCGACGCGCGGATCGGGGGAGGTGTTCCGCTGGGGGGCGGAGGCCTCAAGGCGCTAGGGGAGGGGAAGAGGAGGCTCGGTGTGCTGTTGGGAGATGAGGTCCGCCACAGGGGAGGCCTCGGGCACACCGAGCCGGATGAAGATCGCGTGCGCCTCGGTGAGACACGCGAGCCCACGCGCCGGCTGGGCGAGGGCGAGCAGTGCCTCACCGAGCGCGGCGTTCGCCAGGCCCTGGCAGTAGGCGGAGTCCATCTCCTGCGCGATCGCGAGCGAGGCGCCGGCCGTCTCGGCCGCCTCACCCTGCTGCCCGGCAGCGAGCAGGGCGGAGGCCAGACGGGCGAGGGTGTAGCCCTCCCACAGCCGGTTCCGCTGGGACGCGTAGAGCCGGTGCGCCTCCCGCAGGTGCGGGACGGCCTCGCCACCGGCGAGCACCACGCCGAGCTGGTACAGCGTCTGCGCGAGCAGCGGACCGTTCCTGGACTCGCGCGCCGCGGAGACGCCGTCGCCGGCGGACTGGATCGCCGTCTCGGTCATGCCCAGCCGGTGCTGGAACCGGGCCATGTTGCCGACGATCCGGGCCTCGGCGGTCGGCGTGCGGACGGCCCGGCTGGTGGCCCGGGCCTGTTCGAGGAACCCCAGGGCCTCGGCCGGACGGTTGCCGATGCCCAGGATCCAGCCCAGGGTGTTGGCCGTGGCCAGCAGCAGGACGGACGGTTCGTCCGGTGCCTGGTGGTCGAGGCTGCGGCGTAGCGAGTGCTCGGCGCCCTGGAAGTCGCTGGTGACGGACTGGAGGGTGCCGAGCGCGAAGTACGCGCGGGCGAGCACGGCCGAGTCGCCGCGGCGTTCCGCGTCCTGGCTGATGGCCTCCAGGACCTGGCACCCCCGGGGGCCGCGGGTCGGGTCCGGGTCGATGCTGAACATCAGGTTCAGCAGGTCGACCGCCGAGCGCTGCAGGGCGTCGGAACCGCCCGCGGCGGCCTCGACGGCGCTGAGGAGCAGGGCGCCCTCGGTCCGGAGCCAGTCCTGAGCGGCCTGGCTGGTCGGCAGGCCGATCCCCGGCAGGGCGGGCGTGGTCAGCAACTCCGGCAGGGTGTCGTCCGGTTCGATGGCCTGGGCCGCGTTGCGCACGGTCGGGATCAGCAGGTCGAACAGCCGCTGGACGGCCCGCTCCCGCTCCTCGGCGTCGCCGATCCGCTCGTTCTGCCGCTGGGCGTACAGGCGGAGCAGGTCGTGGTAGCGGTAGCGGCCCGGGGTGAAGCATTCCAGCATGTTCGCCTCGACCAGGGCCTCGGCGAGGTCCTCGGCGGCGTCCACGTCCAGGTCGAGCAGCGCGGCCGCCGCCTCCAGCGGGATATCGGCGGAGTCGATCAACGAGAGAAACCGGAAGGCGCGGGCCTCGGCCGCGGAGAGCTGTCCGTAGCCGAGCCCGATGGTGGTCTCCACGGCGAGGTTGCCGAGCTGGAGTTCGTCCAGGCGGCGCCGCTGGTCGGCTAACCGGCGGGCGAGGTCGGAGACGCTCCAGCGCGGGCGGCTGGCCAGTCGGGCGGCGGCGATGCGGACGGCCAGCGGCAGGAAGCCGCACGCCGTGACCACGGCCATGGCGGCCTCCGGCTCGGCGGCGGCGCGCTGTTCGCCGACGATGGCCGAGAACAGCGCCAGTGCCTCGTCCGGGGTCAGCTCCTCCACGTCGAAGAGCTGTGCGCCCGGGATGCCGGCCAGCCGGGACCGGCTGGTGGCGAGCACGGCGCAGCCGGAGACGCCCGGGATCAGCGGTTTGATCTGTTCGGCGTCCCGGGCGTTGTCCAGCAGGATCAGCATCTTGCGGCCGGCGAGCTGTGAGCGGTAGAGGGCCGCGCGCTGTTCCAGCGAGTCGGGACTCTCGGTGACGCCGAGCGAGTGCAGGAAGTCGCCCAGGACGACCACCGGGTCGGCCGGTGAGGCGCCGGCCCCGCGCAGGTCGACGTACAGCTGGCCGTCCGGGAACTCCGACCGGACGCGGTGGGCGACGTGGACGGCGAGGGTGGTCTTGCCGACGCCCCCGATCCCGGCCAGCGAGGTCACCACGACGGCCTGGCCGGTGGCGTTCTGCAGGACTGCCGAGAGGTCGTCCACCAGCTCCGCGCGGCCGCTGAAGTCCGAGACGTCGGCGGGGAGTTGGGCGGGTGCCGGGGGAGCGGCCGGGCCGTTCCGGCGGGCTGCCGCGGAGGTGGTGACCTCCGGGAGGGTCAGGGCCGGGTCTGCCGCGAGGATGCGGGCGTGCATGGCGGACAGGCTGGCGCCCGGCTCGACTCCGAGTTCCTCGATGAGCAGCTTGCGGGTGTCGGTGTAGACGCCCAGGGCCTCGGCCTGGCGGCCGCACCGGTACAGCGCCAGCATGAGCAGTTCGCGGAGCCGTTCACGCAGCGGGTGCTCGGCCGTCAGGATGTTGAGGTCGCCGACGATCTCGGCGTGCAGGCCGATGTCGAGGGCGGCGGCGCAGGACTCCTCGGCGGCGGCCACCTGGCGCTCGGCCAGCCGCAGCCGTTGGGCGTCGGCGTACGGGCCGGGGACGCCGGTGAGCGGACGGCCGCTGAACAGCTGCAGGGCCTGGGCGAGGAGCCGGTGCGCCTCGTGCGGGTCCCCCGAGGTCCGGGCGGCCGCGGCGTCGGCGGACAGCTTCTCGAAGACCGCCAGGTCCAGCGCGTCGTTCGGGATGCGCAGCGCGTAGCCGTCCGCGATGGAGACCAGCACCTCGGAGGGGCGGCGGATCTCCCGCCGGGGTTCGATGACGGAGCGCAGCCGGGAGACGTAGGTGCGCAGCGCGGCCACGGCCTGGGTCGGTGGCCGGTCGCCCCACAGGGCGTCGACGAGGTCCTGGGTGGTGACCGGACGGCCGGACTGCAACAGGAGGGTGGTCAGGACGGCTTGCTGCTGGGGGGATCCGAGGGAGAGGGGCTTCCCGTCGAGCCATGCCTGGACCGGACCGAGGACTTGGAAGCGCAGCGCAGGTGCCTGCGGCGTCTCCCGAAACTCCATGAGGTCCCCCGATGGCCTGTGGTGTCGATCTTGTGAAAGGGCGCTCGGCGGTCCGCCGTGGTGCTTCAGCTTAGGCGGACGCCCGACTCTGCCGGACGGCCCCGCAAGCCGCACGCTGTTTATCGGACATTTAATCAACCCTACGATACTGTCCCCGCGCCCGCGCCAAGCAGGTCGGGCTGAACACAATTGATGACTGAAAGGCGGCCGCCCAATGGCCAACAACCAGAGCGAGACCCCGGTGCCGTCGACGCCCGAGAGTGCGGCGCAGACTCCGGCCCCGGCCGCCGCTGTGGAGGCCGGCCAGGCTGTCGAGGGCGCGGTGGCCGCGACCTCGAACCCGACCGAGTACACCGAGCCGAGCGCCGACAAGAAGGGCTCCTTCGAGAACGAGGTCTTCGGCGACGAGGCCGAGCACGTCGTCGAGCCGGCCAAGCCGGCCACCGGCGAGCCGGGCAAGACCTTCGAGCCCGAGAACGTCGTCTCCGGCTGCCCGTAAGCAGATCGGCCCGAGTGCCCCTGCGTCCCCGTCCGGGCGCGGGGGCGCTTTCGTAATGACCGCGCCAATTCGGAGAAAGCGTGCCCGGGGCGTGCCCGCCGGGTGGCCGAATCCCGCCCGCGGTGCACACATGGTGACGGCGATTATCCGTAACGTGCCCGGCGGTGCGGGGTGGGGTCGTTCCGGAATTCCCGATTCATCGGGCGATTGCCCGGCCCGGAATGTTGTAGTTTGCGTTGTTTTTGCCACGATTGCCGGATTGATCTCATTCCGTCGAATCGCCGCTCCCGGCGGCCGGGGAGACGTGGTCCGGTCGGACGGCCCATTCGCGGCCGCCGCCCTCGGGGCGGAGGTAGTGCTCGCCGCCGATGGTGTCCATGTAGATGCCGGTGCGACCGGATCGCCGGTCGAGGACGAGTTCACCCACCTGCGGCCGGTAGGCCGGGGCGTTGCGCTGACGGGTGCCCATCGCACTGCTCCTTGCTCTGGTGCGGGCGCGCGGCCGGTGGGGGCGCGTCCTGGTCGCTGTCCGTGCGTGTGCGTGTACTGCTCGGCGACTACCCAGCATCTCTAGAGAAGCTAATATCTCTAGAGATGTCAACGGTCGTATCTCCTTACTAGCGGCCGCGGGCGGGCCTAGGATTCACCCGTGGGAGAGGGAGCGGCGATGACCGGCAGCAGCGGCGAGAAGCGGCCCAAGTACCAGCGGATCGCCGACTTGCTGAAGGCGGCGATCGACGCCGGCCGCTACCGCGCGGGGGACCGTCTCCCCGGCGAGAACGACCTCATGGACGAGTACGGCGTCGCCCGGATGACCGCCCGGCAGGCGCTCGGCGTGCTGCAGAGCGAGGGCATCGCGGAAGCCCGCAGGGGCGCCGGGGTGTTCGTCCGGGACTTCCGGCCGCTGCGCCGGCGCGGCATCCAGCGGCTGGCGCAGGGGCAGTGGGGGTCGGGGCGGTCGATATGGTCGGCCGACATCGACAACCGCACCCTGGTGGTCGACCAGGTGTCCGTCACCGAACAGGGCGCGCCCGAGCACGTGGCACGCGTACTCGGGGCGGACCCGGGCGCGCCGATGTGCGTGCGGCACCGCCGCTTCGTGCTGGACGGCAAGCCGGTGCTGCTGTCCACCTCGTACCTGCCGGCCGTGCTGGTCGCCGGGACGGCGATCACCCGCGAGGACACCGGCCCGGGCGGCACCTACGCCCGGCTGGCGGAGATCGGCGCGAAGCCCGTCCACTTCCGCGAGGAGGTCCGCTCCCGGATGCCCAGCGCGGAGGAGTCCGCCCGCCTCGACCTGACGGCCGGCACCCCGGTGATCCTGATCTGCCGCACCGCCTTCGCCGACGAGGGCCAGGTCGTCGAGCTCAACGAGATGATCCTCGACGCCGCCTCCTACGTCCTGGAGTACGACTTCGACGCGTGAGGGCCGGGGGCGGGAGGTCAGTCGGCGGCCGACCGGCGGATGTCTCGCTCCCGGAACTCGCTGATCACTCGGGCCACGGCGGCGAAGTCGTCGTCGAGGTGCAGCACGGTCATGTCGTACTGGACGGCGGTGCCGGCCAGCAGCAGGTCGGCCAGACCGGCCGCACGGTGCTGGCCCTTCTGGGTGAGTTTGTACTGAGCGGTGTCGATCCAGTCCCAGATCGACTTCGGGGCGCTGACTGCCGGGCCGAACAGCGCCGCCAGCTCGTCCTCCAGGTCGTCCCGGTGGGCCGAGTTCCTGGCAGAGAAGAGGATCTCGGTCCGGGTCGACTTGCTGATCCTGATCAGGCCGGACTCGATGTACCCCCGCCACTGCGAACGAAGCTCTCGGTCCGACACCAGCCGCACGTAGGCCGAGGTGTCGATCAGGAAGCCGTCGATCATTCGGCGGCCTCGCGCTGCGCCCGCTTGCGAGCCTCGTACACCCGCATCGTCGGCTCGAACTCACCGGCGGCGGCTCGGCGGGACAGCTTCTCCAGGGCTTCCAGCCTCTTCAGGCGGCTGACGTAGTCGGTAAGGGCGTTGTTGATGGTGTCCTTCTTCGTCGTCGTCCCCATCAGCCTCATGGCCTCCGCCAGAACGGCGTCATCGACATCGACGTTGGTCATGCTCATCAGGCACCTCCATGGGCGATGTGGGCAATCCACCTACATCATCTACATTACCCATGCGCGAAACCCGGGAGACGCAGAACCGCCCCGATCGCGAGGGCGGTCGGGGCGGTGAAGGGGCGCGCGGGAGTGTTCCCCGGCGCGGGCTACTCCTTGGAGCGGACGCGCAGGTTGGTGATCAGCGGGCCCTCGGTGGTCTCGCGGAAGAAGTCGTTGCCCTTGTCGTCGACGACGATGAAAGCCGGGAAGTCCTCGACCTCGATGCGCCAGACGGCCTCCATGCCGAGCTCGGCGTACTCCAGCACCTCGACCTTCTTGATGCAGTCCTGGGCGAGCCGGGCGGCCGGGCCGCCGATGGAGCCGAGGTAGAAGCCGCCGTGGGCGGCGCAGGCGTCGGTGACCTGCTTGCTGCGGTTGCCCTTGGCGAGCATGACCATGGAGCCGCCGGCGGCCTGGAACTGGTCGACGTAGGAGTCCATCCGGCCGGCCGTGGTGGGGCCGAAGGAGCCGGAGGCGTAGCCCTCGGGGGTCTTGGCCGGGCCGGCGTAGTAGACCGGGTGGTCCTGGAGGTACTTGGGCATGCCCTCGCCGGCGTCCAGGCGCTCCTTGATCTTGGCGTGGGCGATGTCGCGGGCGACGACCAGGGTGCCGGTGAGCGAGAGCCGGGTCTTGACCGGGTACTTGGACAGCTCGGCGCGGATCGCGGACATCGGCTGGTTGAGGTCGACCCGCACCACGTCGTCGTCGAGGTGCTCGTCGGTGGTGTCCGGCAGGTACTTCGCCGGGTCGGTCTCCAGCTGCTCCAGGAACACGCCCTCGGCGGTGATCTTGCCGAGCGCCTGGCGGTCGGCGGAGCAGGAGACGGCCATGGCGACCGGCAGCGAGGCGCCGTGGCGCGGCAGCCGGACGACGCGGACGTCGTGGCAGAAGTACTTGCCGCCGAACTGGGCGCCGATGCCGATCTTCTGGGTCAGCTCGGTGACCTTGGCCTCCAGCTCCAGGTCGCGGAAGCCGTGGCCGGTCTTGGCGTTGCCCGAGGTCGGCAGGTTGTCCAGGTAGTGCGCGGAGGCGTACTTGGCGGTCTTGAGCGCGTACTCGGCGCTGGTGCCGCCGATCACGATGGCCAGGTGGTACGGCGGGCAGGCGGCCGTGCCGAGGGAGCGGATCTTCTGCTCCAGGAACGAGAGCATGCTCGCCTCGTTCAGGATGGCCTTGGTCTCCTGGTACAGGTACGACTTGTTGGCGGAGCCGCCGCCCTTGGCCATGAACAGGAACTTGTAGGCGTCGCCGTCGGTGGCGTACAGCTCGATCTGCGCCGGCAGGTTGTTGCCGGTGTTCTTCTCGTCCCACATGGTCACCGGGGCCATCTGGGAGTAGCGCAGGTTGAGCTTGGTGTACGCGTCGTACACGCCGCGGGCGATCGCGGACTCGTCGCCGCCCTGGGTGAGCACGTTCTGGCCGCGCTTGCCCATGACGATCGCGGTGCCAGTGTCCTGGCACATCGGGAGGATGCCGCCGGCCGAGATGTTGACGTTCTTCAGCAGGTCGAGCGCGACGAAGCGGTCGTTGGGGCTGGCCTCCGGGTCGTCCAGGATGCGGCGCAGCTGGGCGAGGTGGGCGGGGCGCAGGTAGTGCGAGATGTCGTGCATCGCCTCGGCGGTGAGCAGGCGCAGCGCCTCGGGCTCGACCTGGAGGAAGGTGCGGCCGCCGGCCTCGAAGGTGGAGACGCCTTCGGAGGTGAGCTTGCGGTACGGGGTCGGGTCAGCGCCCAGGGGGAGCAGGTCGCTGTACTCGAAGTCTGGCGTGGGAGCCATGGGGGCGGTCCTTAGGTTTCCAGTGATCCGGCTGCGTCGGCGAAGCACCATCCAGGGTAGGACCCGCCCGGAGCGGCGGTGCGGAGGGGGCTGCCCGCGTGACCGGGCTCACTTGGGCGGGAGTGCGAGCGACTAGGCTTGGCCCGTGGACAACTCGCCGCCGCAGGACGATCCGGGGCAGCCGCCGGTGCCGGCTCCCGTGCCGCTGACCAAAGCCGCGCCGCAGCCGGAGCCGAAGGCCCAGCCGGCGCGGCCGCCGGTGCACCCGCCTGTCCCGCCCGCCCCGGTGGCGGAGGCGGACCTGCGGGTCTCGGACGCCGACCGCGAGCGGGTCGCCGAACTGCTGCGGGACGCCTACGCCGAGGGCCGGCTGGACGCGGAGGAGCACGCGGAGCGGATCGAGGCCGCGTACCGCGCCAAGACCTTCGGCGAGTTGGTGCCGCTCACCCGGGACCTGCCCGCCCACCGGCCGCTCTCCTTCGAGAAGCCCCCGCAGGCCGCCCCGGCGGCGCCCCGCTCGGGGCCCCGGCTGCCGCCCGCGCGCCACGAGGCGCCGTCGATGGTGGCGATCTTCGGCGGTGCCTCCCGCAAGGGCCGTTGGCGGGTGGGTTCGCACCTGCGGGCGGTCGCGGCGTTCGGTGGGGTGGAGATCGACCTCACCGACGCGGTGTTCGAGTCCCCCGAAGTGGAGATCGAGGTGACGGCGCTGTTCGGCGGGGTCGACATCCGGGTGCCGGAGAACGTCAGCCTGCACGGCGGCGGGGTCGGCATCTTCGGCGGGTTCGACGTCAAGGAGCAGACGGCGGCGGACCCGTACGCGCCGGTGGTCCGGGTCAAGGGCGTTGCGGTGTTCGGCGGTTGCGAGGCCAAGCCGCGCCGCGGCAAGAAGATCACCGAGTGGGTGCGCAAGCAACTCGGCCAGGAATAGCTCACGTTGGCTGGAAACAGTGCCCGGCCGGGGTCAACTCCCGGTCGGGCATTCGGCGTTGTTGCGGGTGCACTCCGTAGCCGATTGCGTGCAGGGTGCATGAATCGGGGCCGGGCGGGGTAGTTCCTTCCGCACATCGCTTCTCGTACGGCTGCGCACCGGAGGCGGCCCGGCGGCCGACCCGAGGGTTGGACAGCGGGGGCTCGCAGCCGGGCAGGGGAGCGTGCCCCCGTGTCCGAGAGCCTCGTCAGGAGTACGGCCGTGCTGCATCCGATCGAGTCCCGCACCACCTCGCCAGTCACCGCCGCGCGGCTGCTGGAGCGCCCCCGGGAGGTCCGGCCGCAGTCGCCGTCCCCGGGCGGTGCGGCGGGCGCGCCCACCGGTGCCGGGGCGGGCGAGGACAACCCCTGGCACACCGGTGCGGCGTGCCGCCGGGACGAGGCGGGGCTGTTCTTCGCGCCGTCGAAGGAGCCCACGGCGGCCCGGCTGGCGCGGGAGGAGCAGGCCAAGCGGGTCTGTGCCCGCTGCCCGGTGCTGCTGGAGTGCCGCGAGCACGCGCTGGTCCAGCCGGAGCCGTACGGCGTGTGGGGCGGGCTGACGGCCGCCGAGCGCCGGGTGGTGCTCGCCCGGCGCCGGCGCCGGGACGCGGAGCTGCGGGAGGCGGCCCGGGTGTCGGCGGCCGCGCGCAGCCGGATAGCCGGGTGAGGCCGGGCCCGAGACCCGGCCCCGGCGGCGGACGTGCCGCGGCCCCGGCGGATGGGAATCCCGCCGGGGCCGTGACCTGTGCTCCACCCGGGCCTTGTCGGGCCCGCGGGCCTCAGTTGGCGCGGTCGAAGTCGATCGCGCTGTAGGCCCGCAGCTTCGACAGCTTGTGGGTGGAGTGGATCTCGCGGATCGTGCCGCTCTTGGAGCGCATCACCAGCGAGCTGGTGGTGGCCGTCTCGGAGCGGTAGTGCACGCCGCGCAGCAGCTCGCCGTCGGTGATGCCGGTGGCGACGAAGAACACGTTCTCGCCGCTGACCAGGTCGTCGGTGGTGAGCACCCGGTCGAGGTCGTGGCCGGCGTCGATGGCCTTCTGCCGCTCGGCGTCGTCCTTGGGCCACAGCCGGCCCTGGATCACGCCGCCCATGCACTTCATCGCGCAGGCGGCGATGATGCCCTCGGGGGTGCCGCCGACGCCCATCAGCAGGTCGACGCCGGTGCCCTCGCGGGCGGCCATGATGGCGCCCGCCACGTCGCCGTCCGAGATGAACTTGATCCGGGCGCCCGCCTCGCGGATCTCCCGGACCAGGCCGTCGTGGCGCGGGCGGTCCAGGACGACGACGGTGACGTCCTCGACGGCGCTGCCCTTGGCCTTGGCGACCCGGCGGATGTTGACGGCCGCCGGGGCGGTGATGTCGACGAACTCGGCGGCCTCCGGGCCGGCGACCAGCTTGTCCATGTAGAACACGGCGCTGGGGTCGAACATGGTGCCGCGGTCGGCGACGGCCAGGACGGCCACCGCGTTGTTCATGCCCTTGGCGGTCAGCGTGGTGCCGTCCACCGGGTCCACCGCGACATCGCACTCGGCGCCGGTGCCGTCGCCGACCCGCTCGCCGTTGTAGAGCATGGGCGCCTCGTCCTTCTCGCCCTCGCCGATGACGACCACGCCGTTCATCGAGACGGTCGAGACGAGCGTGCGCATCGCCTTCACGGCGGCGCCGTCCGCGCCGTTCTTGTCGCCGCGGCCGACCCACCGGCCGGCGGCCATCGCGGCCGCCTCGGTGACGCGGACGAGTTCGAGTGCGAGGTTGCGGTCCGGAGCCTCCGGCGCGACCTCCAGGGCGCTGGGAAGGTGGTGCGGGTACTGCGTGGTCATCGTCGTTACCTCTCTGTACGCGACGGCCAGTGAGCGCCCGACTACTGCCTGGTCGAACGCCGTGGTGAGGGTCCTGCGATCGTATCTGCCCACGAGATGACTGTCTGTGGCGCGGGTCGCCATCACGGCGCGGAATCGGCCGTTTCGTCCCCCTTCACCCGGACGTGGACCCCCTGGTGACGGCGCCGGTGTGTGGATGGGTCACCATGTGGGGGTGGCTGGAGAGAGCAAGGGCATGAGGGGTCGGCAGAGCGTACGGGACATGGTCCTGTCGATGCTGGCGGTCGGTTTCGTCGTCGGGGTCGGGTACCTGTTCCTGCCGCACGACGCGGGCAAGGACCCGGTCCACCCGGTCCAGTACCGGGTGGAGGCGGCCTCGGCGAAGCGGGCCGCGCCGTACCAGCTGCTGTCCCCGGAGGGGCTGCCCGACAAGTGGCGCGCCACCTCCGTCAGCTACCAGCCGGCCGCGATCAGCAACGGCAAGGGCAATGCCTGGCACCTGGGCTTCGTGACGCCCTCCGGCCAGTACGCGGCGGTCGAGCAGAGCGACGTCCCGCGCGACGCGCTGCTGGCCGACAAGGTCGCGGGCGGCGAGCCGGACGGCACCTCGCAGGTGGCCGGCCGCACCTGGGACCGGGTGCAGGGCGAGAAGGCCCGCGCGCTGGCCGTGCACGACGGCGCCGGGACGACGGTGCTCACCGGTACCGCCTCCTACGAGGAGCTGGCCGAGCTGGCGCAGGCGCTCAAGTAGGCCCCGGCCCCCCGGCACGCCGAAGGGCCCGCACCCGGACGAACCGGTGCGGGCCCTTTCGCGTGTGCGCGGGGTGCGTCAGACGGTGGTGACGACCTCGTCGTAGGCCAGGCGCGGGGAGCGCGGGTAGAAGGCGTCCTCGGCCGGCTTGCCGATGTTGACCACGGTCAGCACCGAGTGCTCGCCGTCGCCGAAGAACTCCTTGTTGATGCCCTCGGCGTCGAAGCCGGTCATCGGGCCGGCGGCCAGGCCGGCGGCGCGGATGCCGATGATGAAGTAGGCCGACTGCAGCGAGGCGTTCAGCGAGGCGGCGCGCTCACGGACGGCGCGCTCCGAGAAGAAGACGTCCTTGGCCTGCGGGAAGTGCGGGAACAGGGTCGGCAGCTCCTCGTGGAACTCGTTGTCCGCGGCGAGGATGGCGACCAGCGGGGCGGCCTCGGTCTTGGCCTTGTTGCCGTCCGACATGTGCTGGACGAGGCGCGCGCGGCCCTCGGCCGAGCGGACCAGGACGATGCGCAGCGGCGACTGGTTGAAGGCGGTCGGGCCGAACTTGATCAGGTTGTAGATCGCCTGGACCTGCTCCTCGGAGACCGGCTCGTCGGTGAAGGTGTTCGCGGTGTGGGCCTCGCGGAACAGCAGGTCCTGAGCGGCGGCGTCGAGAACCAGGGCGTCGGTGGTCATGCTTGTGCACCTCATGCGGGAGGAGTGGTCATCGGGTGGACCGGCGCGGCCGATCACTCCGTCCAACATAGGTGAAGATTCAACGATTCCCCAAGCGAGTGTGACGCGCGTCACTCCCCGCCCGGTTCCCCGCCCTCCTCGGCGGCCAGTGCGGCGTCCAGTCGGGCCCGGGCGCCGTCCAGCCAGCGCTGGCAGACCTTCGCCAGCTGCTCGCCACGCTCCCACAGAGCCAGCGACTCCTCAAGGGACGTCCCGCCGTTCTCCAGCTGCCGGACGACGTCCAACAGCGCGTCCCGGGCGTGCTCGTAGCCCAGCGCGTCGTCCGGGGTCGGCGCCGCCGCGTCCTGCTGCTCCTGCTGCTCTGCCATGCGTGCCAGCGTAGGGGCTGGCGCCGACAGCCACGGCTCGCGCGCCGACCGCGGCGGGTCCCCGCGCCGGGGAAACCGGGTGCACCCGAACGGCCCGCGGCGCTGGCCTCCGCCGCATGATCGAGGTCCGACCCGCTACTCCGCCGCCGCCGCCCCGGTCCGGTCCGCGGACACGGCCACGTCGAAGCCGCCGCCCGCCACCCGGGCGTGCAGCGCCTCCCCGGCCGCGACCTGCGCCGGGTCCGTCACCACCGAGCCGTCCGCCCGCTGCAGCACCGCGTAGCCGCGCTCCAGGGTGGCCGCCGGGGAGAGCGCGACCACCCGGGCCAGGGTGTGCCCGAGGTCGCTCTGCGCGTGGTCCAGCCGGTGCCGAAGGGTGCGCCGGGCCCGCTCCAGCAGGCCCTCGACCTCCTGGTGGCGCCCGTCCAGCATCCGGTGCGGGGCGGCCATCGAGGGGCGGCTGCGCAGCCCGTCCAGCCCGTGCTGCTCGCGATCGACCCGGGCCTGCACGTGCCGGCGGGCCCGGTCGCGCAGCTGGCGGACCTTGGCCAGTTCCTCGCCGACGTCCGGGACCACCCGTTTGGCGGCGTCGGTCGGGGTCGAAGCCCGCAGGTCGGCGACGAAGTCCAGCAGCGGCTGGTCCGGCTCGTGCCCGATCGCGCTGACCACCGGCGTCCGGGCCGCCGAGACCAGCCGCACCAGCCCCTCGTCCGAGAACGGCAGCAGGTCCTCGACGCTGCCGCCGCCCCGCGCCACGATGATCACGTCCACCTCGGGGTGCTCGTCCAGCTCCCGGACGGCCGCGCACACCCGCTCCACCGCGCTCACGCCCTGCACCGGCACGTTGCGCACCTCGAACCGGACGGCCGGCCAGCGCCGCCGGGCGTTCTCCAGCACGTCCCGCTCGGCCGCCGAGCCCCGCCCGGTGACCAGCCCGACGCACTGCGGCAGGAACGGCAGCCGCTGCTTGCGCGCCTCCGCGAACAGCCCCTCCGCGGCGAGCCGCCGCTTCAGCTGCTCCAGCCGGGC
Source organism: Kitasatospora sp. NPDC094028 (assembly GCF_049543595.1). Taxonomy (NCBI): domain Bacteria; kingdom Bacillati; phylum Actinomycetota; class Actinomycetes; order Kitasatosporales; family Streptomycetaceae; genus Kitasatospora; species Kitasatospora sp. NPDC094028. The sequence goes on along the minus strand of NZ_JBMVFA010000007.1, from coordinate 208,902 downwards.
CAGCAGCTCGCCCAGGCCCACCGGCCGGATCTCCGAGGCCCGCAGCGACAGCTGCCCGCGCGCCGCGTACCACTCCGGCTTGGCGTGCACGACGACCCGAGCGCCCTCCTGCACCACGTCCGCGACCTGGTCGAACACCGAGCGGAAGCAGGTCACCGTGAGCGACACGTCCGCCTGCGGGTCGCGCAGGGTCAGGAACACCACGCCCGCCCCGGGCCGGCGGCTGAGCTGGGTGATCTGCCCCTCGACCCACACCGCGCCGAGCCGGTCGATCCAGCCGCCGATCAGCGCGGAGACCTTGCCGACCGGGAGCGGGGCTTCGGGGGAGCTGGAGTTGGCCATGCGTACGAGGCTAGCGGCGCCCGCCGACACCGGTGGGACGCCCGCGCGCGGACGGCGCCGGGGCGCCCGCGCCTCAGCGGCGCCCGCCGACCGGCCCCGTCCCCTGGACGCCGAGCACCACCAGCCCGACCGCCAGCCAGGCCAGCCCGACCAGCTGCGCCGTGGTCGAGGCCTCGTACACGACCGCGCCGATCACCGCGATGCCCAGCACCGGTACGACCAGGTGCCGCAGCCGGTCCCGGGAGCCGTGCCGCACGGTGTACCAGCCGACCACCGAGGCGTGCAGCAGCGCGAAGGCGGCCAGTGCGCCGACGTTCACCACCGAGGTGAGCCGGTCCAGCCCGTCGTCCCGGTTGGCGGCCCAGACCGCCGCCGCCATGGTGATCACCGCGGCCGTCAGCACCGCCCGGCGCGGCACCGCGCTGGCCGGGTCGACCGTGCCGAGCGCCCGCGGCAGCCGTCCGTCCCGGCCCATCGCGAAGACCAGCCGCCCGGCCGCCGCCTGCCCGGCCAGCGCCGCGAAGGCCGCACCGATCGCCTTGCTCGCCGCCACCAGGACGTGCAGCCAGTGCCCGATCCCGCTCTCCACCGTGTCGTAGAAGGCCGAGCCCTGGGCGGCGGGATCGGCGGCCAGCCGCTGCGGGGTGGTCGGCTCCAGCAGTGCGGCCAGGTAGGTCTGCGCGACGAACAGCACCCCGGCCAGCGCCAGGCACCACAGCACCGCCCTCGCCACCGCCGCCGAGGCGCCGACCGCCTCCTCGACGAAGGTGGCGATCGCGTCGAAGCCCAGGTAGGAGAGCACCGCGACGGACACCGCCGAGATCACCGCGGTGAGCGAGAAGTCGCCGACCGCGGTGAACGGGGTGTCCCAGCCGCGCTGCGCGCCGCCCTGGGCCAGCGCCACCGCGGCGGCGGCCGTGAACACCAGCAGCACCGCGATCTCCAGCGCCAGCACCGCGAAGCCGACCGCCGCCGCGGTGCGCACCCCGACCAGGTTGAGCGCCGTGGTGACGACCACCGCGAGCGCCGTCCACACCCAGCGCGACACGTCCGGCACCAGCGAGTGCAGCGCGATCCCGGCGAACAGGTACGCCACCGCGGGGATCAGCAGGTAGTCGAGCAGCGCCATCCACCCGGCGAGGAAGCCCGCCCCCTCGCCGAGCCCGGCCCGCGCGTAGGCGAACACCGAGCCGGCCTGCGGCACCGCGCGCACCATCTGCGCGTACGAGGAGGCGGTGAAGCCCATCGCCACCGTGGCGGCCAGGTAGACCGCGGCGACGGCGCCGTGGCTCCGGGCGTCCAGCACACCGAACACGCCGACCGGGGCCATCGGGGCGATGAACAGCAGCCCGTAGACCATCAGGTCGCGCACGCCCAGGCTGCGGCGCAGGCCGCTCGGGCCCGGCTGCTCGTTCACAGCGCTCATGGACACCAGATTCGATCACCGATGACCGGTTCCGCCCGGGAAGTTCCGCCAGTCGGTACCGCCCGGCGCCGCGACCGGCGGGGCCCGCCACCGCCCGTACGATGGAGCCATGTCGAATTCCGCGCAGCGCCGTGTCCTGCTCGCCGCCCCCCGGGGCTACTGCGCGGGCGTCGACCGCGCCGTGATCGCCGTCGAGAAGGCCCTGGAGCAGTACGGGGCCCCGATCTACGTCCGCAAGCAGATCGTCCACAACAAGTACGTGGTGCAGACCCTGGAGAAGCAGGGCGCGATCTTCGTCGACGAGACCGAGGAGGTGCCGGCCGGCTCGATCGTCGTCTTCTCCGCGCACGGCGTCGCCCCGTCCGTCCACGACGAGGCGAAGGCCGGCAAGCTCGCCACCGTCGACGCCACCTGCCCGCTGGTCACCAAGGTGCACAAGGAGGCCGTGCGCTTCGCCGACGAGGGCTTCGACATCCTGCTGGTCGGCCACGAGGGCCACGAGGAGGTCATCGGCACCATGGGCGAGGCCCCGGACCGCATCCACCTGGTGGACGGCGCCGAGGACGTCGCGCAGGTGAAGGTCCGGGACGAGTCCAAGGTCGTCTGGCTGTCCCAGACCACGCTGTCCGTGGACGAGACCATGGCCACCGTCGGCGAGCTGAAGAAGCGCTTCCCGGCGCTGGTCAGCCCGCCCAGCGACGACATCTGCTACGCGACCCAGAACCGCCAGGTCGCCGTCAAGCAGCTGGCCGAGGAGACCGACCTGCTGATCGTGGTCGGCTCCAAGAACTCCTCCAACTCCGTCCGCCTGGTCGAGGTCGGCCTGGAGTACGGCGCCAAGGCCGCCCATCTGGTGGACTTCGCCGAGGAGATCCGGGAGGAGTGGCTGGAGGGCGTCACCACGGTCGGCCTGACCAGCGGCGCCTCGGTGCCGGAGATCCTGGTCGACGGCGTGCTGGCGTGGCTGGCCGAGCGCGGCTACGACACCGTCGAGACGGTCAAGACCGCCGAGGAGCACCTGACCTTCTCGCTGCCCAAGGAGCTGCGCCGCGACCTGCGCGCCGAGGCCGCCGGCAAGCTGTAGCCCGTCGCCGAGGACCCGGTGCCCCCGCGGGGCGCCGGGTCCTCCGTCGTTCCGCCCGCATTTCCGCTGTGCGGGCCGGTGCGCCCTCTCGTAGTTTTGTGCACAGGCTGTGGACGGACGGGGCGGCAGCCCCCGGCGCGGAGGGTGGTCGTGATGACGGCGGTATTCGGCGTGGACATCGGCGGTTCGGGGATCAAGGGCGCCCCGGTCGACCTCGCCCGGGGCGTGCTCGCCGAGGAGCGGTACAAGGTGTTCACCCCGCAGCCGTCCGCACCCGAGGCCGTCGTCGAGGCCGTCCGCGAGGTGGTGCGGCACTTCGACCACCAGGGCCCGGTCGGGCTGACCTTCCCCGGCGTGGTCGTCGGCGGCTGCACCCGGACCGCGGCCAACGTGGACAAGGGCTGGATCGGCCTGGACGCCGCGGGTCTGTTCCGCGAGGCGCTGGACCTGCCCGCGACCGTCCTCAACGACGCCGACGCGGCCGGGATCGCCGAGACCGCGCACGGCGCCGGGCGGGGCGAGCGCGGCGTCGTCCTGGTGCTCACCTTCGGCACCGGCATCGGCAGCGCGCTCTTCGTGGACGGCGTACTGGTGCCCAACACCGAACTCGGCCACCTGGAGCTGCGCGGCAAGGACGCCGAGCGCCGGGCCTCCTCGGCCGCCAAGGAGCGGCACGGGCTGGACTGGGAGCAGTGGGCCGGGCGGGTCGACGAGTACCTGGACGTGGTGGAGATGCTGTTCTCGCCGCAGCTGATCGTGATCGGCGGCGGGGTGAGCCGCAAGCACCAGAAGTTCCTGCCGCTGCTGCGCGAGCGCGGGGCGCGGGTGGTGCCCGCCGAGCTGCGCAACGACGCGGGCATCGTCGGGGCCGCCATGGCGGCGGCCCGGGCGGCGGGCTGAGCGCCCGCTACCGCGCGCGGTGGATCCGGCGCTGGGCGACGAAGCGGGCCAGCACGATCAGCGCGGCCAGCCCGGTGCCGGAGAACAGCCAGCCGGCCCGCAGCGCCAGCCCGGTCGCCAGCGCCACCACCTGGGCGGTGACGCCCGAGGAGTTGACGGGCGCGAGCAGCAGCAGCGCGGCCGCGAAGGCGATCGGCCCGCTGATCGGCGCGGCCAGCAGGTCGGCGTAGCGCACCCGGACGGCCAGCTGGAAGCAGACCACCAGGTAGCCGAGGCCGAACAGCCAGCCGAGGCCGTCGAACAGCAGCCGGTCCAGGCCCGCGACGGCGAGCGTGGCCAGCACCGCGACCACACCGGTGCCGACCGCCGTCAGCCTGGTCGGCCGCCCGGTCCGCCGCCGCCCGTACAGCGCGGCGTCGCCGCGCCCGCGCAGCCGCAGCCGCAGCCGCAGCCGGGGGGTGGCCGGGCGGGCGGCGGGCTGGCCGGCCACCGGCCGCAGCCGGGTGGCGGGGGCGGCGGGGGCTCCTTCGGGAGCCCGGCCGGGACCGGGGACGGAGGCCCCGGCCGCGCCGCTGCGCGGACGACGTCTGGGCCCTGGCGGCTGGGTACGGGTGCTCTGCTCCACCCGCCCAACGTACGGTCGGATCATCGCCACACTGTGTAATGGACCGTTCAGGTCTTGTCCCGTGTCTCCGGACGTAGTAGTCCTGTGATCGTCGCGCAGGGGGTCGACCCGCTCGGCCGAGTCGACGCTTCATGATCATCTGATGACCGTACGGGGGCCGGCATGACCGCCGAGACCACAGACTTCACCTTCGAACGCCTGGACCACTTCCAGCTCGACATCCCGGCCGGCGCCGAGGACCGGTGCCGGGCCTTCTGGGTCGGCGTCCTCGGCATGACCGAGCTGGCCAAGCCCCCGGTGCTCGCGGCCCGCGGCGGCTGCTGGTTCCGCGGCGGCGGCGTCGAGGTCCACCTGGGCGTCACCCCCGACTTCCGCCCGTCCGTCAAGGGCCACCCGGGCATCCTGGTCCGCTCCCTGGACGCCCTCGCCGCCCGCCTCACCGCGCACGGCCACGAGGTGACCTGGGACGACAACCTGCCCGACCACCGCCGCTTCCACGCCGCGGACCCGCTGGGCAACCGGCTGGAGTTCCTGGAGCCGCGGGCGGCCTCGACCGAGGCGTGAGCGCGGCTTGGGGCTGCCCGTAGACTTGGGGGTCGGCCCGTACGGTGCCGACCCAACTCCTCCAAGCCCACGGGACTGCGCTTCATGTCGCTCACGATCGGAATCGTCGGCCTGCCGAACGTCGGCAAGTCGACCCTGTTCAACGCCCTGACCAAGAACGACGTGCTGGCGGCCAACTACCCGTTCGCCACCATCGAGCCGAACGTCGGCGTCGTCGGCGTCCCGGACGAGCGGCTGACCAAGCTCGCCGAGATCTTCGGCTCGCAGCGCATCCTCCCGGCCACCGTCGACTTCGTCGACATCGCCGGCATCGTGCGCGGCGCCAGCGAGGGCGAGGGCCTGGGCAACAAGTTCCTCGCGAACATCCGCGAGTCGGACGCGATCTGCCAGGTCGTGCGGGCCTTCACCGACCCCGACGTGGTGCACGTGGACGGCAAGGTGTCGCCCAAGGACGACATCGACACCATCCACACCGAGCTGATCCTGGCCGACCTCCAGACCATCGAGAAGGTCCTGCCCCGGCTCCAGAAGGAGGCGCGCCTCAAGAAGGAGACCGCCCCCGTCCTGGCCGCCGCCGAGGCCGCGCAGGCCGTCCTGGAGACCGGCAAGACCCTCTTCGAGGCCGGCTTCGACACCGCGCCGATCCGCGAGCTCCACCTCCTCACCGCCAAGCCCTTCCTCTACGTCTTCAACGTGGACGAGGCCGAGCTGGCCGACGAGGACTTCAAGAACGCCCAGCGCGAGCTGGTCGCCCCGGCCGAGGCGATCTTCCTCAACGCCAAGATCGAGTCCGAGCTGATCGAGCTGGACGACGCCGAGGCCCTCGAACTCCTCCAGTCCATGGGCCAGGAGGAGCCCGGCCTCGCCACCCTCGCCCGCGTCGGCTTCGACACCCTCGGCCTGCAGACCTACCTCACGGCCGGCCCCAAGGAAGCCCGCGCCTGGACCATCAAGAAGGGCGCCACCGCCCCCGAGGCCGCCGGTGTCATCCACACCGACTTCCAGAAGGGCTTCATCAAGGCCGAGGTGATCGCCTTCACCGACCTGGTCGAGACCGGCTCCACCGCCGAGGCCCGCGCCAAGGGCAAGGCCCGTATCGAGGGCAAGGAATACGTCATGCAGGACGGCGACGTCGTGGAGTTCCGCTTCAACGTGTGATCGTTTCGCCACTGCATGGCACCTGATTGACAAGTGTGCAGGTCGGAGAGGGTCGGACTCCATGGAGTCCGACCCTCTCCTCGTCTCCTGCGGAAGACCCCCCCGCGGTCCGAGGGTGCCGCGCGGGGCAGTCGGTCAGGGGTGGACGGTGAGGGTGAGGGTGCCGTCCGGGTGGGGGGTGACGGTGACGGTGTCGAGGGTGGGGGTGTGGGCGTCCGGGTGGTGGGGGGTGGCGCGGGGGCCGACGCCGAGGACGGGGACGCCGGCGGCGCGGGCGGCGGCGATGCCGGCGCCGGAGTCCTCCAGAGCGAGGCAGTCGGCGGGGGCGAAGCCGAGGGCGGCGGCGCCCTTGAGGAAGCCCTCGGGGTCGGGCTTGCTGGCGCCCACGGATTCGGCGGTGATCAGGACGGGCGGCAGCGGGAGGCCGGCGGCGGCCATCCGGATGCGGGCGAGCGCCAGGTCGGCGGAGGTGACCAGGGCGTGCGGCAGGTCGGCCAGGGCGGCGAGGAAGGCGGGCGCGCCCGGGACGGGGACGACGCCCTCGGTGTCGGCGCGCTCCTCGGCGAGCATCTGCTCGTTCTCGGCGAGGTTGACCTCCATCGGGCGGTCTGGGAAGAGGGCGGCCATGGTCGCGTGGCCCTGGCGGCCGTGGACGACCTCCAGCGCGGCGACGGGGTCGAGGCCGTGCCGCACGGCCCAGGCGCTCCAGCAGCGTTCGACCACGGCGTCGGAGTTGACCAGGGTGCCGTCCATGTCCAGGAGGAGGGCGCGGGCGGTCAGCCGGATGGGGGCGGCGGCGGGCATGGGTGGCTCCTAGGGGCCTCGGCGGCAGAAGGCGAATCTTTTGTATCCGTATGATACAAAAGATCATCCGAGCAGATGGGCGTTGACCGCCCGGGCCTCCTCCGCCAGCTCCGGCAGCTCCACCACCTCGACCCCGGCCGCCGTGAGCAGCGCGGCGCCCTCGCAGTCGGTGACGAACAGGTCCGGTTCGCGCCAGGCGACCACCACCCGCGGCACGCCGGCCGCGATCAGCAGCCGGGCGCACGGCTGCGGCCGCGAGGCGCGCCGCCCGCAGGGCTCCAGGCTGCTGTAGACGGTCGCGCCGCGCAGCCTCGGGTCGCCGGCCGGGAGCTTGGCCAGGGCCGCCTCCTCGGCGTGGTCGTGCGGGTCCGTCTCCCGGCTGTGGCCCTCGGCCAGCACCGTGCCGTCCGCGCCGACGATCACCGCGCCGACCGAGAAGGCCGTGCTGGAGGGCGGGCAGCGGCGGGAGAGCTCGACCGCCCGGCGCAGGTGGGCGAGGTCGGCGGCGGGGCTGGTCACGGGGCGGGCTCCTTCGGGGCGTATCTGAGCAGGACGACGTCGCCCACGGTACGTGCCTCCAGCAGTCGCATCCGCCGGGCCGGACCGCCCGGGAACGCCGCCGGGCCGACGAACCGCGGCGCCCCGGCCTGCCCGACCAGCAGCGGGGCGACGGCCAGCTGCAGCTCGTCCGCGAGGCCCTGGGCGAGGAACTGGGTGTGCACCCCGCCGCCGCCCTCGACCATCAGCCGGCGCACGCCGCGCGCGCCCAGGTCGTCCAGCACCGCGCCGAGGTCGACGGCCGGGCCGAGCGCGGCCACCTCGGCCAGTCCGTCCAGCCGGGGGCGCAGCACCGTCGCCCCGGCGTCCGTGGTGTAGGCGAGTTTGGCGCCGCCGGTGTGCCAGAACCGCAGGCCGGCGTCGAGCGCGCCGCTCGCGCTGAGCGTCACCTTCAGCGGGTGCTCGGGGCGGCCGGCGGCGAGCCGGGCGGCCCGTCGCGCCGGGGAGTTGACGAGCAGTCGCGGGTTGTCGGTGCGCAGGGTGTTGCCGCCGACCAGGATCGCGTCGGCGGCCGCGCGCTCCTCGTCGACCCGGTCGAAGTCGGCGGCGTTGGAGAGCAGCAGACGGTCGGGCGAGGCGTCGTCGAGGTGGCCGTCGAGCGACATGGCGGCGCTGAGCAGGACGAAGGGGCGCTGGCCGGGCATGGGCGGGACCGTTCTGTCGGGTGGCTCCACGGTACGGCGGGCGGGTGCCGGGCGGCCCCTGCCCGGTCGGAATGTGAGACGAATCTTCTCGTGATGTGGAACATCGGCTAGCGTCTGCACGGCGCGGGAAGCCGTCGCGCCGGAAGCCGAGCACGCATCAGGGGGACCTCATGACCGCGCCGAAGCCCGCCGCCACCGTCTACACCCACGGCCACCAGGAGGCGGTGCTGCGCGCGCACCGCTCCCGCACCGCCGCCGACTCGGCCGCCTACCTGCTGCCCGAACTGCGGGCCGGGCAGGCCCTGTTGGACGTCGGCTGCGGGCCCGGCACGATCACCGCGGACCTGGCCGAGCTGGTCGGCCCCGAAGGGCGGGTGGTCGCCGTGGACACCTCCGCCGAGGTACTGGCCCAGGCCGCCGGGCACGTCGCCGGGCGCGGGCTCGCCAACGTCGCCTTCGAGTGCGCGGACGTCCACCGACTGCCGTACTGGGACGGCGAGTTCGACGTGGTGCACGCCCACCAGACGCTGCAGCACGTGGCCGACCCGGTGGCGGCGCTGCGCGAGCTGCGCCGGGTGACGGCGCCCGGCGGGGTGGTCGCGGTCCGCGACGTCGACTACGCGTCGATGACCTGGTACCCCGAGGTGCCCGAGCTGGGCCGGTGGTCGGAGCTGTACCGGCAGGTCGCCCGGGCCAACGGCGGCGAGCCGGACGCCGGTCGGCGGCTGCTCTCCTGGGCCCGCGCGGCCGGCTTCGCCGAGGTGACCGCGAGCGCCACCACGTGGACCTTCGCGACGCCCGAGCGCCGCGCGTGGTGGGGCGGGATGTGGGCGGACCGGGTCACCGGCACCGCGTTCGGACGGACGGCGGTGGAACGCGGCTTCGCGGACCGGGCGGAGCTGGAGCGGATCGCGGCCGGCTGGCGGGAGTGGAGCGCCGCCGGGGACGGCTGGTTCTCCATGCTGCACGGCGAGATCCTGGCGCGCGGCTGAGCGGCTGAGCGGCTTCGGGCGCACCCGCCCGAAATGGCGCGGCGGATCGTCGGAATGATCGGATAGAGTCGCGCGGCCGCTCGATTCCGGGCCGGTTCGGGTCCGTCCGACCGTCCGGGGAAGCGGACCGACGAGTCGAACTGCCGGAGCCGATGCCCGTCACGGCGGGGTGGGGGAGTCCAAGGTGTCGAAGTCCGAGCTGCCGGAGCCGGGGCCGGAGTCGCCCGCCGGGGAAGCCGCGACGGAACGCGAGCACGAGCCGGAGCACGGGCACGAGCCGGAGCACGGGCACGAGCCGGAGCACAGCCCGGAGCACGGCCCGGAGTACGCCGCTGAGCGCGAGTCGGCCTCGGCGCGGGCGGAACGGGACCCGCGGGTCGACCTCCTGAAGGCCCCGGCGGAGTCCGCGGACGACGAGGCACCCGCTCAGCCCAAGGCCCCCGAGGCCCCCGAGGCCCCCGAGGCCCCCGAGGCACCCCCCGCCGCCCCGCCGCAGGCCGTCCCCTTCCCGTCCGCCGCCCCGCCGCAGCCGCCGCCCCCGCCGCTGCCCGCCGGCGGCTGGGCCTCGGTGCCGCCCTCGGCCGTGTCCGGCCTCCAGCCGGCCCCGCACCCGCCCGCGCCGCCCGCGCCGCCCGGGCACCCGTACCCGTACCCCGCGGCCGTCCCCACCGCGACGCCGACCAACGGCCTCGCGGTGGCCGCGCTGGTGGCCGGCCTGGTGCTGGCCGCGCCGGTGGCGCTGGTCCTCGGCATCCTCGCGCTGACCCAGATCAAGCGCCGCCGGGAGCACGGCTTCGGCATGGCCGTGGCGGGCGTGGTGCTCGGCACGGTCGGCACGGTGGTCGCGTCGCTCCTCCTGGGCGCCGCGGACTTCGGCCCGGCGCGCGACGACTCCTTCGCCCGCGGTGGCGGGAAGGCCCCGGCCGGCGCCGTGCACTGGTCCGAGCTGAGGGCCGGGGACTGCTACAACGACACCGGCGACGGCGCCGTGACCAACCCGGGCGGCGACGACACGGTGTACTGGGTGCGCCGGGTGCCCTGCGCGGAGCCGCACCACGGCGAGGTGGCCGGCGGCGCGGACCTCCCGGTGACGGACGGCTCGTCCTTCCCGGGCGAGACGGAGCTCCGCTCCCGCGCCGCCGAGGTGTGCCGCCCGGTGCTCGACGAGTACGCGCTCGACCAGTGGGCCGTGCCGGACGGCATGGACGATGTCTACCTCTACCCGACCCGCACCACCTGGGGCCGCGGCGACCGCCGCGTCACCTGCGCCTTCGAGGACCGCGACGACCAGCACGTGGGGACGGTCCGCACCGACCGGCGCAGCCTGAACGCCGCCCAGCTGGCGTACCTGGAGGCGGCCCGCGGCTTCAACCGTGCCTCCGCCGGCCGGCCGGCCGAGGACCCGTCGCACGCCCCCGCCGAGTACCGGGACTGGGCCCGGCGGATGGCCGACGCCTCCCGGGCCGAGGCCGCCGCGCTGAACAAGCCGTCCGTGGCCTGGCCGGCCGAGGTCGCGCCGAAGGTCGCCAAGCTGGCCGCGGCCAAGGAGCAGGCGGCGACCGCCTGGAGCGACGCGGTGTCCGGCACCGACCTGGCCGGCGACATCCGTCGGGCCGAGGGGCTGCAGATCAAGTCGATGAGCCTCAGTACGGAGATCCGGCGCGGGCTGGGCCTGTCCACCGGCGAGCAGGTGCCCGACCTACGGGTCTGACCCGTGCGTCAGACCCGCGGGTCCGACCGGCCCGGCCGCCCCGGCCCGGGGTTACTCACCGTTAACAACGCCCGTACGCGCCGGTAGCGCGCCGGGCGTAGGGTCACGGGCGCGGCCCCGGCCCGACCCCCACGCGGGCCGGGGGCCGTACGCTGGCGCCATGGTCAGCCACCGGGTGATGCGGCAGGACGACAACGGCAACCGCTTCCTGGTCGCGAAGGGGCTGGCGCGGGCCGAGGCGGAGCGCTTGGCCGCCGAGTTCGAGGCCCGCGGCCACAAGCAGCTGTACTGGGTGGAAGCCGAGGCGGACGGCGAAGGCGCCGAGGCCTGAGGCCGTAGGGTTCGGGGCATGGACGAGGCCCCCGAGCACCCTTCCCAGGACACCGCCCCCCGGATCGTCGTCGGCGGCGCGCTGGTCCACCACGGCCGGGTGCTGGCCGCCCGGCGCAGCACGCCCGCGGCGGTGGCCGGGCGCTGGGAGTTCCCCGGTGGCAAGGCCGAGCCGGGCGAGACCGAGGTGCAGGCGCTGGAGCGCGAGCTGCTGGAGGAGCTGGGCGTACGGGCCCGGGCGCTGAGCCGGCTGCCCGGCGCGTGGACCGTCCGCCCCGGCCTGGAGCTGCGGTTCTGGACCGCCGAGCTGCTGGCCGGCGAGCCGCGCCCGCTCCAGGAGCACGACGAGCTGCGCTGGCTGGGCCCGGACGAACTGGACGCCGTCGACTGGATCGGCCACGACCGCGAGGTCCTGCCGCACGTCGCGCCGCTGCTGCGCCCCTGACGACCGCGGCCCGGGGGCGGCTCCGCGGCGGCGGGCGGCCCGGCGACGCGCAGAGCGCCCGGGTAGGTCAATCGGACAAGAGGACGCGGCGCCCGGGATAGCCTGGGCCCCGCTGGGTATGTCACTATTCGGCCCAATTCGTCACCATCGGTGAGCCGTCCCCAGCCGGCGGCGCCGATCCCGACCAGAGCCGGAGGCCTCGACGGTGCCGAGTACCGGGAGCGGTCGCGGGGGAGAGCGGCGGGCAGGCACCGCGGGGAGCGCCGCCGCCCGCGCCCGGCTGCGCAGGGGCGGCCGCCCCGGCACCCCGCAGCCGTCGCCCGGCCGCCGCCGCGCCGCCGCCGCACCCGGCCCGGCCACCGCGCCGACCGCGCCCGCCGAACCGGCCCCGCCCGCGGCCCCGCCCGTCCGACCCGCTCCCACCCTGGCCGTCCCCCCGGGCGCCGACCCGGCCGCCCCCGACGCCGCCGCCCCGGCCGGCCTGCGCAGCCGCCCCGGCCGGCCGTTCCCCGGCGGGCCCGCCGACACCCCGTACGGCCTCGCCGCGCCCCCCGAGGGCAGCCTGTTCGACATGCTCAAGGTCGCCATCGCGATCCTGGACACGGCCGGCCGCGTGGTGCTCTGGAGCCCCGCCGCCGAGGAACTGCTCGGCTGGCCCAGCGAGCTGCTGGTCGGCCGCCGGATCGAGGAGCTGATCCCCGACCAGGAGCAGGTCGGCCGGATCCGGGCCGCCGTGCAGGACACGCTGCGGCACGGCCGCTGGGCCGGCAACGCCGAGCTGCGCGACCGGGAGGGCGTGCCCGTCCCGGTGGACGCCCGGATCTCCCTCCTGGTGGACGGCGACGGCACCCCGTTCCTGCAGGTCAGCCTGGCCGAGGCGACCGCCGTCCGGGCGATCGAGCGGGACCTCGCGGTGCGTGACGCGCTGTTCGAGCAGTCCCCGCTGGGCATCGCCGTCCTGGACACCGACCTGCGCTACACCGCCGTCAACCAGACCCTCGCCGAGATGAACGGCGTCGCCCTGGACGACCACGTCGGCCGCACCACCGGCGAGACCCTGCCCGAGCGGGCCGCCGACGAGATCACCGCCATCCAGCGCCAGGTGCTGGCCACCGGCGAGCCGGTCATCGACGTCACCCTCGCCTCCCCGGTCACCTCCCGGGCCGGCTACCGCTCGATCTCCTACAGCCGGATGACCGACCGCTCCGGCCGGGTGCTCGGCATCTCCGGCACCGTCATGGACGTCACCGAGCGCTACCGGGCGGTCGCCAAGGTCGAGCACGCCCGGCGCCGGCTGTCGCTGCTCAACGAGTTCGGCTCCCGGGTCGGCGACCTGCTCGACGCCTCCCGGATCGCCCAGGAGCTCGCCAACTCCGTCGTCCCCCGGCTCGCCGACCACTCCGCGGTGATCCTGCTGCAGGCCGTCGCGCACGGCGACGACCTGCCCCGGCACGGCCACGACCGCCGCACCTCGCTGCTGCAGCTCGGCACCGCCTCCGTCCAGGACGGCCCCGAGGTCGAGGTGATGCTCCGCCGCGGCGCCCGGATCACCTTCGCCGAGGACTCCGCCTGCGGCCGGGTGCTGCGCACCGGCGTGCCCGAGCTGCTGTCCGGCGCCGACCAGCTCGACGACGTCACCTACCCCGGCGACCCCAAGACCCAGGCCGCCCACGACCTCGGCGTGCACGCGATGCTGGTCGTCCCGCTGCGCGCCCGCGGCATCGTGATCGGCCTGCTGCTGGTCAGCCGGGCCGGCTACCGCGAGGGCTTCGACCGGGACGACCTCGCCTTCACCGTCGAACTCGCCGACCGGGCCGGCAGCTCGCTGGACAACGCCCGCCTGTACGCCCGCGAGCGCACCGCCGCGCTCACCCTCCAGCGCACCCTGCTCCCGCAGCAGGTCCCGCAGCCCACCGGCGTCGAGGTCGCCTACCGGTACGTGCCCGGCAGCAGCGGCACCGAGGTCGGCGGCGACTGGTTCGACGTCATCCCGCTGCCCGGCGACCGCACCGCCCTGGTGGTCGGCGACGTGATGGGCCACGGCCTGCGGGCCGCCGCCACCATGGGCCGGCTGCGCACCGCCGTCCGGGTGCTGGCCGCCCTCGACCTGCCGCCGGACGTGCTGCTGCGGCACGTCCACGAGCTGGCCGACGACCTCGCCCAGGGCCCGGACGAGGCGCTGCTCGCCACCTGCGTCTACGCGGTGTACGACCCGGGCACCGCGATGCTGACCGTCGCCAAGGCCGGGCACATCCCGCCGGTGCTGGTGGTGCCCGGCGAGGAGGCCGAGGAGCCGACCCGAACCGGCAGCCCGCTGCCCGGCGGATCCGGCCGGATCCTCGACCTGCCCTCCGGCGCGCCGCTCGGTGTCGGCGGCGTTCCGTTCGAAGCCGTCGAACTGAAGATCCCCGAGGGCAGCCTGCTCGCCCTGTGCACCGACGGCCTGGTCGAGTCCCGGGACAAGGACCTGGACGTCGGCCTCGGCCGCCTCGTCACCGTGCTCCAGGATCCGTTCGCCTCCATCCAGGCCGCCTGCGAGGCGGTGCTCGACACCATGGAGCAGGGGCGCGAGCCGGACGACGTCGCGCTGCTGCTGGCCCGGCTCGGCCACGGCCAGGCCGGCACCCCCACCGCCGGCTGGACCCTGCCGGCCGAGCCGACCGCCGTCTCCCGGGCCCGCCGGCTGGTCCGCGGCACGCTCGCCGAGTGGGGCGTCGAGGAGCTGACCGACACCGCGGAACTGCTGGTCAGCGAGCTGGTCACGAACGCCGTCCGGTACGCCAGCGCCCCCATCGGGCTGCGGCTGACCCTCGGCGAGACCCTGCTGGTCGAGATCTCCGACCCGCTGCCCGACCCGCCCCGCGAGCGGCACGCGGCCGAGGCCGACGAGGGCGGCCGGGGCCTGGAACTGGTCCGCCGGCTCGCGCTGCGGTGGGGCGCCCGGGCCGAGGGCATCGGCAAGGTGGTCTGGTTCGAGCAGGAGCTGCCGGCCCGCGGGCCATCGACGCCGTGAGGCCGACCGGCCCCTCGCGGGGGCCGAGACGCATATGCCATCCCGGGCGCTGGGGGAGCGCGCACCCCGGAAGGGGGCGCGGACGTGGCATTGTGGTTGCGCGGGCGGTAGGACAAAAACCTTCGCCCGATCTGATGTTGTGATGTTGAGGGCGTGTGAACGTACCCCTCGATGATGAATACTCGGTCTTCTCGACATCCGGACGGTCGCGGGTTGGAGGGGTCGGTCCGTTGAACAGCACCCCGGCGCGGAACGCGCCGAGCAGCAGCGGTCATGCCGCTGTTCCCGGGCAGGTCGGCGCCTTGCACCCGCCCGCGCCCACGGCCCCACCGGGCGGCCGCGCCGCGGGCCCCGCCCGCCCGGCCCGCACCGGCCACTCCGACGTCACCGGTGGGCGGACGTGGGGCGTCGGCGACCCAGGGTCGATCTACGACTACATCCGGGTCGCCACCTTCGCGATCGGCCCGGACGGGCGGATCAGCCAGTGGAGCGAGCGCGCCGCCGAGTTCTTCGGCGTCCCCGCCGCCGAAGCGGTCGGCGCCGACCCGATCGCCACCTTCGTCCCCCGCGAACTCTGGCAGCGCGGCCGCGCCCGGCTGGAACGCACCCTGGCCGGCGAGGAGTGGGTCGGCACCACCCCCTACCGGGAGGCCGGCGGCGGCGAAGGCCTCGCCGAGCTGTACCTGATGCCCGACAGTGCCCTGCCCACCGCCGGGGCCACCTGCCTCGCCGTCGACCTCGGCCGGCTGCGCCGGGTCGAGACCGACCTCGCCGCCTCCGAGGCCGTCTTCGGGCAGACCCCCACCGGCTTCGTGCTGTTCGACGACCGGCTGCGCCTCCAGCGGGTCAACGACGCCTTCGCCTCCGGCATGGGCCTCGCCCCCGCCGACCTCGAAGGCCTCACCGCGCACGACCTCTTCCCGGCCGGCGAGGCCGACCGGCTCACCGCCGCCCTGCGCAAGGTCCTCGCCACCGGCGAGCCCGTCTTCGACCTGCGCTTCCACACGCCCGTCCCCACCCGCGAGGGCAACCGGCTCTGGGCCGTCTCGCTGTACCGGCTCAACGGCAGCGCCGGACAGCCGATGGGCATCGCCGGGCAGGTCTCCGACGTCACCAGCCGGCACGTCGCCGAGCGCGAGGCGGACGGCGTGCGCCGCAACCTCGCCCTGCTCAACGAGGCCAGCGCCCACATCGGCTCCACCCTCGACCTGGAGACCACCGCCAAGGAACTGCTCGACGTCGTCGTCCCGCCGTTCTGCGACCTCGCCACCGTCGACCTGTACACCGCGCTGCTCTCCGGCGAGACCGTCCCCAGCGCCGGGCGGCTCGGCGACAGCGTGCTCACCGACGGCAGCGGCGAACTGCGCCGGGTCGCCGTCTCCAGCGTCATCGGCGGCGCCTCCTCGGTGCTCGGCTCGGTCACCGGTCTGCCGATCGCCGAGGCCGGCGGCACCCTCTGTTACCCGCGCCGCTCCCCGCACGCCCGGGCGCTGCGCACCGGCCGCAGCGTCGTCCCCGAGCCCGGGCCCGACCCGCTGCTGCGCTCCACCCTGATCGTCCCGCTGGTCGCCCGCGACCAGGTGCTCGGCCTCGTCCAGCTCTCCCGGGCGATCGGCAGCGAGCCCTTCGACGCCCGCGACGTCGCGATCGCCGAGGAGCTCGTCGCCCGCGCCGCCGTATGCATCGACAACGCCCGGCTCTACCGCCGCGAGCACGAGCGCGCCCTGATCCTCCAGCGCAGCCTGCTGCCCCCCGGCAACCCGGCGGCCAGCGGCCTGGAGATCGCCTGCCGCTACCTGCCCAGCAACAACAACACCGAGGTCGGCGGCGACTGGTTCGACGTCATCCCGCTGCCCGGCAACCGCACCGCCCTCGTCATCGGCGACGTGATGGGCCGCGGCCTGCGCGCCGCCGTCGCGATGGGCCAACTGCGCACCGCCGTCCGCACCCTGGCCATGCTCGACCTCGACCCGGCCGAGGTGCTCGGCGCGCTCGACGAGATCGCCCGCGGCCTCGGCGACGACTCCGTCCCGGCCGGCCCGTACGGCCCGACCGGGCGGCTCACCTCCTCGGCCGACGAGGAGGCCCGCGAGGTCTACCTCGCCACCTGCGTCTACGCCGTCTACGACGCCGTCACCCGGCGCTGCATGTTCGCCAACGCCGGCCACCTGCCGCCCGTCCTGCTCAGCCCCGGCGAGCCGGCCCGGATGCTCGACGTGCCGCCCGGCCTGCCGCTCGGCGTCGGTGGCGAGCCCTTCGAGGAGGTCGAACTGACCCTCCCGGACGGCGCGTTGCTCGGCCTCTACACGGACGGCCTGGTGGAGAGCCGCAAGCACCAGCTCGACGAGGGGCTGAAGGCCTTCCGGGTCGCGCTCTCCGACGAGGGCAAGAGCCTGGAGGACCTCTGCGACCACGTGCTCGGCGAACTCAACCCGCACCACGGCGAGGACGACATCGCCCTGCTGATGGCCAAGGTGCACGCCTTCCCGGACGACGCGGTCGGCAACTGGTTCCTGCCGCCGGAGCCCACCTCCGTCGCCAAGGCCCGTGAACTGGCCTGCAGTTGGCTGCTCTCCCGAGGCCTGGACGAGCTGGTCGACACCACCGAACTGCTCGTCAGCGAACTCGTCACCAACGCGCTCAAGCACGGCCGGGGCGAGATCCGGCTGCGGCTGCTGCGCGAGCGCAGCATGGTCTGCGAGGTCTGGGACGACGGCTACGCGCAGCCCCGGCAGCGGCGCGCCCAGGAGACCGACGAGGGCGGGCGCGGCCTGCAGCTCGTCAGTCTGCTCGCCGAGCGCTGGGGCAGCCGGCGCACCCCGAAGGGCAAGATCGTCTGGTTCGAGCTGGCGCTGTAGCCCCGGGCGCCGCGAGGGCTGGGCCGTCCGGGTGAGCCGCCCGGCGGCCCGCCGTGTCGGCCCGGGCCCGGCCCGCCCGGCGGCGTTGCATGACCGCCATGCCCGTCCGCCCGCTCACCGCCGCAGCCGCCGCGCTGCTGCTCGCCGCCGGCCTCGCCGGCTGCACCGAGGGCCCCGCCCCGGCCCGCCTCCCGGCCCCCGCCCCCGTCCCGGCCGACCCGACCGCCGGCACCGGAGACGTCCGCCCGCCCGACCGCGACGCCGTCCGGGACGGCGGCACGGTGCGCTGGGCCCTGGACGGCGTCCCCGCCACGCTGAACGTCTACCAGGGCGGCGCCACCGCCGACTCCGCGCTGCTCGCGCAGGCGCTCTACCCCGCGCTGTTCCGGCCCGACGAGCGCGGCCGGCTCGCCCCCGACCCCGACTACCTGGCCGGCGCCGAGTCCACCCCGCCCGGACAGCAGCCCCAGGTCGTCACCTACCGGCTCAACCCGCACGCCGTGTGGAGCGACGGCACCCCGCTGACCGCCGCCGACTTCAGCGCCCAGCGGGCCGCCCTCTCCGGGCTCGACCCCGCCTACCGGGGGCGCCCGGCCGCCGGGTACGACGCCATCGACTCGATCGCCCAGGGCGCCGACCCGCACGTGGTCACGGTGACCTTCCGGCGGCCGTACGGCGAGTGGCGCTCGCTGTTCGGCCCGCTCTACCCGGCCGCCGAGACCGCCACCCCGGGCGCCTTCAACCGGGCGCTCACCGGCACCGGGCACCTCGGCGCCGGGCCGTACACCGTCGCCCGGTACGACGACGAGCAGGTCGGCGTGGTGCGCAACCCGCTGTGGTGGGGGGACCGGCCGAAAGCCGACCGGATCGACTTCCTCGCCGTCCCGCCCGAGCGGCGGCTCGACGCGCTCGACCAGGACCGGCTCGACGTCGCCCCGCTCACCGCCGCCCTGGACCGGGCGCTGCCCGAGGCGGCGGCGGTGGCCCTCAAGCGGGCCGAGTCACTGCCCGGCCTCACCCTCCACCGGGCCGCCGCCGCCTCGCTCACCCAGCTCACCGTCAACGCCGCCAGCGGCCCGCTCACCGACCCGGCGCTGCGCCGCGCGCTCACCCGGGCCGTCGACCGGCGGCGGATCGCCGAGGCCGCCCTCGCCCCGCTCGGCCTGCCCGGCGCCCCGCTCGGCAGCCACCTGCTCGCCCAGGACCAGGAGGGCTACCGGGACGACAGCGCCGCCGCCGGGCGCGCGGACGCCGCGGACCTGCTGGACGGGGCCGGCTGGCGGCGGCCGAACGGCGGCACCCGGACCAAGGACGGCAAGGAGCTGTCGCTGACGCTGCTCCTCCCGGCCGGCTCGGCCACCGCCGCCCGTACGGCCGAGACGCTGCGGGCGAACCTCGCCGAGTCCGGCATCGCGGTGAAGCCGGTGGCCGTGCCCGCCGAGTCCTTCGCCGCGGACCACCTGGCCGCCGGCGACTACGACCTCGCGCTGTTCTCCTGGCCCGCCGGCCCCGGCCCGGCCGGCGAACAGCGGGCCGTCTACGCCAAGCCCCGGCCGAACCCGGACGGCGCCCTCGACCCCGGCGCCAACTTCGCCCGCAGCGGTACCGAGGAGATCGACCGCCTCTTCGACCGGGCCGCCGCCGAACTCGACCCGGCCGCCCGGCTCGACCTGCTCCAGGAGGCCGACGTCCGGATCTGGCAGCTCGGCCACTCCGTCCCGCTCTACCAGCGCCCCGACCTGGTCGGCACCCGGACCGGCCTGGCCGGAGCGGGCGCCTTCGGCTTCACCCGGCCGCGCTTCCAGGACGTCGGCTGGACCGGCCGGTAGGGGCCCCGGGAGGGCGGGTGAACGTGACCCGGCTGTGATCTTGATCCCGCCCGGCCTGCTGGTTTCTGCCCCGCTGGGCGGTTCCCCGTACGATAGGGGGAAGCCGCGCATGTCCAGATGCCCGGCGGGTGGACCGGTAGTAGCAGGCGGAACGGGCGGCGGCGATCGACAGGGATCGCAAGTGCGCGTCACGCAGCCGGGCGCCGCAACCCACGATTCCGGGAGAATCAGCAAGGCATGCCCACGCGCAACGACATCCGTAACGTCGCCATCGTCGCCCACGTCGACCACGGCAAGACCACGCTGGTCGACGCCATGCTCAAGCAGGCCGGCGCCTTCGCCGCCCACCAGCAGCTCGACGACCGCATGATGGACTCGAACGACCTGGAGCGCGAGAAGGGCATCACCATTCTCGCGAAGAACACCGCGGTCAAGTACCACCCCAAGGACGGCGGCGCGCCGATCACCATCAACATCATCGACACCCCGGGCCACGCCGACTTCGGTGGCGAGGTCGAGCGCGGTCTGTCGATGGTGGACGCGGTCGTCCTGCTGGTCGACGCCTCCGAGGGGCCGCTGCCGCAGACCCGCTTCGTGCTGCGCAAGGCGCTCGCCCAGCGCCTGCCCGTCATCCTGTGCATCAACAAGACCGACCGTCCGGACTCCCGGATCGACGAGGTCATCAACGAGACCTACGACCTGTTCCTGGACCTCGACGCGGACGAGGAGCAGATCGAGTTCCCGATCGTCTACGCCTGCGCCCGTGACGGCGTCGCCTCGCTGACCAAGCCGGAGAACGGCACCGTTCCCGCGGACAGCACCAACCTGGAGCCGTTCTTCTCCACCCTGCTGGAGCACGTCCCGGCCCCCAGCTACGACGAGGACGCCCCGCTCCAGGCGCACGTCACCAACCTGGACGCCGACAACTTCCTCGGCCGCATCGCGCTGCTGCGCGTCGAGCAGGGCGAGCTGCGCAAGGGCCAGACCGTGGCCTGGATCAAGCGCGACGGCTCGATCCAGAACGTCCGCATCTCCGAGCTGCTGATGACCGAGGCGCTCACCCGCAAGCCGGCCGAGGTGGCGGGCCCCGGTGACATCTGCGCCGTCGCCGGCATCTCCGACATCATGATCGGCGAGACCCTGGCCGACCCGGAGAACCCGATCGCCCTGCCGCTGATCACGGTGGACGAGCCGGCCATCTCGATGACCATCGGCACCAACACCTCCCCGCTGGTCGGCCGCGGCGGCTCCGGCAAGGGCGCGGACGCCAAGTCCGGCGCGGGCAAGGTGGACCGCAAGGTCACCGCCCGCCAGGTGAAGGACCGCCTGGACCGCGAGCTGATCGGTAACGTCTCGCTGCGCGTCCTGGACACCGAGCGCCCGGACGCCTGGGAGGTGCAGGGCCGCGGTGAGCTGGCGCTGGCCATCCTGATCGAGACCATGCGCCGCGAGGGCTTCGAGCTGACCGTCGGCAAGCCGCAGGTGGTCACCAAGGAGGTCAACGGCAAGACCCACGAGCCGGTCGAGCGCCTGACCGTGGACGTCCCCGAGGAGCACATGGGTGCCGTCACCCAGCTCATGGGCGTCCGCAAGGGCCGGATGGACAACATGTCCAACCACGGCTCGGGCTGGGTCCGGATGGAGTTCGTCGTGCCGTCCCGCGGCCTGATCGGCTTCCGGACCGAGTTCCTCACCAACACCCGCGGCACCGGCATCGCCCACTCGATCCACGAGGGCCACGAGCCGTGGTTCGGCCAGCTGACCACCCGCAACAACGGCTCGCTGGTCGCCGACCGGGCCGGCGTGGTCACCGCCTTCGCGATGACCAACCTGCAGGAGCGCGGCGTGCTCTTCTGCGACCCGGGCACCGAGGTGTACGAGGGCATGATCGTCGGTGAGAACTCGCGCTCCGACGACATGGACGTGAACATCACCAAGGAGAAGAAGCTCACCAACATGCGGTCCTCGACCGCCGACGTGGCCGAGTCGATCGTTCCGCCGCGCAAGCTCTCGCTGGAGCAGTCGCTGGAGTTCTGCCGCGAGGACGAGTGCATCGAGGTGACCCCGGAGACGGTTCGCATCCGTAAGGTCGTTCTCGACCAGAAGGACCGCGGACGTACCGCCTCGCGCGCCAAGAAGGCGTGATCCGGACATAGCCGCGGCCTTTGGCCGGAATGTTCGCCCCCCTTTCCGTATGGAGAGGGGGGCGAACTTTTTCAACTACTCCAAGTTGTCGGGGCGGCTATTCACGGAATAGCGCTCATCACACCCGGGTGTCCGCTGAGCGGACGTGACAGTTCGTCATCCGTGACGACTGTCCGTTTGGTGCCTGTCTGGCTATGTCTCATATGTCCGGTTTTCGAAACTTACCGACTGTTCATGTGACCTAATTGAGATCGTCACTGGTCACTTTCGTGTCCGTGCGTGACGGATAGTGGAGCCAGTCAGGCTCGGGTCAAGGGTTAACGCGCAGGGGTGCGCGCCGAAACCACGAGCGCGGACGGCACAGCGGGCCCGGTATGAACCGTCCGCAGTGCTCTCCTCGTTGCAACGTCGAATTCAGGAGGCACACCGATGCGCGGTGCGAGCCAGGCCAAGTGGGTTGTCGCAGCTGTTGCTGTCGCCCTCGCCGCGACTGCTTGTGGTAGCGGTGGCAGCAGTGACAACTCCGCGGGTAGCAACGACAGCTCTGCGGTCGACCCCAACGGCGTGTTCAGCTACCAGAGCGGCGAGCCGCAGCGTCCGCTGCAGCCGGCCAACGCCATGGAGAACCAGGGCGGCCGCATCGTCAAGCAGCTCTTCATGGGCCTCGTCGACTACGACCCGGCGACCGGCGCGCTGCGCAACCAGGTGGCCGACAAGATCGAGACCACCGACGCCAAGCACTACACCGTCACCCTGAAGTCCGGCTGGACCTTCCACGACGGCACTCCGGTCACCGCCAAGTCGTTCGTCGACTCCTGGAACTGGTCGGCCCTGCCGGCCAACAACCAGATCAACTCGGACTGGTTCTCCGACATCGCCGGTTACGACGCCGTCCACCCGGACAAGGGCGACCCGACCGCCAAGGAGATGTCCGGCCTGAAGGTCGTCGACGAGACGCACTTCACCATCGACCTGACCAGCCCGGTCTCGTACTTCACGTACAAGCTCGGCTACTCCTCGTTCTACCCGCTGCCCGAGGGCTTCTTCAAGGACCCGGCGGGCTTCGGCCAGAAGCCGGTCGGCAACGGCCCGTACCAGTTCGTGTCGTGGGAGCACAACAAGGCCATCACGCTGAAGGCCTTCGACAAGTACCAGGGCTCGAACAAGGCCAAGAACGGCGGAATCGTCTTCCGCAACTACACGGCCGGCGAGGCCGCGTACAAGGACCTGATGTCCGACACCCTGGACGTGCTGGACCAGGTCGACCCGACCGACCTCCCGAAGTACAAGGACGACCTGGGCAAGCGCGCGGTCGACCAGCCGCAGGGCGCCATCCAGAACATCTCGTTCGCCCTGTACAACCAGGAGTGGAACGCCCCGGGCAAGGAGAAGGTCCGTCAGGGCCTCTCGATGGCGATCGACCGCGAGACCATCACCAAGACGGTCCTCAACGGCAACCGCCAGCCCGCCGACGCGTTCGTGGCCCCGGGCGTCATGGGCTACAAGGCCGGCACCTGCGGCGACGCCTGCAAGTTCGACCCGGCGAAGGCCAAGCAGCTGATCACCGAGGGCGGCGGCGTCCCCGGCAACAAGATCACCATCCTGTACAACTCCGACGGTGGTCACAAGGAGTGGGTCGACGCGGTCTGCAACTCGATCCGCCAGAACACCGGCGTCGAGTGCCTCGGTGACCCGAAGCCCGACTTCAAGACCTCGCGCGACCTGGTCACCAAGAAGCAGGTCCCGAGCATGATGCGTACCGGCTGGGTGCAGGACTACCCGCTGAACGCCAACTTCCTGCGCGACGTCTACGGCACCGGTGCCGCGGCCAACGACGCCGGCTACTCGAGCGCCGAGTTCGACAAGCTCACCAAGGAGGCCGACGCGGCCACCTCGGTCGAGAAGACCGCCGAGCTCTACCAGCAGGCCGAGGCCGTTCTGGCCAAGGACATGCCGGCCATCCCGCTCTGGTACTACAAGACCAGCTCGGGCTACTCGAAGAACGTCCAGAACGTGAAGTTCGACTCCTTCGGCAACCCGGTCTACACCGACGTCGAGGTCAAGAAGAAGTAATCGGTCGGCACCGCCTGACCCGGTGACAACGGCCGGTACCCGTCCATCCCCACAAGGGCGAGAGGACTGGCACCGGCCGTTGGCACGCCGACTTATCTCTCCGGGTTGACGGGCCCGGCAGAGCCAACATGGAGGCACGATGGGGCGCTTTGTCGCGAGGCGACTGCTCCAGATGATCCCGGTCTTCTTCGGAACGACCCTGCTCATCTTTCTTATGGTGCACGCGCTGCCCGGTGATCCGCTGGCAGCGATGTGGGGCGACAAGGCACCGGACCCGGTCCAGCTCGCCGCGCTGAAGCACTCGATGGGATTCGACAAGCCGCTGTGGCAGCAGTACCTCGAATACATGGGGAACCTGCTGACCGGTGACTTCGGAACCACCCTGGACCAGCGGCCGGTGCTCGATGTGATCACTGACGCGCTCCCGGTCACGGTCCGACTGGCGCTCTTCGCGTTCGCCATCGAGATCGTGCTCGGCGTCAGCATCGGTCTGTTCTCCGGGCTGCGCCGCGGCAAGGCGTTCGACAAGGGCACCCTCGTCCTGACGCTGCTGCTGATCTCCATCCCGGTCCCGGTGCTCGGCTTCATCTTCCAGACGGTTTTCGGCACCAACCTCAAGTGGGTCACGCCGACCGTCCAGGACAGCAACGACATCACCCAGTTGGTGCTGCCGGCCTTCGTGCTCGGCTCGCTGTCGCTGGCCTACGTCGCGCGCCTCACCCGTACCTCCATCGCCGAGAACATCAAGGCCGACTACGTCCGCACCGCGGTGGCCAAGGGCCTGCCGCGGCGCAAGGTGATCGGCACCCACCTGCTCCGCAACTCGATGATCCCGGTCGTCACCTTCCTGGGCACCGACCTCGGCGCCCTGATGGGCGGCGCGATCGTGACCGAGGGCATCTTCAACGTCAAGGGCGTCGGCAACGCGCTCTACCACGCGATCAACCTGAAGGAGGGTCCGACCGTCTCCGGTTTCGTGGCCTTCCTCGTGCTCGTGTACCTGGCCGCCGGCCTGATCGTTGACCTGCTTTACGCGGTCCTGGACCCGAGGATCCGGTATGCCTGACCTGACCGACAAGAAGACGGCCGAGGAGATCCCGGCCCAGCGCACCGCGGACACCGCGGCGGCCAAGCCCGAGAAGGCTCGCAGCCTCGGCTCCGACGCCTGGCACGACCTGCGCAAGAAGCCGATCTTCGTGATCTCCGCGCTGCTGATCCTGCTCCTGGTGGTCATCGCGATCGCCCCGGGCCTGTTCACCTCCGCGGACCCGCGCGCCGGCGACCTGCGCAACCACTTCCTCGGGAAGCCGAACTACGGCAACTTCTTCCAGCCGGACTGGTTCGGCTACGACCTCCAGGGCCGCAGCATCTACGCCCGCGTGCTCTACGGCGCCCGCGCCTCGGTCGTGGTCGGCATCTGCGTCACCCTCGGCGTGACCATCCTCGGCGGCATCACCGGCATGATCGCCGGCTACTTCGGCGGCTGGGTCGACACGATCGTCTCCCGCATCACCGACGTGTTCTTCGGCATCCCGCTGCTGCTCGGCGCCCTGGTGATCCTCAACGCCTTCACCTCGCGCACCATGTGGACCGTGGTGTTCGCGCTGGTCGCGCTCGGCTGGACCCAGATGACCCGCGTCATGCGCGGTTCGGTGATCACCGTCAAGCAGGCGGACTTCGTGACGGCCGCCAAGGCGCTCGGCGCCGGCACCGGCCGGATCATGTGGCGGCACATCCTGCCGAACGCGCTCGCCCCGGTCATCGTCGTCGCGACCATCGCGCTCGGCGGCTACATCGCAACCGAGGCGACGCTGAGCTGGCTCGGCATCGGTCTCCAGGACCCGACCATCTCCTGGGGCATCGACATCTCGACCGCCCAGCGGTCGATCCGTACCGCGCCGTTCGCGCTCTTCTTCCCCGCCGGAATGCTGAGCATCACCGTTCTGGCGTTCATCATGCTCGGCGACGCGGTGCGCGACGCCCTCGACCCGAAGCTCCGCTGAGAGAAGAGGTGACGACCCGATGACCACCGTGATCGAGAACAACAACCAGAAGAGCGACCGGCTCGAAGTCGGGACTCCCCTCCTGGAGGTCAAGGACCTCCACGTGGAGTTCCACACCCGGGACGGCATCGCCAAGGCCGTGAACGGCGTCAACTACTCCGTCGCGGCCGGCGAGACCCTCGCCGTCCTCGGCGAGTCCGGCTCCGGCAAGTCCGTGACGGCCCAGACCATCATGGGCATCCTGGACATGCCGCCCGGCAAGGTGACCAAGGGCGAGATCCTGTACCGCGGCCAGGACATGCTCACCATGGGCAACGAGGAGCGGCGCCAGATCCGCGGCCAGAAGATCGCGATGATCTTCCAGGACGCGCTCTCCGCCCTCAACCCGGTGCTCAGCGTGGGCTACCAGCTCGGCGAGATGTTCCGGGTGCACCAGGGCGCCTCCAAGAAGGTGGCCAAGGACAAGGCGATCGAGCTGATGGAGCGGGTCCGCATCCCCGCCGCCAAGCAGCGCGTCAACGACTACCCGCACCAGTTCTCCGGCGGTATGCGCCAGCGCATCATGATCGCGATGGCGCTGGCCCTGCAGCCCGACCTGATCATCGCCGACGAGCCCACCACCGCCCTGGACGTCACCGTCCAGGCCCAGGTGATGGACCTGCTCGCCGAGCTGCAGGCCGAGTACAACATGGGTCTGATCCTGATCACCCACGACCTCGGCGTGGTCGCCGACGTCGCGGACAAGATCGCCGTGATGTACGCGGGCCGGATCGTCGAGACCGCCCCGGTGCACGAGCTGTACGCCCGCCCGGCGCACCCGTACACCAAGGGCCTGCTCCGCTCGATCCCGCGCCTGGACCAGAAGGGCCAGGAGCTCTACGCGATCAAGGGCCTGCCCCCGAACCTGCTGAAGGTGCCGGCCGGCTGCGCGTTCAACCCGCGCTGCGACGTCGCCACCGACCTGTGCCGTACCGAGATCCCGCCGCTGCACCGGGTGACCGAGAAGGACGGCAAGGAGCTCATCGGCCGCGCCAGCGCGTGCCACCTCTGGAAGGAGACCCTCCATGGCTGAGCCCATCCTGGAGGTCAAGGACCTGGTCAAGCACTACCCGCTGACCCAGGGCGTCCTCTTCAAGAAGCAGGTCGGCGCGGTCAAGGCCGTCGACGGCATCTCCTTCGACCTGGCCAAGGGCGAGACCCTCGGCATCGTCGGTGAGTCCGGCTGTGGCAAGTCCACGCTGGCCAAGGTGCTGATGAACCTGGAGCGGGCCACCTCCGGCCAGGTGCTCTTCAAGGGCGAGGACATCTCGAAGCTGCAGGGTGCGGCCCTCAAGGCCGTCCGCCGCAACATCCAGATGGTGTTCCAGGACCCGTACACCTCGCTGAACCCGCGCATGACGGTCGGCGACATCATCGGCGAGCCCTTCGAGATCCACCCCGAGGTGGCTCCCAAGGGCGACCGCCGCAAGGCCGTCCAGGACCTGCTGGACGTCGTCGGCCTGAACCCGGAGTACATCAACCGGTACCCGCACCAGTTCTCCGGCGGGCAGCGCCAGCGCATCGGCATCGCCCGCGGCCTCGCGCTCAAGCCGGAGATCATCATCTGCGACGAGCCGGTCTCGGCCCTGGACGTGTCCGTCCAGGCGCAGGTGATCAACCTGCTGGAGCAGCTGCAGGGCGAGTTCGGCCTGTCGTACATGTTCATCGCGCACGACCTCTCCATCGTCCGGCACATCTCCGACCGCGTCGGCGTGATGTACCTCGGCAAGATGGTCGAGATCGGCACCGACGAGCAGATCTACGAGAACGCCACCCACCCGTACACCCAGGCGCTGCTCTCGGCCGTGCCGGTGCCCGACCCGACCGCGCGCGAGAACCGCGAGCGGATCATCCTCACCGGCGACATCCCGTCGCCGGCCAACCCGCCGTCGGGCTGCCGCTTCCGCACCCGGTGCTGGAAGGCGGAGGACCGCTGCTCCGAGGAGGTCCCGCTGCTGGCGATCCCGACCACGCTGGAGGGCCCGGCCGCGCACGACTCGGCCTGCCACTTCCCCGAGGTCCGGGAGTCGGCCGCGGCCTGACGCTCCCCCTGGCACACCCGGAAGGGCTCGCGGCTCCGGCCGCGGGCCCTTCCGGCGTTCCGGCTCGGGCGGGATCCGTCGCCGCGTCAACTCGGCGGAGGGTCACGGCACCCGTCCGGGTGCACCCGACTCGCGCCGTCGCCGGGGCGCGCTTCTCATGGGGTGTGATGCGACACACACCATGAGGAGGGACCTTCATGCCCGTAGCCGCCCGTGCTCGCCTGGCCCTCGCCGCCGCTACGTCCGTGGCCCTGGTGGCCACCGGCTGCAGCAGCAGCGGCGGGGGAGGCGGCAGTTCGTCGGACGCCAGCAAGACCTTCAGCTACCAGAGCAGCGAGCCGCAGAACCCGTTGCAGCCGGCCAACGCGAACGAGGTCGGCGGTGGTCGCATCATCCAGAACCTCTTCAAGGGGCTGGTGGACTACGACCCCACCACCGCCAAGCTCCGGATGCAGGTCGCCGACAAGATCGACACCAGCGACTCGCAGACCTTCACCGTCACCCTGAAGGACGGCTGGAAGTTCCACGACGGCACCCCGGTGCACGCGAAGAACTTCGTCGACGCCTGGAACTGGGCCGCCAACCCGAAGAACGCCCAGATCAACAGCTCCTGGTTCGCCGACATCGAGGGCTACAAGGACGTCCACCCGTCCAGCGGGCAGCCGACCACCGACAAGATGTCCGGCCTGACCGTCACCGACGACCTGCACTTCACCGTGAAGCTGACCAACAAGGTCTCGTACTTCACGTACAAGCTCGGCTACATCGCCTTCTCCCCGCTGCCGGACGGCTTCTTCCAGGACCCGGCCGGGTACGGGCAGAAGCCGGTCGGCAACGGGCCGTACCAGTTCGTCAGCTGGGCCCACAACACCGAGGTCGTCACCAAGTCCTTCCCGGACTACCAGGGCGTGGACAAGCCGAAGAACGGCGGCATCCGCTTCAAGATGTACACCACGTCCGAGGCAGCCTACGCGGACCTGCAGTCCAACAACCTGGACGTGATGGACCAGGTGCCGCCGTCCGCCCTGGCGACGTACAAGAACGACCTGGGCGACCGGGCGATCGACGCCCCGCAGGGCGCCATCCAGAACATCGGCTTCACCCTGTACCAGGCCGACTGGGCCGGCGCCGACAAGGCCAAGGTGCGCCAGGGCCTGTCGATGGCGATCGACCGCGACACCATCACCAAGACCGTGCTGCAGGGCTCCCGCAAGCCGGCCACCGCGTGGGTCGCCGAGGGCGTCGAGGGCTACAAGGACGGCGCCTGCGGCGACTTCTGCAAGTTCGACGCGGCCAAGGCCAAGCAGCTGATCCAGGAGGGCGGCGGCGTCCCCGGCAACAAGCTGCTGATCAC
Organism: Kitasatospora sp. NPDC094028; assembly: GCF_049543595.1. Lineage (NCBI taxonomy): Bacteria > Bacillati > Actinomycetota > Actinomycetes > Kitasatosporales > Streptomycetaceae > Kitasatospora > Kitasatospora sp. NPDC094028. The sequence continues at coordinate 179,963 of NZ_JBMVFA010000007.1, read as the reverse complement.
CTACAACGCGGACGGCGGCCACAAGGAGTGGGTCGACGCGGTCTGCAACTCGATCCGGCAGAGCACCGGCGTCGACTGCCTGGGCGACCCGAAGTCCGACTTCAAGACCGCGCGCGCGGCGATCACCTCGCACTCGCTCAACGGCGCCTTCCGCACCGGCTGGGTGCAGGACTACCCGCTGAACGCCAACTTCCTGAACGAGGTGTACCGCACCGGCGCCGCCTCCAACGACTTCGGCTACAGCGACCCGAAGTTCGACGAGGCCGCCACCAAGGCCGACGAGGCCGCCAGCGTGGCCGACACGGTGAACGGCTACCAAGCTGCCGAGGCCGTGCTGCCGAGCGGGATGCCTGCCATCCCGCTCTGGTACTACCGCACCAACTCGGGCTTCTCCAGCAAGGTGCAGAACGTGAAGTTCGACTCCTTCGGCAACCCGGCCTGGACCCAGGTCGAGGTCAAGGGCTGATCCTTCGGCCCCCGCCGGCCCCGCCCTCCCCGCACGGAGGGCGGGGCCCGGCCCTCCCGGCCGACCGGTCCGCCCGACCGGCCGGCCACCCCGGAAGAAGGAGGCTCGGATGGGCAGTTACGTGCTGCGGCGGGTGCTGCAGATGATCCCGGTGTTCTTCGGCACCACGCTGCTGATCTTCCTGATGGTCTACACGCTGCCGGGCGACCCGGTGACCGCCCTGTTCGGCGAGAAGGCGGCGGACCCGGCCGTGGTGGCCAGCATCAAGCACAAGTACTTCCTCGACCAGCCCATCTGGAAGCAGTACCTGCACTACATGGGGAACCTCTTCCAGGGGGACTTCGGCACCAGCTTCACCGGCCGGCCGGTCTCGGACATCATGAAGGACGCCTTCCCGGTCACCATCCGGCTCGCGCTGCTGGCCTTCGTCTTCGAGATGGTCGTCGGCCTCGCCCTCGGCCTGGTCTCCGGCCTGAACCGCGGCAGCGTCGCCGACACCGTGGTGCTGATCCTGACCCTGGTGGTGATCTCCGTCCCGGTCTTCGTGCTGGCCTACATCGCGCAGACCATCTTCGCCACGAACCTCGGCTGGGTGACACCGACCGTGCAGGACTCCCGGGACCTCTCCCAACTCATCCTGCCGGCCGTGGTCCTGGGCTCGCTCTCGCTCGCCTACGTCGCCCGGCTCACCCGGACCTCCATCGGCGAGAACCTGCGGTCCGACTACATGCGCACCGCCGTCGCCAAGGGCCTGCCCCGGCGCACCATCATCTCCCGCCACCTGCTGCGCAACTCGCTGATCCCGGTGGTCACCTTCCTCGGCACCGACCTCGGCGCCCTGATGGGCGGGGCGATCGTCACCGAGGGCATCTTCAACGTGCAGGGCATCGGCAACGTGCTCTACCGGGCGATCAACACCAAGGAAGGCCCCACCGTGGTCGGCATCGTGACCGTCCTGGTGATCGTCTACCTGGTCGCCAGCCTGCTCGTCGACCTCCTCTACGCCGTCCTGGACCCGAGGATCCGCTATGCCTGACATCCACGACGAGGACTCGTACGAGCCGCACCCGAAGCCCGGGGTCTCGCGCCTCGACTACGCGGGCGAGCAGGGCATGGCGGTCGAGCAGGAGACTTTAGTCGAGCGCGACGCCGAGAAGCGCGAGGAAGCCCGCAGCCTGTGGGGCGACGCCTGGCGGGACCTGCGCAGACGGCCGATCTTCCTGATCTCGGCGATCCTGATCCTGCTGCTGGTCGTGATGGCGATCTTCCCCTACGCCTTCACCGACGCCGACCCGCGCAAGGCCGACCTGGTGCACAACTACCTGCGCCGGCCGGACTGGGGCGACATCTTCGGCGCCGGCTGGTTCGGCTACGACGCGCAGGGCCGGTCGATCTACGCCCGGGTGGTGTACGGCGCCCGCGCCTCGATCACCGTCGGCATCTTCGTCACCGCCGCGGTCACCGTGCTGGGCGGGCTCACCGGCATGGTCGCCGGGTACTTCGGCGGCGCCGTCGACGCGGTGCTCTCCCGGATCGTCGACATCTTCTTCGGCATCCCGCTGCTGCTCGGCGCCCTGGTGCTGCTCAACGCCTTCTCCACCCGCACGGTGTGGAGCGTGGTCATCGCGCTCGCCGTGCTCGGCTGGACCCAGATCGCCCGCGTGATGCGCGGCGCGGTGCTGACCGTCAAACAGGCCGACTACGTGGTGGCCGGCCGGGCGCTCGGCGCCGGGACCGGGCGGCTGATGTTCCGGCACATCCTGCCGAACGCGATCGCCCCGGTGATCGTCGTCGCCACCATCGCGCTCGGCGGCTACATCGCCGCCGAGGCGACGCTGAGCTTCCTCGGCATCGGCCTGCAGGACCCGACCATCTCCTGGGGCATCGACATCTCCTCCGCCCAGAAGGTGATCCGCACGGCGCCGTACGTGCTGTTCTTCCCGGCCGCCGCGCTGTCCGTCACCGTGCTGGCCTTCATCATGCTGGGCGACGCGGTGCGCGACGCCCTCGACCCGAAGCTTCGCTGAGCGAGGGGAGCGCAACGTGACCACAGCGGTGGACACCGCCAAGGGCGAGCGGGACGCGGCGTACCAGGGGCCGCTGCTCGACGTCCGGGACCTGCACGTCGAGTTCGTCACCCGGGACGGCGTGGCCAAGGCCGTCAACGGCGTCAACTACAGCGTCCGGGCCGGGGAGACGCTGGCCGTCCTCGGCGAGTCCGGCTCCGGCAAGTCGGTGACGGCGCAGGCGATCATGGGCATTCTGGACATGCCGCCGGCCCGGATCCCGCGCGGCGAGATCCGCTTCCGCGGCCAGGACATGCTGAAGATGGGCCGGGACGAGCGGCGGAAGATCCGCGGCCGGAAGATCGCGATGATCTTCCAGGACGCGCTCTCCGCCCTCAACCCGGTGCTCAGCGTCGGCTTCCAGCTCGGCGAGATGTTCCGCGCCCACCAGGGCCTCTCTCGGGCGGAGGCCAGGGCCAAGGCCGTCGAACTGATGGAGCGGGTGCGCATCCCGGCCGCCAAGCAGCGGGTGAACGACTACCCGCACCAGTTCTCCGGGGGCATGCGCCAGCGCATCATGATCGCGATGGCGCTGGCCCTGGAACCGGACCTGATCATCGCCGACGAGCCCACCACCGCCCTGGACGTCACCGTCCAGGCCCAGGTGATGGACCTGCTCGCCGAACTGCAGGCCGAGTTCCACATGGGGCTGATCCTGATCACCCACGACCTCGGAGTGGTCGCCGACGTCGCTGACAAGATCGCCGTGATGTACGCGGGCCGGATCGTCGAGACCGCGCCCGTGCACGAGCTGTACGCGCGGCCCGCGCACCCGTACACCCGCGGCCTGCTGGACTCCATCCCGCGCCTGGACCAGAAGGGCCAGGAGCTGTACGCGATCAAGGGCCTGCCGCCGAACCTGCTGCGGATCCCCCAGGGCTGCGCCTTCAACCCGCGCTGCCCGCGCGCGCAGGACGTCTGCCGGGCCGAGGTGCCGGACCTGTTCCCCGTCACCGAGGACGACGGGACGCCGCTGGAAGGCCGCGGCAGCGCCTGCTTCTTCTGGAAGGAGACCCTCCATGACCGCTGAGGGAGCGCCGGACACCACCCCCAACGGGGCCAGCGCCCTGGGCGTGGCCGTGCCGGAGGAGATCGCCTTCGCCCAAGAGGTGCCGCGCGGCGAACCGATCCTCGAAGTCCGCGACCTGGTCAAGCACTTCCCGCTGACCCAGGGCGTGCTGTTCAAGAAGCAGGTCGGCGCGGTCAAGGCGGTCGACGGGGTCAGCTTCGACCTGATGCAGGGCGAGACGCTGGGCGTCGTCGGCGAGTCCGGCTGCGGGAAGTCCACGCTGGCCAAGGTGCTGATGAACCTGGAGCCGGCCACCAGCGGGTCCGTCCGGTACAAGGGCGAGGAGATCTCCCGGCTCAGCGGGGCCGGGCTGAAGGCCGTCCGGCGCAACATCCAGATGGTGTTCCAGGACCCGTACACCTCGCTGAACCCCCGGATGACGGTCGGCGACATCATCGGCGAGCCCTTCGAGATCCACCCCGAGGTGGCTCCCAAGGGCGACCGCCGCAAGGCCGTCCAGGACCTGCTGGACGTGGTCGGCCTCAACCCGGAGTACATCAACCGGTACCCGCACCAGTTCTCCGGTGGGCAGCGCCAGCGCATCGGCATCGCCCGCGGGCTCGGGCTCAAGCCCGAGGTCATCATCTGCGACGAGCCGGTGTCGGCGCTCGACGTGTCGGTGCAGGCGCAGGTGATCAACCTGCTGGAGCAGTTGCAGGGCGAGTTCAACCTGTCGTACATGTTCATCGCGCACGACCTCTCGATCGTCCGGCACATCTCGGACCGGGTGGGCGTGATGTACCTGGGGAAGATGGTCGAGATCGGCAGCGACACCGAGATCTACGACCACGCGACGCACCCGTACACCCAGGCGCTGCTCTCCGCGGTGCCGGTGCCGGACCCGACCGCGCGGGAGTCGCGGGACCGGATCGTGCTCACCGGGGACGTGCCCTCACCGGCCAACCCGCCGTCCGGCTGCCGGTTCCGGACGCGGTGCTGGAAGGCGCAGGAGCGGTGCGCGGTGGAGGTCCCGCTGCTCTCCTCGCCGAGCTGGCTGGAGGGTGGGGCGCTGCACGACTCGGCTTGTCACTTCGCGGCGGAGCGCGAGATTGAGCAGAGCGCGGCGGAGCGCGAGGTCGAGCAGAGCGCGGCGGAGCGCGAGATCGAGCAGAGCGCGGCGGAGCGCGAGATTGAGCGGAGCGAGCCGGAACAGGAGAACGGGCAGGGCGACGCGGAGCGGTAACGCCGCAGGCCCGAGGGCGCGCTCCCGCACCGCCGGGGGCGCGCCCTTGCGCCGTGATGGAACCGAGATCTCCCGCGCCCTCCCCAAGTGCGGCCCCGTCCTTGATAGTTGCTCTGCGCCCGGCGACGGTCGCGTTGCGCGGAGGAGGGCTGCTATGGACGTGGTGGAGGTGACCGGCGGCCGGCCGGGTCTGGCGCCCGGGACCCCGTTGCTGGAGGTCGACGACCTGCATGTGGAGTTCCACACCCGGGACGGCGTGGCCAGGGCCGTAAACGGGGTGAGCTACTCGGTGGCCGCCGGCGAGACCCTGGCGGTGCTGGGGGAGTCCGGCTCGGGCAAGTCGGTGACGGCGCAGGCGATCATGGGCATCCTGGACGTGCCGCCGGCCCGGATCACCGCGGGGCGGATCCTGTTCCGCGGCGAGGACCTGTTGACCATGTCCTCCGGCGCCCGCCGGGCCGTCCGCGGGCAGCGGATCGCGATGATCTTCCAGGACGCGCTGTCCGCCCTCAATCCGGTGCTCAGCGTGGGCTACCAGCTCGGCGAGATGTTCCGGGTGCACCAGGGGCTGTCCCGCTCGGAGGCCAGGGCGAGGTCCGTCGAGCTGATGGAGCGGGTGCGCATCCCGGCCGCCAGGCAGCGGGTGAGCGACTACCCGCACCAGTTCTCCGGCGGGATGCGCCAGCGCATCATGATCGCGATGGCGCTGGCCCTGCAGCCCGACCTGATCATCGCCGACGAGCCGACCACCGCCCTGGACGTCACCGTCCAGGCCCAGGTGATGGACCTGCTGGCCGAGCTGCAGGCCGAGTTCCAGATGGGGCTGATCCTGATCACCCACGACCTCGGCGTGGTCGCCGACGTCGCGGACAAGATCGCCGTGATGTACGCGGGCCGGATCGTCGAGACCGCCCCGGTGCGCGAGCTGTACGCCCGCCCGGCGCACCCGTACACCAGGGGGCTGCTCGACTCGATCCCCCGGCTCGACCAGAAGGGGCGGGAGCTGCACGCCATCAAGGGCCTGCCGCCGAGCCTGCTCCGGATTCCGCAGGGCTGCGCCTTCAACCCCCGCTGCGACCGGGTGCAGGACCGCTGCCTGACCGAACTCCCGCCGCTGGCACCGGTGTTGGGTGAGGGGGGCGCCGAGCTGTCGGGCCGTCGCAGCGCCTGCCACTACTGGCGGGAGACGCTGCACGGCTGACCCGGCCGGGCCCGGGCCGGTCCGGCGACCCCCAGCGGTCAGCCGGTGTAGCCGACGTTCTCCCAGACGATGTCGGACAGGCCCTGCGCGCCGATGTTGGCGAGGTCGGCGCGGGCGCCGAACAGCTGGGGCCGCTGGTAGAGCGGCAGCACGCCGGCCACCTTCCAGAGCTCCGCGTCGGCCTGGTTGATCGCCTCGGAGGAGGTGGCCGCGTCGGACGCGGCGGCGGCCCGGTCGAGGGCGGAGTCCACGGCCGGGCTGCCGGTGCCGACGTGGTTGCCGGCGCTGTTCTGGACGTAGGTGGCGCGGCTGCCGCTGGCCGGGAACGGGGTGCCGAGCAGCGCGTAGACGGCGATGTCGAACTCGCCGCGGTTGACGTACTTGTCGAAGAACTCGTTGGCGCCGGCGGTCACCGGGGTGACCTTGATGCCGACGTCCTTGAGCATCCTGGTGACGGACGCCGCCTCGTTCTGGGCCACGGCGACCCCGGCGGGGACGATCATCCGCAGGTTCAGCTCGTGGCCGTCCTTCTTGCGCACGTCGCCGTCCATCCGCCAGCCCGCGGCGTCCAGCTTGCGGGCGGCCTCGGCGGGGTCGAAGCGGGCCAGGCCCAGGGAGTTGTCGCGGTAGCCGTTCTGGTTGGCGACCAGCAGGTGGTTGTTGAGCGGGACGGCGGGCCAGTCCAGGCCGTTCAGGTCGGTGCGGATCAGGGCGTCCCGGTTGATCGCCTGGAACACGGCCTGGCGGACGGTCGGGTCGGTGAGCGCCGGGGTGCGGGCGTTCAGGGTGAGCTGCCGGAAGTCCGGCCCGCCGGCCCGGCGGACGGCCGCACCCTTGGTGTTCTTGATGACCTGGTAGCCGGCCAGGTCCGGGCCGTTGTTGAAGAGGTCGATCTCGCCCTTGGCGAAGGCGGCGCCCATCGCGTCGGGCAGCATGGCGTGGAAGACGATCCGGTCCAGCATCGGCTTGTCACCCCACCAGGCCGGGTCGGCGACCAGGGTGACGGTCTGCGCGGCCGGGTCGAGGCGCTCGACCTTGAACGGGCCGGCGGTGAGCGGGATCGCGTCGAGGTAGGCCGAGTTGAACAGGTCCGCGGTGGCGACCTTGGCGGCCGGCAGCAGCGGGGCGTTGGCGGCGCCGTTGAACATCGACTGCCACTCGGAGAAGGGCCGGTCGAAGGTCATCACGGCCTGGAAGTCGTCCTTGCCCCGGTCGACCGAGGAGACCAGCTCGAAGCCGGACGTGCTGGACGGCCGGTAGGCCGGGTCCTTCCCGTTCAGGGCGCGCCAGTTGGCCTCGATGTCGCGCCAGGTGATCGGGGTGCCGTCCGACCAGTGGGCCTTCGGGTTGAGCGTCCAGACGACCACCTGCCGGCCGTTCCTGGTCTCGGCGTGCGCCTCCTGCAGGTAGGCCGGGTTGGGGGTCTGGGTGCCGGCCGCGTCGGAGCGGAAGAAGGTGGGCAGCAGCGGCTTGCTGACGGCCATGGTCGAGGACTCGCTGCCGTCGGTGTGGATCGGCGACCACTGGTGGGAGAACTGCGGGATCGCCAGGTTCAGGGTGCCGCCCCGGCGCAGCTGGGCTCGGTCGTGCGGGTTGATGTCGATCGAGGTGAGCTTGGGTGCCGAGGCGGCGCTCGGCAGCGCGTCCGCGGCGGAGCCGTCCTGCCCCGAGGCGCAGGAGCAGAGGGCGAGGGACAGCGTCAGGACGGTGAGACCGGCGAGCAGCGCCGTCCGGTGGTGCTGGAGGCGGCGGCCCATCGGCGTGACTCCCGGGGTTGCTGGGGTGGAGGGTGTGGCGTCACATCTTGCTGACCTGGAGGGGGAGTTGTCGAGGGGCGGGCCCGCCGGATCGGTCACGATCCGGCAGACCCGCCCCCGGGGCCCGGTTTTCCTCGGACAGCGCTGCTCAGGCGACGGTGAACTTGAAGGTGCGGTCCTTGTCGCCGGTCTTGTCGAACAGTGGGGTGATGGCGTCCGCGACGTCCTGCGGGGTGATCGCGGCGGTCTGGCCGTTCTTCTTGATCTTCACCTTGTCGAACACGCCGTTCAGCTGGGAGCCGAGCGCGTCGAGGTCCCACTTGGGCGTGATCTTGCCGTTGGCGTCCGGGACCAGCGTGAGCGCCTTGGCGGCGGTCCTGCCGCCGAAGTCGAAGGACTTGGCGCCGGCCATGATGTGGATCTTGCCGCTGGTCACCTGCTTGCCGAGGCCGTCCGCGGCGGCCTGCAGGGCCTGGGCGGAGACCTTCGGCTGGGCGGCGGTCAGGGCGAGCGCGACCGGCTGGTCGGGCTTGCCCGCGGCGCGGTCGCGGTAGGCCTGCTCGACGGCGTCCAGGGCGCCCGAGGAGTCGACCGTCTGGCCGGCCTTGCCGGGGACGACGACCGGGTCGCCGGTGTCGGAGAACTTGACGTAGCCCTCCTGCAGCCCCTGGCCGGAGCCGGCGGCCAGCGAGTCCAGCGCGGACTTCAGCTTCGCCCGGTCGACCCGGACCTCGGGCTGGACCGCCTTGCTGCCGCCCTGGATCGACTTGATCACGTCGACCGGGTTGTAGCTGTGCTGGGCGAGGCCGTCCACGGTGGCCGTGGTGTCGAAGCTCAGCCCGGCCGCGGTCGGGTCGAGGTCGACCGTCTGGTCGCCGATCTTCAGCTTGAGCGGCTGCTGGCCGACCTTGCCGACCGTGCCGTCGAGCTGGTGGATGGCCTGGTCGCGGCTGTTGCCGCCGATGTCGGTGCCGAGCACCACGGTGCCCTTGGGGACGTCCGACTGGTTGAGCATCAGGCCGGTGCCGTACGCCGCGGCGCCGAGGAACAGCACGCCGGCCACGGCGTAGACGCCGAGCTTGACGAGCTTCTTGCCGGGGCCGCCGCGCTTGGCCTTGGCGGGCTCGGCCTTGGCCGGTGCGGGCGCCGGGGCTGGTACGGGCTTGGGCCCGGCCTCGGTGGCCGCGGGCGCCGGGCCCGCTGGCGGGACCGGAAGCGGGGTGACCTCGGTGGCCTCCGGGTCGCGCCCGGCCCGCTGCGGACGGCCGGGGGCGGCGCCGGGGGCGCCCTGGGCGTTCGGGACGCCCGGGAAGAGCGCGCCGGGGGCGGCGGCCTGGGGGCCGGGCTGCCCGCCCGGCTGCGGGGCACCCTGCGGGGCGCCGTGCGGTGCTCCCTGGAAGGCTCCCCGGGGGGCGAAGGCGTCCTGGCCGGGAGCGGCGGTGCGCTGGGTGCCGAACGGGTCGGTGCCGGTCGGGGCCGAGGCGAACAGGCCGGGCTGCGGGCGGCCTTCGGCGGCGCGCGGGACACCGCCGCCGGGCCGGCCGGGTATCGCGGCGGGCGGCAGGACGTCCTCACGGATCGGCGCGAAACCGTCGACGGAGGTGTCCTCCGGGTTCGGCTGCTCGGCCGCCGGGCCCTGCGGGGCGGCGCCCGGGCGCGGGCCGTTCTGCCGCGGTCCGCCCGGCTGCGGGCGGCCGCCGCGCGGGCCGCGGGCACCGGCCTCGGGGCCGGCCGGGGCGAACGGGTCGGCGACCGGCGCGAACGGGTCGGCGGCCTGGTAGACGCCGGGCTCCTCCATCGGGGCCTCGGCGCCGAACGGCGCGGCGGGCGCGCCGCCCTGGCGCGGGGCCGGGTTCGGGGCCTTCGCCTGGGCGGGCACCGGGCGGCCGTTCGGCCGGGCCTGGCCCGCGCCGTTCGGCGCCGGGCGGGCACCGCCGGCCGGGGCGGCCTGCGGCCGGGCCTCGGCGGCGGGAGCGGCCTGCGGCTCGCCGGGGCCGAACGGGTCGGCGGCGGGGGCGCCGGCCGGCACCGCGGCCGGGGCGGGCTCGGCGGGCTGGTTCTTCTTCTGCCGCGGCCGGAACCACGCGCCGGTGGACTCCGACTCGGAGGTTGCCGGCGGGATCGGCGGGATCTCCCACTCCGGCGGCAGGTTCGGCGGGGCGCCCTTGCGGTCGGTGCCCTCCATGACGCCGAGGACGGGGGAGCCGGGCGCGGTGCGGTGCCGGCGGCCGCCGGTTTCGGGGGCGGCCGGGGCCTCCTCGGCCGTGCCGTCCTCGCCCTTGCCGGCGCCGGGGCCGTCCTCGTTCTTGACGGTGCTGCGGACGACGACCGGCGGGATCGGGCGCGAGCCGGGGATGTTGATCCGGACCCGGGTGGTCAGGGTGGTCTCGGTCTTCGGGCCGTCGTCCTCGCCGCCCGACGCGGCGCCCTGGGTGGCACCGGCCGCGGCCCGGTCGCCGCCGGGGAGCCCCGGGGTGCCGTAGGGCGGGGTGCCCGACGGGTAGGCGTCCGGACCCGTGCGCCGGGGCGTCGGGTTGGCGTTGTCAGATTCGCGGCTGCTCAATGCTGCTCTGCTCCGGGTTCGCGGGCGGGCCGTGCGGCGCGACCGCGGTTCGTGGTCGCCGGGCCTGGGGCCGGGTCTGGTGGCCTCGCTCCAGGCGGGCGGCGGTCGGGTACGACGTACTGCGGGACCACCATACTGGGAAGAACTGAGCGGCGAACGGCCACGGACAGATCCTGATACGTCCGGTTCCTCCGGTATGAGAGTACGGCCGAACGCTCCTGACTGCGCGTCGCGTGCGGTACCGTACGCCGCCCTCCGCCGGGGTCAGCGCGGCGGGCCGGGCACCCCGGGGAACCAGCTGGTCCGGGTCGGCAGGGTGGCGCAGATCACGCCCAGCACGGAGCCGGCGAACAGCCAGGCCAGCGACGTGGCATTGGACCAGAGCACGTTGTCGCCCTCCGGCCGCGGCACGATCAGCATCAGCATCGCCAGGAACCAGCCGGCCGCGGGCAGCCCGGCGCCGAGCCGGGTGCCGGTGATCCGCAGGCCCGCGTAGAAGGTCGCGCCCGTCGCGCCGAGCGCCAGCAGGACTCCCACCGGCGGCCACAAGGCCTGCACAAAGGCTCCGCACACCGACACCGCGATGCCCAGCAGGAAGAACAGGACGTACACGACGATCCGGGCGGCGCGCGGCGGTTGGGGCTCGGCCAGCCGCTCCTCGCGGGTGCCGATCACGGACGCGGGGAACGAGCGCGGCTGCGGGCCGCGCTGCTGCCGGTCGGCGGGTGCGGTCATCGGGTGCTCCCCTCGGAAGCGGTGGCGGTCGCCGGGGCGGCCCCGGTGTCGAGGCCCGCGAACAGGTCGTCCTCCGGGCCGTCGCCGGGCCCGGCCTGGCCGTGCACCAGCTGGTAGTACTCGGTGGCGAACAGCGGCTGGCCGAGGTGGTTGGAGAGCGCGAAGGAGTCGCCGTCCACGGTGATCTGGGTCGCGTGCGCGGTCAGCGCGGCGGCCTTCCGGGCGGCGTACGCGGAGCCGTCCAGCACGGTGGTGACCACCTCGTCGGCCACCACCCCGGGGATGTCGGCGGGCTCGGCCACGCCCGGGAAGCGCGCCGCGGCGGCGGTCGCGGCCAGCCCGGCGTCGAGCACCGTGCGGGGCATCCGGTTCCAGTACACCTTGGCGGTCCGCCAGGCCGGGCCCAGCTCCGGGCGGTGCGCCGGATCGGCGGCCAGCTCGTACGCCCGCATCGCGACCCGGTGCGCCTGGATGTGGTCCGGGTGCCCGTAGCCGCCGTCCGGGTCGTACGTGACCAGCACCTGCGGCCGCACCTCGCGGACCACCGCGACCAGGTGGTCGGCCGCCTCGTCGACGTCGGCCTGCCAGAAGCACCCGGGCGCGTCGTTCTCGGGCACGCCCATCATCCCGGAGTCGCGGTAGCGCCCCGGGCCGCCGAGGAACCGGAAGTCGGTGACGCCGAGGGCGCGCATCGCCTCGGTCAGCTCGCCGATCCGGTACGCGCCGAGGGTGTCGTCCCGATCGGCCGTCAGGTGGGCCAGCTCGGGCGGGATCACCTCGCCGCCCTCGCCGAGGGTGCAGGTCACCAGGGTGACGCCGGCGCCCTCGGCGGCGTACCGGGCCATGGTGGCGCCGTTGCCGATCGACTCGTCGTCGGGGTGGGCGTGCACCAGGAGCAGGCGGCGGCCGGTAGTCGCGGTCATGGGAGGAAGCCTAACCACCGGCCGGAGGCGGTCAGAGCTTCAGGCCGTTGATCATTCCGGCGAGGTTGCTGGTGACCTGGCTGATCGACGGAGCGATCGAGCTGGACGCCAGGTAGAAGCCGAGCAGCGCGCAGACGATCGCGTGCGCGAGCTTCAGGCCGGAGCGGCGGATCAGCACCACCACGATGACCAGCATCAGCACGGCGGCGGAGATGTTCATGGCCATGTCGGCTCATACCCCTTCTCGGGTGCGCCGCCCCCTGGGGAGGGCGGCGGTGGGACCGTACGGGAACCGGGGCCGGGTGACCGGGGGGACGGGACGGGCCCGACGGTCACTCGCCCGATCAGTCATACCCGATAGGTAAGGGGAGCATTACATTCAGTGAGTCCGCGCGCGCCGGGGTGCGGGGGTACCCGTGGGGCGCATGGGCCGGTCGGAGGGGGTTTGGACCCCTTTGGGGCGTACTTGTTCGCGATGCTCCGAACGAGTGATCAGCAGACCCGAGGTGACGGTGGTTCGGCGTCGTAGGGTCTGGTGCCATGACCTCCCACACCCCTGCGGACACCTTCCCCCGGCAGTACGCGCGGACCCTGCGCTACACCGTCGGCGCGCCCCGCTCCTTCACCGTCGCACCGGACGGTTCGCGGGTCGCCTTCCTCCGCTCGAAGTCCGGCGGCGACCGGGCCAACCTGCTCTGGACCCTCGACACCGCCACCGGCGAGGAGCGGATCGCCGCCGACCCGGCCGTGCTGCTCGGCGGCGGCGAGGAGGACCTCTCGCCCGCCGAGAAGGCCCGCCGCGAGCGCAGCCGCGAGGGCTCCGCGGGCATCGTCGGCTACGCCCTCGACGGCGCCGGCCGGCTCGCCGCGTTCGCGCTCTCCGGCCGGCTGTTCACCGCCGACCTGGTCACCGGCGCCACCGCCGAACTGCCCGCGCAGGGCCCGCTGCTGGACCCGCGCCCGGCCCCGGACGGCTCCGTCGTCGCGTACGCCAACACCGCGGGCGAGCTGCGGCTCACCCACGCCGACGGCACCGGCGACCGGGCGCTCGCCGAGCCGGACGGGCCGAACGTCACCTGGGGCCAGGCCGAGTTCATCGCGCAGGAGGAGATGAGCCGTTCCCGCGGCTTCTGGTGGTCCCCGGACGGCGACCGGCTGCTCGTCGAGCGCGCCGACGACAGCCCGGTGCGCCGCTGGTGGATCGCCGATCCGGCCAACCCGGGCAGCGAGCCCGCCGAGGTCGCCTACCCGGCGGCCGGCACCCCCAACGCCGAGGTCACCCTGTGGGTGCTCGACCTGCACGGCGGCCGCACCGAGGTGGTCTGGGACCGTACGGCCTTCCCGTACCTGGCCCGGGTGCACTGGTCCGGGGGCGGCGCGCCGCTGCTGCTCGTCCAGTCCCGCGACCAGCGCGCCCAGCGCATCCTCGGCCTGGACCCGGCCACCGGCACCACCGAGGTGCTGCACGAGGAGCGGGACGACGCCTGGCTGGAGGTCTTCGACGGCGTCCCGGCCTGGACGGCGGACGGCAAGCTGGTGCGGATCTCCGACGAAGGGGGAGTGCGGGCGCTGGTCGTCGGCGACCAGGCCGTCACCGGGGCCGACCTGCACCTGCGGTCCGTCGTCGCGGTGACGGACGAGGAGGTGTTCTTCACCGCCTCCGGCGGCGCCGAGGAGACCGACCCCGAGCCCGGCTGGATCGCGGTCGGCCGGATCGGTCACGACGGCAAGCGGCTGGCCTGGGAGTCCTCCAACGGCCGCCCGTTCACCTCCGTCACCAGCGCCGTGCACGCGGGCGGGATCACCGTCCGGGCCACCGCCGAGCCGGACCTGCCCGGCAGCCTCGTCCAGGTCGCCCGCGACCTGCCCGAGGGCATCGTGGTCGACGACGTCGCCGTCATCGCCTCGTACGCCGAGACGCCGGTCATCACCGCCCGCCCGGTCTTCCGCTTCGCCGGCGAGCGCCGCATCCCGGCGGCCGTCTTCCTGCCCACCGGCTACGACCGCGAGCGCGACGGGCTGCTGCCCGTCCTCATGGACCCGTACGGCGGCCCGCACGGCCAGCGCGTCGTCCAGGCGCACAACCCGCACCTCAACTCGCAGTGGTTCGCCGACCAGGGCTTCGCCGTCGTCGTCGCGGACGGGCGCGGCACCCCCGGGCGCGGGCCGGCCTGGGAGAAGTCCATCGCCTTCGACTTCGCCGGGGCCACCCTGGACGACCAGGTGGACGCGCTGCAGGCGCTCGCCGGGGAGTTCCCGCTCGACCTCGGCCGGGTCGCCATCCGCGGCTGGTCGTACGGCGGCTACCTCTCCGCGCTCGCCGTGCTGCGCCGCCCGGACGTCTTCCACGTGGGCATCGCCGGCGCGCCCGTCACCGACTGGGAGCTGTACGACACCCACTACACCGAGCGCTACCTCGGCGACCCGGCCGAGCGGCCCGACGTGTACGCCGCCAACTCGCTGGGCGGGTACGCGGCGGGGCTGGAGCGCCCGCTGATGATCATCCACGGGCTCGCCGACGACAACGTCGTCGCCGCCCACACCCTGCGGCTGTCCTCGGCGCTGCTCGCCGCCGGGCGCCCGCACACCGTGCTGCCGCTGTCCGGCGTCACGCACATGACCCCGCAGGAGGAGGTCGCGGAGAACCTGCTGCTGCTCCAGGTCGACTTCGTGAAGCGCTCGCTGGGGATGTGAGAGAAGGGGGAGCGGGTCGCGGTGTTGGAACTCGAACCACCGAGGGCCCGCGTCCGAGCGGTGCCGAGGCGGTCTCTTCGATTCCGCTCCCCCTGTGCCGCGACGCCCGAAGCGTGTCCGACCGGCCTCGCGGAGAAGCTGACCCGCGCCTCCGACAACCGCTTCTGATCAGGGCGTTCGGCGGCCGGGCCCCCTGTCTCCTCAGTGGCTGACAGGGGTACCGGCCGCCGCCATGACATCCGTCATGCCGAAGGCACGACGGCCGGCACTGCCGCCGGCACCCGCCCGCGCGGGACTCTGAGGTGGTGCGAACAGCACCGGACGCACCACCACAGGGGAGAGGAGCGGGACCATGGTTGCCGAAGTGGCCGCCTTCCGCGGCGTAGGGAAGAACTACGGGCGGGTGCGCGCGGTGGACGGGCTGGACCTCGTGCTGAGGCCGGGCGAGACCGTCGCCCTGCTCGGCCCGAACGGCGCCGGCAAGTCCACCAGCCTGGACCTGCTCCTCGGCCTGCGCGAGCCCGACCAGGGCAGCGTCACCCTGTTCGGCGGCACGCCGCGCTCCGCCATCGAGGCCGGCAAGGTCGGCGCGATGCTGCAGAGCGGCGGGCTGATGGCCGACGTCAAGGTCCGTGAGCTGGTCCAGCTCGCCTGCGACGTGCACCCGCGCGGTCGGTCGGTCACGGGGGTACTGACCGACGCGGGGATCACCGAGCTGGCGGAGCGGCGGGTCGACAAGCTGTCCGGAGGCCAGGAGCAGCGGGTGCGCTTCGCCCTGGCCATCGCCGGCGACAACGACCTGATCGTGCTGGACGAGCCCACCACCGGCATGGACGTCAGCGTCCGGCAGGCGTTCTGGGCGAGCATGCGGGCGCAGGCCGACGCCGGGCGCACGGTGCTGTTCGCCACCCACTACCTGGAGGAGGCCGACTCGATCGCGGACCGGGTGCTCGTGCTGCACCGGGGCCGGCTGATCGCGGACGGCAGCTCCGCCGAGATCAAGGCGCGGGCCGGCGCCCGCCGGGTCTCCTTCGAACTCCACGACGCGGACGGCCGGTTCCCCGACGAGGGGGTGCTGCGCACGCTGCCCGGCGTGCAGTCGCTGGACGTCACCGCCCGGGTCCCGGGGGTGCGGACGGTCCGGATCCGGACGGCGGACGCCGACGCGAGCGTCGCCGCCCTCTACCGCTCCGGGCTGTACCCGCGCGGGCTGGAGGTCGCCGGACTGGGCCTGGAACAGGCCTTCCTGACCATCACCGGCGAGCTGGACGAGGCCGCGAAGGAGAGCGTGCGATGACCACCCTGATCAAGCTGGAGATCCTGCGGACCCTCCGCAACCGGCGCTACCTGATGTTCAGCGTCGCCTACCCGGCGCTGATGTACTTCTTCTTCATCCACGCCTACGGCACCGACAAGCTGGCCGGCGGCCTGCCAGTGAAGACGTACTTCATGGTCTCGATGGCCACCTTCGGCTCGGTCGGCGCGGTGCTGACCGGCAGTGCGCAGCGGATCTCGCTGGAGCGCAAGAGCGGCTGGGTGCGCCAGCTGCGGCTGACCGCGCTCCCTGGCCGGGCGTACACCCTCGGCAAGATCGCCGCGAGCTCGGTGACCACGCTGCCGGCGATCCTGGTGGTGTTCGCGGTCGGCGCGAGCCAGGGCGTCTCGCTGAGCGCCGCGCAGTGGCTCGGGCTGACGGCCGCGCTGTGGCTGGGCAGCTTCGTCTTCGCCGCGCTCGGGGTGGCGCTCGGCTACGCGGCGGCGCCGGACTCGGTGCAGACCATCGTGATGATCACCTACATGGTGATGTCGCTGTTCGGTGGCACCTGGTTCCCGCTGACGGGCACCCTGGAGACGTACGCCCGGTTCAACCCGGTGCACCTGTACAACCAGCTGGCCACCTTCACCCGGCCGGGGCACTCCCTGGACCTGGCCGCGGTGGCCGGGCTGGCCGGCTTCCTCGCGGTCTTCACGGCCGCGGCGGCGGCCCTGTACCGCCGCGACACCCGCCAGGCATGATGATCGACATGAGTGACACGCGCCGGACCCACCGCACCGACGACCACATGCAGGTGGGTCTGGCGCGTGCGTCGTTCATGACCGCCCCCGGCTCCCCGGTGGAGACCCGGCGGCAGCTGCTGGTCAAGGTCGCCTGGATGCTGTTGTGGATGCTCTACCTGGCCTACCCGGCGGGCAACCTGCTGAACGAGGACCACAGCCCGGCCGGTCAGGTGTTCGGCTGGTGCTGCCTGGCGGTGTTCGTGTCCGCCTACGTCCTGCTGGTGATCTTCCGCTCGCAGGCGGGGATGAAGCCGCGGGCCTGCCAGGTGATCGTCGCGACCATGATCGTGCTCGCGGTCGCCGCCTCCTTCGTTCTCGGCGGCGCCTTCCTGACCCTGTTCATCTACGCCGCCGTGTGCGTCGCGATCATCACGCCGGCGCGCTACGCGCTGCGCGCGCTCGCGGGCATGGCCGCGCTCACCGTCGTGACCGGCGTGCTCATCCACGCCGGGAACGACAACATCTCCACCTTCGCCCTCAGCGCCTTCCTCTCCGGCGTCGCGATGACCGGCCTGCAGCGGCTGGTCGCCACCATGCAGGAACTGCGCGAGGCCCGCGCGGCCGTCGCCCACCTGGCCGCCTCCGAGGAGCGGTTGCGGCTCGCCCGGGACCTGCACGACCTGCTCGGGCACTCGCTGTCGCTGATCACGCTGAAGAGCGAGCTGGCCGGGCGGTTCATGGACGCCGGCAAGGACGAGGCGGCGCGGGCGCAGGTCGCCGACATCGAACAGGTCGCGCGGCAGTCGCTGATCGACGTCCGGGAGGCGGTCACGGGCTTCCGGCGCCCCACCCTGCCGGTCGAGCTCGCCGCCGCCCGTACCGCGTTGGGCGCCGCGCAGGTCCGCCTGGAGGTCGCGCCCGACCTGGCCGACACCTGGCCCACCCTCGCCAACGAGGAGGCCGGCGCCCTGGCCTGGGCGCTGCGCGAGGCCGTCACCAACATCGTCCGGCACGGCGAGGGCGCCACCGTCTGCACCGTGACGGCCGACGAGACCTGGGAGGCGGACGGCGAACGCCACGCCGTCCTGGAGATCGCCGACAACGGACCCGGCCCCGGCAAGTCCCAGCCCGGCAACGGCCTCTCCGGCCTGGAGGAACGCCTCGCCCTGGTCGACGGCCGCCTGACCACCGGCCCCGGCCCCCAGGGCCGCGGCTTCCGCCTGCGCGCCACCGTCCCGCTCCGCCCGGCCGCCGCCCCGGCGGAGCCCGGCGTGCAGGGCTGACCGGTGCTAAGCCAGGTCGCGGCGGTAGTGCAGGGCGGGGCGCCCGTCGAGGAGGAACTCCTCGACGGGCGTGAAGGCGTTGTGGGTGAGGACCGCCATCGAGGCCGGGTTGTCCAGCGTGGTCCGGGCGGTGAGGGCGGTCAGGGCGTAGGTGGTGGCGGCGAGGTGGCAGATCTGGGCCACGGCGGCCTTGGCGAGGCCTCGGCCGGTGGCGGATTCGGCCAGGCGGTAGCCGAGTTCGGCGGTTCCGTCGATGGCGTCGATGAGGTTGATGCGGCCGACGAGGGTGCCCTCCGAGAGGATGACGTGGAAGTGGCAGATGCCCTCGGCCTGTTCGGCGAGTTGGGCGGCATGGCGGGCGGGGAACTCGGCGAAGTAGGCGTCGCCGCGGTCCGGGATGGTGCGGGTGAACCAGGCGCGGTTGGCCGACTCGAAGGCGAGCAGGGCGTCGGCGTGGTCGGGGCGGAGGCGTTCGATGGTCAGCACGAGGGGATTGTGGCCCGCAGCGCCTCCGTGAACCACTGGAATACCTCGGCCAGGCTCTCCGGTACCGGCCAGCCGTTGACGGTGGCGAGCAGCTGCCAGTAGCGCTCGGCACGCGGGTCGTCGGCGGTTTCGAGGCGGCCGAGGAGCCAGCGGCGCAGCTCGGTGTCGTCGGGGCGGCCGAAGGTCTCGGCGTAGGCGGCGGTGAGGTCGTCCAGGACGCGGGCGGCGGCGGGGGAGCCGGGGGAGATGCCGGCGGCCAGGGCCTCGCCCACCACGGTACGGACGGTCGTGGTGAGCGCGTGGTGCAGGCCGCTCGTGTCCCCCGAGGCCCGTTCGGCGGCCTGGTGCTCGGCCATCCGCCGGACGGCGGCCCGGAAGTCCGGGTCCTGGACGAGTTCGCCCAGCTCGACCCAGGCCTCCACCTGCTCCGGCCGTGGCTCGTCGGGCAGTTCGGGCATCGCGCCGCGCATCATGGCGACGAACTCGGGGTTGGCGTCCAGGCCGCCGAAGGCCTCGTCGATGAAGTCGTGGACCAGGCGCCGGCGTTCGGCGTCGGAGAGCTTGGCGAGCTTGTGCATGAGTCTCATCTCCTCGGGGGTGGAGCCGCGCCCGGCGACGGCGAGCAGGACGGCCCGGCGCAGCCGCAGGGTGCGGATCTGCACCTCCAGCGCCTCGGCGTGCGCCGCCGCGACCTCGGACAGCGGGGCCTCGCGCTCCAGTACCCGCCGGACGGCGGGCAGGTCGAGGCCGAGGTCGCGCAGGGTGCGGACGAGGTCCAGCCGGGCGAGCGCGTGGACGTCGTAGAGCCGGTAGCCGGCGGGGTTGCGGTCGGTGGGCGGCACGAGGCCGGTGTCGGCGTAGAACCGGATGGCCTTGACGGTGAGTCCGGTGCGCCGGGCCAGGTCGCCGATCGTGTAGAGGGGTTCGGTGCCGTCCATGGGTTCCACCTTGGCGTCTCCCCCTACGGGAGACTCAAGCGCCGTGCCCCTCTATGGTCGTGGCCATGAGCGAGAACGAGAACGGCTCCGTGATCCGCGTGCTGCTGGCCGAGGATCAGGGGATGGTCCGGGAGGCGCTGGCGGCGCTGCTCGGGCTGGAGGGGGACATCGACGTCGTCGCGCAGGTCGGGCGCGGGGACGAGGTGGTGGCGGCGGCGCTGGCGAACGACGTGCAGGTCGCCGTGCTGGACATCGAGATGCCGGGGATGACGGGCATCGAGGCGGCGGCCGAGCTGCGCCGCAGCGCGCCGCGCACCAAGGTGGTGATCGCGACGACCTTCGGCCGCCCGGGGTACCTGCGCCGCGCGATGGAGTCGGGGGCGGACGCCTTCCTGGTGAAGGACGCGCCCGCGTCCGAACTGGCGGAGGCGATCCGCCGGGTGCTGCGCGGCGAGCGGGTGATCGACCCGGCGCTGGCGGCGGCCGCGCTGGCCGAGGGGGCGAACCCGCTGACGCCGCGCGAGCGGGACGTGCTGGGCGCGGCGGCGGACGGCGCGGTGAACGCGGACATCGCCGGGCGGTTGCACCTGTCGGAGGGGACGGTCCGCAACTACCTGTCGATGGCGATCCAGAAGACCGAGGCCCGCAACCGTGCCGAGGCGGTGCGGATCGCCCGGGAGAAGGGCTGGCTGTAGGGCGCGGTCAGTTGAGCCGGTGCCGGGCCGCCCGGGCCTCCTGCCGGACCTTCGCCGCCGCGTCCGGGTCGAAGGCGTCGAGGATCTGCGCGTAGTCGTCCATCTCGGCCGAGCCGCCGAGGAAGTCGCCCATCCGGACGAGGAGTTCGGCGCGTTCGAGGCGAAGCTGGGCGGGGTGGCGGGGGAGCAGCAGGGCGAGTTCGGTGGCCCAGAGCTGGGTGCGGGCGTGCTCGGGCCGGTCGGCGGCCCAGGCGCGGATGTTGCCGAGCACCCGCAGCACGATGTCGAGCGGGGCGGCCGGGGTGAGCAGGGCGGGGGTGAACCCGTGCCCGGCTGCGGCCACCAGGTGCTCGACGTCGGCCGGGTCGAGCAGCCGCCCGCCGTGGAAGGGGTCGGCGAGCACGTACTCCTCGCCGCCGGCCGCGCCAGTGGGGCCGGTGGGGCCGGTGGAACCGCCTCCGCCGACCGCGACGATGAAGTGCCCGGGCAGCGCGATGCCGTGGACGGTCAGTCCGGCCCGCCGCCCGACCGCCGTCCACACCAGCGAGAGCATGATCGGCAGTCCGCGCCGCCGCCGCAGCACGTCGGGCAGCAGCGAGGACTCCAGCCGCCGGTAGTCGGACTGCCGCCCGTGGAAGCGTTCCCGCCCGCCGAGGACGGCGGCGAGCAGGGCGGCGGTCTCCTCGGGCCCGGTCGGCCGCCGTTCGGCGACGGCGCGCCGGACGGCGGCCGCGAGCCGGTCGAGCGCGGCCTCGCAGGCGGCCAGCAGGGCGTCCAGGTCGACGCCGGGCCGGTCCGGCCCGGCGGCCGGCCCGGGTTCGGGCGTCGGAGGGTGTTCGGCGGCGGCGAGCAGGCAGAGCAGCACCGGGTCGGGCTGCTCGGCGCGGGCGGCGGTCCGGAAGCGGTCTCTGCTCTGCTCGGTCACGGTGACGACGGCGGCCTTCGTGCGACGGACGGACAAACGGACAAGCGGGTCGTACTACCCATGAGGGATCAGGGCGTAGTGGTAAGTGTGACTGGTCGTGAAGCCGAGTCCGTCATAGAGCGCGATCGCACCGTCGTTCCCCGCCTCGACCTGCAGGTACGCGCCGCTCGCGCCCTCCTCGGCGGCGCGCGCCGCGAGCACCGCCATGACCGCGGTGGCCAGCCCGGCCCGCCGGGCGTGCGGCTGGACCTCGATGGCGCCGAAGCACGCCCAGGGGCCGTCGATGACGCAGCGTCCGATGGCCAGCGGCGGCTGCCCGGGGGCGCCGGGCACGTGGGCGAACCAGACGGACGGCCCGCCGTGCAGCACCTGCCGGGCGGCCTCCTCCAGCGCCTCGTCCGCGCCGACCCGGCGGTACACGGACATCCAGTCGGGCCCGGCGGTGCGCGCCAGCCGTACCCGGTCGTGCCCGCCGCCGATCCGGGCGAGGCCGGCCAGCGGGGCGGTGCGCACCAGGGTGGGCGCGTACCCGGCGCCGAGCCGGTCGAGTTCGGCCCGCAGGTCGTCGGGCGAGCCGGGCGTGACGACCTCGACGTAGGCGGGCAGCCCGCGTGCCGCGTACCAGTCCCGGACGGCGTCCAGCGCCCGCGGCAGCGGCAGCCCGGGGTCGCCGAGCGCCTGGACGGAGTTGGCCCGGCGGGTGAACCCGGCGGAGGCGCGCAGCGTCCACGCGCCGAGCGCCTCGTTCTCGACGGCGGGCCAGCCGCGCCCGGCGATCCGCTGCAGCTCGACGGGCGTGGCGGCGGGCAGCGGGGCACGTCGCGCGGGGAACAGCGGTACGGTTTTGCCGGCGACCAGCAGCCGCTCGGGGAAGGAGACCGGCTCACCGGTCCGGGGGACGACGGTAAGCCCCTGATCGTCCCACGATGTGAGCACACCGATCGAATCCCGGAACACCGGACGTTCGTCCACGAATTCCGAAAGTCGCCGGACGGAGACCCGTCGGCCCACGTCAGAGCGGTCTATCCGGACCTCTGGACGCCGCTCGACCGGCCCGTCCACGATCATCTGGCCACCTCCTGTGCATTCGCGGTCTCCGACCCGCGATACTAGGGGCGGGCATCGACGACGCCGCGCTCACCGCGCACGCGAGTAGAACAGAACGGGCCGCCACGGCCCTTCCGAGGAGGAACGACAGCGTGACCTACGTCATCGCGCAGCCTTGTGTCGACGTCAAGGACAAGGCGTGCATCGAAGAGTGCCCGGTTGACTGCATCTACGAGGGCGAGCGATCGCTCTACATCCACCCGGATGAGTGTGTCGACTGTGGCGCGTGCGAGCCGGTCTGCCCGGTCGAGGCGATCTTCTACGAGGACGACACTCCGGAGGAGTGGAAGGACTACTACAAGGCGAACGTCGAGTTCTTCGACGACCTGGGTTCGCCCGGTGGCGCCTCGAAGCTGGGCCTGATCGAGCGGGACCACCCCTTCATCGCCGCTCTGCCGCCGCAGAACGCCGACCACTGACGATCGGTGGCAATCGAGCTGTGAGCACAGAGAACAGCACGCGCGCGCCGTTCCCGGGCCACCCGGGAGCGGCGCGCCGCGTTTCCGACAAGCTCCCCGTGTTCCCCTGGGACAAGCTGGAGCCGTACAAGGCCACCGCGCTCGCCCACCCCGAGGGGCTGTGCGACTTCTCCGTGGGCACCCCGGTGGACCCGGTCCCCGAGGTGATCCAGAAGGCGCTGGCCGCGCACACCGACACCCCCGGCTACCCGACCGTGTGGGGCCCGCTGGAGCTGCGCGAGGCGATCGCCGGCTGGCTGCACCGCCGGACGGGCGCCGAGATCGGCCCGCAGGCCGTCCTCCCGACGGTCGGCTCCAAGGAGCTGGTGGCCTGGCTGCCGACCCAGCTCGGCCTCGGCCCGGGCGACCAGGTCGCCTACCCGCGGCTGGCCTACCCGACCTACGAGGTGGGCGCGCGGCTGTGCGGCGCCGAGCCGGTCGAGTACGACTCGGTGGACGAGCTGGACGGCTCCCGGGTGCGCCTGCTCTGGGTGAACTCGCCGTCCAACCCGACCGGTCGGGTGCTCGGCGCGGACGAGCTGCGCCGCGCCGTCGCGTGGGCCCGGGAGCACGGCGCGCTGCTGGTCAGCGACGAGTGCTACCTGGAGCTGGGCTGGGAGGCCGAGCCGGTCTCCGTGCTGCGCCCGGACGTCTGCGGCGGCGGCCACGAGGGCCTGCTGGCCGTCCACTCGCTCTCCAAGCGCTCCAACCTGGCCGGCTACCGCGCCTCCTTCGTGGCGGGCGACCCGGTGGTGGTCAAGGAGCTGCTGGAGGTGCGCAAGCACGGCGGCATGATCGTGCCGGCGCCCGTCCAGGCGGCGACCGTCGCCGCGCTGGCGGACGACGCGCACGTCGCCGAGCAGCGCGAGCGGTACGCGGCCCGGCGCTCGGCGCTGCGCTCCGCGCTGGAGGCGTACGGCTTCCGGATCGAGCACTCCGAGGCGAGCCTGTACCTGTGGGCGACCCAGGACCGGCCGTGCTGGGAGACGGTGGCCGAACTGGCCGCGCTGGGCATCCTGGTGGCGCCCGGTGACTTCTACGGGCCGGCCGGCGAGCGGTTCGTGCGGGTCGCGTTCACCGCGACCGACGAGCGGGTCGCCTCGGCCGTGGCCCGGCTGAACGCGGCACGCTAGGGCCTGTCCTCGACCTCCCGCCCGCGGGAGGTCGAGGACAGGCGCCAGGGCCCTTCGAGCGGGCCCGCCGCCGGGAACGGCACGACGAGGGGCCGGTGTTCGCGTCCGAACACCGACCCCTCGCCCGTTGCCGGGCACCGCGGCCGCCGGGCCGGCGGCCGCCGCGGCCTACAGCGGCAGGCCGCTGATGCTGCCGCCGTTCACGCCGTGCAGCAGGCCGCCGACCGGGCCGAGCGCGCCGGTGAGACCGGAGAGCGGGTTGTTCGGGCCGAGGTCGGCGCCGCCCAGGCGGTTGGCCGAGCCGTGCTCCGCCAGGCCGAGGACGTCGGTGCCGGGCAGGCCGCCGGGCACGGCGTGCTCGACCGAGCCGAGCGGCAGCGCGCGCTCCACCGAGCCCAGCGGCAGCGCGTCGGTGACGGCGTTGGTGCTGGGGACGGCGCCGGAGAGCTTGTCCGCGCCGGGCAGGCCCTGCGCGACGCTGCCGGTCTGGGCGAGCCCGCCGACCGGGCTGGCGGCGGCGCTGCGGGTGCCCATGGCCTTGCCGGTGACGGCCTCGCCGAGCTTGTCGGCCAGGGCGGAGGCGACCTTGGGGGTGACGTGGGCGAGCTGGCCGGTGGTGGCGGCGGTCTGGTCCACCGGGGCGGTGACCGAGCTGGCCTTCTCGTTGGCCTCGGGCAGCTGGTGGGCGACGATGCTGCCCGCGGCGTCGGCGGAGGCGGGCACGCCCGCGGCGACGGTGGCCGCGCCGGTGGTGCCGGCGGCCTGGCCCAGCTGGTGGGTGGTGTGCTGCAGGGTCGAACCGGTGTCGGTGTTGGTCAGCTGGCCCAGCGGCGCCGCGAGGTCGCTCTTGGGCAGCAGGGCGTCCCCGCCCAGGGCGGACGCTGAGCCGGCCGCGATCAGCGGGGTGGCTCCGGCCGCCACGACGAGCGCGGCCTGGGCGATCCGGCGCGTGAGGGGGTGAGACATGGGGCTCCTCGAAGGGGTCTGGGTCCGTCCCGTCCGCCGGGAGGACGACCGGGCGTGGACGACCGGGCGGACGAGGTTGTTACCGCTTGAGAAGCCAGAAGGTTTCGGCCGGAGCAAGGAAACTGTCAGACCTACCGTCAGATCGTATGACCGCTACCGGGGGGCGTTCCGGCGGGCCCGCGGCAGCCCGGAGCGCGCCCCGGCCAAGGGGAGTGACGGTTCTCCACCCGGGTCGGCCGGAACGGGTGCCAGGTCCACCGGGGTTGACCGAAATCACCCGTCCGGCGGCAACCCGAACGCCAGTGCGTCAGCTTTTCCCGGACGGGGCCAGGGTGACCTGGACGAGCTTGGTCGAGGTCCCCGAGGACTGCGACTGCCAGCCGTCCTCCGACTGGTCCTTGCGCCAGATCCTGCCGTCGTAGGCGACCGTCGCGATGCCCAGCTGCTGCGCCTGCGCGACCGCCCAGTGCGCGACCTGCCAGCCGCCCGCCCGCTCGGCGTCCACCCCGCCGTCGACGCCGCTGCCGCCGTCCGTCGCCGAGGTCAGCGCGGCCGCGGCCGGGTCCGGGGTCAGCGAGACGGCGTTCTCCGCGCCCTTGATCGTCGAGGTGTAGCCCGTCGCCGGGGTCACCGTGCGGCCGAACTCCCGGCGCACCCGGTCGGACAGCACCTGCGCCCGGTCCGGCGGCGCGGCCGCGGGCGCGGAGGCCCCGGCGGTCGGCGCGCCCGCGGTGGGGGAGGGGGTGTCCGCCAGGTCCGGCTTGGCGTAGTCGTGCACGACGCAGGAGAACGAGGCGGGCTCGCGCCCGGCCAGCGCGCTGGTCAGCAGCGTCGCCTTGGTCTCGTGCTTGGCGTACGCCTGCGGGTAGCCGCTCTTCTGCACCGCCTGCGCGGCGTCGGTCAGCGGCAGCCGGGTGTAGCCGGGCACCTTGACCAGGCCGTCCAGGAACTTGTTGGTCGCGTACACCGGGTCGGCGATCTGCGCCGCGGTGCCCCAGCCCATCGACGGGCGCTGCTGGAACAGGCCGAGCGAGTCCCGGTCGCCGCCCGCGAGGTTGCGCAGCTTCGACTCCTGCATGGCCGTGGCCAGCGAGATCGCCGTCGCCCGGTCCGGCAGGTTGCGGGCGTGCGCCACCGCCGCGATGGTCGCGGCGTTGGCCGCCTGCGGCAGCTCCAGGGTGCCCTCGCCGGTGGCGGTCTTCACCCGGCAGCCCTCGTCCTCGCCCTGCTTGAAGCCGAACCACCAGATGCTGGCCACCGCCAGCCCCGCGATCAGCGCGAGGCCGAGCAGGCCGACCAGTACGGACAGCAGGGCGCGCAGCGGACCGCGGCGGACGGCGGGCTCGAACTCCTCGCCGTCCTCGCCCAGCTCCTCGCTGCTCCTCTTCCTGGCCACCGTCGCCCCTCTCGCGCCTTGTCCTTGATCCGACACCGTACCCACTCGGACGGGTGTGCGGCGCCGACGGTTGCCGTTCCGTGCCCGAGCTGTGTCACAGCGCGACCACGGGGAGCGCACATCGGGAGCTCTGGGTCTGTCTCTTGGATTTTGTCGGACCAGGCCGCGGCGTCAGGGTGCGTGCATCGCAAGGCGGAGGAGGGAGCCACTGCGGTGGGGGCACCTCCCGGCCGAAGGCTGGGGGCCATTGGCGACCGACGACAACGCGGCGAGGTGCGTGCCCTGGCGTCGCGGTCCCGGCAAGGATCCAAGAGACAGGCCCTAGGCTGGCCGCCATGAGCGACCCGAACCCGACGCCCCTGGACCTCACTCTCGACGGCGGCGCGCTGACCGCCCGGATCGTCGACTTCCCCTCGGTGAGCGGCGACGAGCAGGCGCTCGCCGACGTCGTCGAGGCCGCACTGCGCGGCTACCCGCACCTCACCGTGGACCGCCACGGCAACAACGTGGTCGCCCGGACGAACCTCGGCCGCTCCGAGCGGGTCGTGCTCGCCGGCCACCTGGACACCGTGCCGATCGCGGACAACCTGCCCTCGTACGTCGACGGCGACCGGCTCTACGGCTGCGGCACCTCGGACATGAAGTCCGGCGTCGCCGTCGCGCTGCGCCTGGCCGCCTCGCTGACCGAGCCCAACCGCGACCTCACCTACGTGTTCTACGACTGCGAGGAGGTGGAGGCCCACCGCAACGGCCTCGGCCACCTCGTCAAGGACCACCCGGACTGGCTGGCGGCCGACTTCGCGGTGCTGATGGAGCCCACCGGCGCGATGGTCGAGGGCGGCTGCCAGGGCACCCTGCGGGCACAGATCCGGTTCACCGGCGTGCGCGCCCACGCGGCCCGCAGCTGGCTCGGCGACAACGCCATCCACCGCGCCGCCGAGGCGCTGACCCGGCTGGCGAACTACGAGGCGCGCCGGGTGGAGATCGACGGCCTGGAGTACCACGAGGGCCTGAACGCGGTGCGGATCGACGGCGGCGTGGCCGGCAACGTGATCCCGGACGAGTGCGTGATCACCATCAACTTCCGCTACGCGCCGGACCGCAGCGAGGCCGAGGCGGAGAAGCACGTGCGCGAGGTCTTCGACGGCTTCGAGCTGACCGTGACCGACTTCGCCGCGGGCGCGCTGCCCGGCCTCGCCCAGCCCGCCGCCCGGGCCTTCCTGGAGGCCACCGGCGGCCGCGCCCGGGCCAAGTTCGGCTGGACGGACGTCGCCCGGTTCAGCGCGCTCGGCGTCCCGGCGGTCAACTACGGCCCCGGCGAGCCGGACCTCGCGCACAAGCGCGACGAGTGGTGCTCGCTGAGCGCCATCGCCGAGACCGAGGAGCGGCTGCGGGGCTGGCTGACCAGCTGACCCGGACGGCGTCCGGCAGCTGATCCGATCGGCTGGTGAACGCCACCTTCCGGTTGCCCAACCGACCTTCCCCCGTTGCCTGAAATCGGGGGAAGGTCGGCGTAGGGTTTCGTCATGACAGGCACAGGAGACGACAAGCACTACGGACACGGGCCCGAGCAGGTCGGCGCGCCCCGGACGAAGAAGGCCTGGCCCGAGAAGCAGAAGGGCCCGGTGCTGGTGCGCCGGGACCAGGTCGGCACGAGCACCACGGACCAGCGCCTGCTGGACACCACCGGCCCGACCGACTGGCTGCACACCGATCCGTGGCGGGTGCTGCGGATCACCTCCGAGTTCGTCGAGGGCTTCGGCGCCCTCGCCGAACTCCCGCCCGCGATCAGCGTTTTCGGCTCCGCCCGGACCCCGGCCGACTCGCCCGAGTACGAGGCCGGCGTGGCCATCGGCCGGGCCCTCGCCGAGGCCGGCTACGCGGTGATCACCGGCGGCGGCCCCGGCGCGATGGAAGCCGCCAACCGCGGCGCCACCGAGGCCGGCGGCCTCAGCGTCGGGCTCGGCATCGAGCTGCCCTTCGAGCAGGGGCTCAACGAGTTCGTCGACCTCGGGCTGAACTTCCGTTACTTCTTCGTCCGCAAGACGATGTTCGTGAAGTACGCGCAGGGCTTCGTGGTCCTGCCCGGCGGACTCGGCACGCTGGACGAGCTGTTCGAGGCGCTCACCCTGGTCCAGACGAAGAAGGTCACCCGCTTCCCGGTGATCCTCTTCGGCAGCGCCTACTGGGGCGGCCTCTACGAGTGGCTGAAGGACACCCTGGTCGCGCAGGGCAAGGCGGCCCCGCACGACCTGGAGCTGTTCCACATCACCGACGAGATCGACGAGGTCATGAAGATCCTCGCCGACGCCCGCCGGCCCGTCGGAGAGATCTGACCGCTCAGGCGAGCCCCCGGCGGGCGACCGCCGGGGGGCGGGTGCCCCGGATCGAGGCGACCATGTCCAGCACCTGGCGGGTCTCCGCGACCTGGTGCACCCGGTACACCTGCGCGCCCAGCCAGGCCGAGACCGCCGTGGTGGCCAGCGTGCCGAGCAGCCGCTCGTTCACCGGCCGGTCCAGGGTCTCGCCGACGAAGTCCTTGTTGGAGAGCGAGACCAGCACCGGGAAGCCGGTGGCGGTCATCTCCGGCAGCCGCCGGGTGGCCTCCAGCGAGTGCCGGGTGTTCTTCCCGAAGTCGTGCCCCGGGTCGATGACCACCGCGTCGCGCCGCACGCCGAGCTCCACCGCCCGCTCGGCCAGCCCGACCGTCACCCGCAGGATGTCCGCCATCACGTCCTCGTACCCGGCCCGGTGCGGGCGGGTGCGCGGCTCGGCGCCGCCCGCGTGGGTGCACACCAGGCCGACGTCGTGCCGGGCGGCGACCTCGGCGAGCTTCGGGTCCACCCCGCCCCAGGCGTCGTTCAGCAGGTCCGCGCCCACCTCGCAGACCGCCTCGCCGACCTCGTGCCGCCAGGTGTCCACGCTGATCACCGCCTCGGGGTGGCGCTTGCGCAGCTCCGCCACGAACGGCACGGTGCGCCGCAGCTCCTCCTCGACCGTCACCTCGTCGCCCGGCCCGGCCTTGACCCCGCCGATGTCCAGGATCGCGGCGCCCTCGGCCATCGCCCGGTCGGCGGCGGCGAACGCGGCCTCGTCGGCGAAGGTGGCGCCCTTGTCGAAGAACGAGTCCGGAGTCCGGTTGACGATCGCCATGATCACCAGCTCGTCGTCACCGAATTCGCGCGGTCCCAGGCGCAGTGCCACCGATGTCTCCTCCACAGCTGCTGCGGGTGCGATGATGGCCCCCGGCCTCACTGGGAACCATGCTGTCATGATCGGTTCGATCCCGGGCACCACTCCGCCCGGGCCCCGCGAAGAGGGCCGACCGGGAGTTCGGGAGGAAAGCTCGTGTTCTGGGTGATCGTGGTCGCCATGGCCGTGGTGGTCGGCGGCGCCGCGCTGGTGGCGCTCGGCGGGGGCGGCTCGATGCCGGAGGCGGTGCCCGACCGCATCGCCGCGCGGCTGCCGCAGGACCGTCCGCTGGGCAAGACGGACGTCGACGAACTGCGCCTGCCGATGGCCCTGCGCGGCTACCGGATGGACGAGGTGGACGACGTGCTCGACCGCCTCGGCGCCGAACTCGCCTACCGCGACGCGCGGATCGCCGAACTGGAGGCCGCCGCCCACGTGCGCGGCACCGTCGAGGCGACCGGCCACCCGGACACCCTCGCCGACCCGCTGCCGGGCCTGGAGGCGTTCGCGAAGGTCGTCGAGCCCGCCGTCGCCCTCACCAAGGCGCCCGCGGACGGGATCGAGGACGCCGAGCCGGCGGCCGACCAGTGAGCGCGCCCGCCGACGGCGCGGTGCTCGGCGCGGACGGCCTGCGCCGCTGCGGCTGGGGCGAGTCGACCGACGACTACCGGGTCTACCACGACACCGAGTGGGGCCGGCCGGTGCACGGCGACGACGCGCTGTTCGAGCGGGTCAGCCTGGAGGCCTTCCAGTCCGGCCTGTCCTGGCTGACCATCCTGCGCCGGCGCGAGGGCTTCCGGGCCGCGTTCGCCGGCTTCGAGATCGCCCGGGTCGCCGAGTTCGGCGAGGCCGACCGGGAGCGGCTGCTCGCCGACGCCGGCATCATCCGCAACCGGGCCAAGATCGAGGCGACGATCGCCAACGCGAAGGTCGCCCGCGAGCTGGACGGCGGGCTGGACGCCCTGATCTGGGGCTTCGCCCCGGCCCCGGACCGGCCGGCCCCCCGCACGCTCGGCGAGGTGCCGGCCGTCACGCCCGAGTCGACGGCGCTGGCGAAGGCACTGAAGAAGGCCGGCTTCCGGTTCGTCGGCCCGACCACCGCCTACGCCCTGATGCAGGCCTGCGGGCTGGTCGACGACCACCTGGCGGACTGCCACGTCCGCGGCGGCCGGAAGGCGTAGGAAGGCCTGGGAGGGCCTGGGAGGGCCCGGGAAGGCCAACGGCGCTAGCGCCCGAGGTACTTCGGCTTCTCCTTGGCGATGAAGGCGCGGACCGCGATCCGGTGGTCCTCGCTGTCCCCGGCCAGCGTCTGCAACTCGTCCTCCTTGTCGAGGAGTTCGTCCAGCGAGTGGGAGGCGCCGTAGGCCAGCGACTCCTTGATGGCGCCGTACGCGACGGTCGGGCCCTCGGCCAGCTCGCGGGCGAACACCCGGGCGGTGGCGGCGAGTTCCTCGGCCGCGACCACCTTGGTGGCCAGGCCCAGCTCCATCGCCTCGGCGGCCTTGACCGTCCGCGGCAGCATCAGCAGCTCGGTGGCCTTCGCGTGCCCGACCAGCCGCGGCAGCGTCCACGACGCGCCGGAGTCGGCGGTCAGGCCGATCCCGGCGAAGGCGGTGTTGAAGCCCGCCCGGTCGGACAGGATCCGGAAGTCGCAGGCGAAGGCGAGGGAGGCGCCCGCCCCGGCCGCCACGCCGCCGACCGCCGCCACGGTCGGCTTGCGCATCCCGGCCAGCGCCCGCACCAGCGGGTTGTAGTGCTCGGCGACGGTGCGCAGCGCGCCCTCGCCGGTCTCCTCGGCCCGCTTCAGCAGCGTCAGGTGCTCGTTCAGGTCCTGCCCGACGCAGAAGGCGCGCTCGCCCGCCCCGGTCAGCAGCACCGCCCGCACGGCCGGGTCGGCGGCCGCCTCGGCCATGGTGTCGCGCAGCGCGACCTTGGTCGCGACGTCCAGGGCGTTCATCGCCTCCGGACGGTTGATGGTGACGACGGCGAGGCCGCCGTCCAGCTCGTACAGCACGGAATCGGACATGGGCGAGGGCTCCCTCGGGCGAGAACGGCGCGTGAGCCGCGATGATCGGTCGGGAGCCAGGATGCCGGAGCGCGGGGCCGCATGGGGAGTGTGAGGTATCGCACCTTCCGGTGGTGCCCGAACCGCCGCCACGCCGGGGCTTATGACGCGAATTGCGATGGTTGGGACCGGTCCGGCCATGGATGCACCGAGAGTGATGTTGGTCATCAGGCCGTGGCATGCGGGATAATGGCTTCCGATCAATGCGTTCGATACCGGCGGTGGACGGACTGCCGGTGCGTAGCTGAGCGGTTGCAGGAAGGGGAACGAGCATGGCGGCCATGAAGCCGCGGACGGGTGACGGCCCGCTCGAAGTCACCAAAGAGGGGCGGGGCATCATCATGCGCGTTCCGCTCGAAGGCGGCGGACGCCTCGTGGTGGAGCTCACGCCTGACGAGGCCGAGGCCCTGGGCGATGCCCTGAAGAAGGTCACCGGCTGACCGCAGCGGGTGCTCGCCGTCTCCTGGAGACGTACCGCCGGGCCCGGGCACGACGTCACGTCGGCCCGGGCCCGCGCGTTCTCCGCGGAGGGCCCGTCAGCGCTTGACGGCGCAGAGCAGCCCGTCCGAGACCGGCAGCAGCGCGGGCAGCAGCGCGTCGCTCTCCCGCACCGCCTGCACGAGGTCGCGCACGGCGCCGGTCTGCGGGTCCTGCAGGTCCGGCTCGGCGAGCCGGCCCTCCTGGAAGACGCCCTCGAAGCAGACCATCCCGCCAGGCCGCAGCAGCCGCAGCGCCTCCAGCAGGTACTCCCGCGACTCGGCCGGATCGCCGTCGCAGAACACCAGGTCGTACTGGCCGTCCGCGAGCCGCGGCAGCACCTCCAGCGCCCGGCCCGGTATGAACCGCGAGCGGTTGGCCGCGAACCCGGCTGCCTGGTACGCCTCGCGCGCCAGCTGCTGGCGCACCGGCTCCGAGTCGACCGTGGTCAGCACGCCGTCCGGCCGCATCCCGCGCAGCAGGTAGACCCCGGAGACGCCCGTCCCGGTGCCGATCTCGGCCACCGCCTTGGCGTCGAGCGCGGCGGCCAGCAGCCGCAGGCACGCCCCGCCGCTCGGCCCGATCGCCCTTATCCCGGTCCGCGCGGACTGCGCCCGGGCGTAGGTCAGCACCGCGTCCTCGCCCACGTAGGTGTCGGCGAGGGCCGCGCGCGCGGGCCCGAACTCGCTGATGGCTGCCTCTTTCGGAGCCCCGGGTGGCGGCCCGGTGCCGGGGGATGTCGATATTTCCTGCCACAGATTACTGGCCGGACGGGAACCGCGTACGGCGGCGGGCCGTTGTCAGTGCGGACCGGGTGCGGGAGACCCCCCGGACACTTTTATCCGGGCTTGACGGGTGAGGTGGATATGGTGGTGGCCCTGCTGGGCAGAAGAGCCGACCGAGGAGGTGTGGCCGAGGGCGACGTCCCCGTGCGGCGGCACTCCCGCGGCACCTCGTCGGCCCGTACGCCGAAGCCCGTGATGAACCAGCCCGCGCACTCCCCCCTGGACCAGCCCGTCACCGCCGAGACGCCGGCCGCCGGTATCACCGCGGTCCCCGCCCTCGCCGGCTTCGCCGAGGGCCCCGACGCGCAGGGCTGGACTCCGCCCACCTGGGAGGAGATCGTCGAGGCGCACAGCGCCCGCGTCTACCGCCTCGCCTACCGTCTGACGGGCAACCAGCACGACGCCGAGGACCTCACGCAGGAGGTCTTCGTCCGGGTCTTCCGCTCGCTGTCCACCTACACCCCCGGCACGTTCGAGGGCTGGCTGCACCGGATCACCACCAACCTGTTCCTGGACATGGTCCGCCGCCGCCAGCGCATCCGCTTCGACGCGCTCGGCGAGGACGCGGCCGAGCGGCTGGCCTCACGCGAGCCCAGCCCGGCCCAGCACTTCAGCGACACCCACTTCGACGCCGACGTGCAGCAGGCCCTGGACACCCTCGCCCCGGAGTTCCGCGCCGCCGTGGTGCTCTGCGACATCGAGGGCCTGTCCTACGAGGAGATCGCCGCCACGCTGGGCGTCAAGCTCGGCACCGTCCGCAGCCGCATCCACCGCGGCCGCTCGCACCTGCGCGCCGCGCTCAAGCACCGCGCCCCCGGCCAGGCCCCCGGCCGTGAGCGCCGCGGCGGCTCGGAGGAGCCCGAGCCGGTGGCGGTCGGTGCCGTCGAGGCCGCGCCGAGCGGGCGCGGACGGAGGCGATCGTGAGCGCATCCGGCCGGTCCGGGCCGGACCAGTCGGACGCGTCCGGCCGGTCCGCCGGGAGGCGGGGCTGGGCCCTGCCGGGCCGTCGTGGCGGCGAGGACCAGGGCGAACCCGCACCGCCCGCCCTCGCGCTGCCCGCCGAGACCGCGCTGCGCCCCGTCCCGGTGCGCCCGACCGAGCCCCCCGCCGAGGAGCACCACCTCGGGGAGCGGCTGTCGGCCTTCGTGGACGGCGAACTCGGGCACGACTCGCGCGATCGCGTCCAGGCCCACCTGGCGACCTGCCCGCAGTGCCTGGCCGAGGCCGACGAGGGCCGCGCCGTCAAGCACCTGCTGACCCGCACCGGCACGCCCGGCCCGTCCGCCGCGCTGATGGCCCGGCTGATGGCCGTCGCCGAGCTGCCCGAGGACGGCCCGGCGGGCGTCGACCGGCCGACCGGCCGGGGCCGCCGCGACGATGACGACGACCTCCCCGGTGGCGGGGTCGCCGCCACCGGGACGCTCGGCGGCAGCCGGCTCACCGGCGGCTCGTTCGGCCGCGGCGCCGGCTCCTCCTTCGGCGCGGGCGCCCTCGGCGCCGACAGCCCCGTCCCCGGGGTCGACCCGCGGGCCTTCGGGCGCGGCGGCTCGGTGCTGCGGCCGTTGATCGGCCGGCGCTCCGACCGTCCGGAGCCGGCCGGCCGCCCGGACACCGCCGTCCGGCCGCGCGCGGCCGCCCCGGCCGTCCGCACCCCGGCGCCGCGCGGGCGCCGTCTGGTCTTCGCCGCCGCGGGCGCCTTCTCGGTCGCCGCGGTGACGCTCGGCGGCGTCGGCGGGCTCAGCCTGCAGGGCGAGGAGCCGGCCGGCACCTCGGTCAGCCCGGTGGACCGGGGCGGCCGCGGCGGGCTCGTCCCGATGAACGCCCAGGTGCCGGTGGACTTCCCGGCCCGCCCGGTCGCCGCCACCCGCGAGGCGGCCGCGCCGCCGACCCCGGAGCGCTTCCCGGGCGGCCTGGCCGCCCTGCGCCAGCAGATCCGGTAACGCTGGACGATCCGGCCACCGGCTGGTCTTTACCACGGCTTCATCGCCGCGATGGTCGGGGACCCGCCGGTGGCCATTACGCTGTAGGGACGTCGTCCGATTCGCTAGGGAGCCTGGGTGTTCACCGATGTTGGCGGGCTGAAGCTCCTGACCCTCGCCGTGCTGGCGATCATCATCTTCGGCCCGGACAAGCTGCCCAAGCTGATCCAGGACACCATGGGCTTCATCCGCAAGGTCCGCTCCTTCGCCGACAACGCGAAGGAGGACATCCGCAGCGAGCTGGGCCCGGAGTTCAAGGACTTCGAGTTCGAGGACCTCCACCCCAAGACCTTCGTCCGCAAGCAGCTCATGGGCGACGGCGAGGACCCGCTGGGCCTCAAGGGGATGAAGGACACCATCGACATCCGCTCCGTCCTGGACGACAAGCCCGCGGCGCCGGTGAACGGCCGGGCCGGCGGCGTGAGTTTCGACAAGAGCGCCGCCGCGACCGTCGCGTCGACCGGCGCGCCGCTGCAGCCCGGCGAGCGCCCGCCGTTCGACCCCGACGCCACCTGAGCCCCGACGCCGCCCGAGCCCCGGCTCCGCCCCGTCCGCGACACGCGAACCGCCCCGCCCGGCCGCCCGGCTGAGCGGGGCGGCGGCACGTCCGGGGCTATTGTGCTGATTGCTCCCGCCGAGCCGTCCGTCACAGTCCGCCCGCAGCGGGCCCGGAAGGGCCCCCGGGGGCGCCGCGGTACGCCACCATGGGAGCGCGGCAGCGGCAAGGCACACGTGCGGTCGAGGAGGCCCGGGGATGGACGCGACGAGTCAGGCGGGAGGGGCGACGGCCACGGCCGGCGCTCCGGTGGTCGGCGGGCAGGCCGGGCCGGCGGACCCGCTGATGCCCTACCTGTCCGCCGACTTCCCCTGGTACGGCCTGGACGACGGCTGGACCGGCCGCCGCTACCTGATGCAGGCCGGCGCCGGCGGCCCGCGCGCCGGAGCGGCCGGCAGCGTCGACTTCGGCTCGCTCGGCCACGGCGAGGAGCCGGCCCGGCAGTACGAGCCGCGCGACCTGCGCCGGTTCGCCGTGGTGGTCACCATGGCCCGCCGGGAGAGCCGCCGCAGCGCCGACAACACCGGCACGCTGGAGGCGACGTCCGCCTCCTCCGCCGCCTGGCTGGCCGGCTCCGGCCTGCTCGGCGCCACCTGGCCGGGGCAGCTGGACCGGGCGCTGCGCCAGGACTGGATGGACCAGCAGAGCGCCCTCGCCTGGGACCTCGCCGACGACCTGGACGGCCCCGGCTGGTCCACCCTCAGCCTGCCGGTCAACGGCCTGCCGCAGCCGTTCCGCTACCGCGAGTCCGAGTACGGCTGGGTGCTGGCCGGGGAGGCCCCCGGCGTCCTGCTCGGGGCGTACGGGCGCGGCGTCAGCGCCTACGGCGCGGGCTTCGCCACCGTCCCCGACCTGGCCGCCTACACCCGGCCGTAGAACCGGGCGGGTACGACGGGGGCCCGGGCGGTCGCACCGCCCGGGCCCCTCGTCACACCTCGATCAGAACTTGTTCTTCGGCGTCAGTCCGAGGGACAGCCCCGACAGCCCGCGCTGGCGGCCGCCGAGCTTGCCGGCCACGGCGCGCAGGGCGGCACCGGCCGGGGAGTCGGGCGCGGCGAGCACGACCGGGCGGCCGTCGTCGCCGCCCTCGCGCAGCCGCACGTCGATCGGGATCGAGCCCAGCACCGGGACGGTCGCGCCGACCGTGCGGGTGAGCGCGTCCGCGACGGTCTGGCCGCCGCCGGTGCCGAAGACGTCGATCATCTCGTCGCAGTGCGGGCACGGCATGCCCGACATGTTCTCGATCACGCCGACGATCTTCTGGTGGGTCTGCACCGCGATGGTGCCGGCCCGCTCGGCCACCTCGGCGGCGGCCATCTGCGGGGTGGTGACGATCAGGATCTCGGCGTTCGGGACGAGCTGCGCCACCGAGATCGCGATGTCGCCGGTGCCGGGCGGCAGGTCCAGCAGCAGCACGTCCAGGTCGCCCCAGTACACGTCGGCCAGGAACTGCTGCAGCGCGCGGTGCAGCATCGGGCCGCGCCAGACGACCGGGGCGTTGCCCGGGGTGAACATGCCGATCGAGATGACCTTCACGCCGTTCGCCTGCGGCGGCATGATCATGTCCTGGACCTGGGTGGGCCGGCCCTCGACGCCCAGCATGCGCGGCACGCTGTGGCCGTAGATATCGGCGTCCACCACGGCGACCTTCAGGCCGTCCGCGGCCATCGCGGCCGCCAGGTTGACCGTCACCGAGGACTTGCCGACGCCGCCCTTGCCGGAGGCCACCGCGTAGACGCGGGTCAGCGTGCCCGGCTTGGCGAACGGGATCTCCCGCTCGGGGGCGCCGCCGCGCAGCAGCTGGGACAGCTCCTTGCGCTGCTCGTCGCTCATCACGTCGAGTTCGACCTCGACGCCGGTCACACCGGCGACCCTGCCGACCGCCTCGGTCACCCGGGTGACGATGGTCTCGCGCATCGGACAGCCGGAGACGGTCAGGTAGACCGCGACGCGCACCGCGCCGTCCCCGCCGATCTCGACCGATTTCACCATCCCGATCTCGGTGATCGGGCGGTTGATCTCCGGATCGTTGACGGTCGCGAGTGCCTCGCGCACGGACTCCTCCGTGACGCCGGCCGCGACCTCTGTCTCGTTGGCCATGCCTTGATGGTACGGCTCCGGGCGAACTCGTTAACCGGCCGGTAGCGTGCCGCCGGTCACAACGCCTCGGGGGCGCCCCGCCGTTCGTCGATCTCCTTGAGCAGCGACTGCAGTTCGGAGCGGACGAAGTCGCGGGTTGCGACCTCGCCGAGCCCGTGCCGCAGCGCGGCGACCTCGCGGGTCAGGTACTCGGTGTCGGCGATGCTGCGGTCGCTGCGGGCCCGGTCCTGCTCCATGTTGACCCGGTCCCGGTTGTCCTGCCGGTTCTGCGCCAGGAGGATCAGCGGAGCCGCGTAGGAGGCCTGCAGGGACAACGCCAGGGTCAGGAAGATGAACGGGTACTCGTCGAAGCGCACACCGGCCGGCAGCAGGGTGTTCCACCCTATCCAGACCACGACGAACACCGTCATCCAGACGATGAACCGCCCGGTGCCCAGGAAGCGGGCGATCCGCTCGGACAGGACGCCGAACGCCTCCGGGTCGTAGGTGGGCAGCGAGATCAGGCCGGGCCGCGCGGTCCGCGGCTGGTCCAGCCGGGCCCGGCTGGACCCGGTGATCGGGGCGGTCTCCACCCGCCGCTCCCGGGCGCCCTCGCGGGTGCGCAGTTCGCGCAGCTGGCGCAGCGAGCGCAGTTCGCCCTGCAGCCGCCGGCGCGCGGATTCGTCCGGCCGTCCGTTGCGGTCACCGTCCACCGGTCACCCCTTCCGAGTCGTCGTGGTGGGCGTCGTGCGCGGCGTCGTGCGAGTGCAGCGCGGCGTCGCGCCAGTCCTCCGGCAGCAGGTGGTCCAGGACGTCGTCGACGGTCACCGCGCCGAGCAGGTGGTCCGCGTCGTCGACCACCGGCGCGGCGACCAGGTTGTAGGTCGCCAGGTAGCTGGTGATCAGCGGCAGCGGGGTGTCCGGCGGCAGCGGGTCCAGGTCGTCGTCGACCAGCGAGCCGACCAGCACGTACGGCGGCTCGCGCAGCAGCCGCTGGAAGTGCACGGTGCCCAGGTAGCGGCCGGTCGGGGTCTCGTTCGGCGGCCGGCAGACGAACACCTGGGCGGCCAGCGCGGGCTTGTGGTCGCGCACCCGGACGCGGGCCAGCGCCTCGGCGACCGTCGCGTCCGGCTCCAGCACGATCGGCTCGGTGGTCATCAGACCGCCGGCCGTGTCCTCCTCGTACGACAGCAGGCGGCGCACCGGCGCGGCCTCGTCCGGCTCCATCAGCTGGAGCAGCCGCTCCGCCTCGTCGCCGGGCAGCTCGGAGAGCAGGTCCGCGGCGTCGTCCGGGTCCATCGCCTCCAGGACGTCGGCGGCGCGCTCGTCCTTCAGCTTGCCGATGATCTCGACCTGGTCGTCCTCGGGCAGCTCCTCCAGGACGTCGGCCAGCCGCTCGTCGTCCAGCGCGGCGGCGACCTCGGCCCGGCGCTTGGCGGACAGGTGGTGCATCACCCCGGCCAGGTCGGCGGGGCGCAGCTGCTCGAAGGTGGCGAGCAGGTTGGCGGCGCCCTGGTCCTGCTCGGGCAGCGCGAAGCCGGTGACGTCCTGCCAGTCCAGGGTCAGCCGCTCGCCCTTGCCCTTGCGCAGCCGGCCGGCCCGGCCGACCTGCACGAAGACCTTGCTGATCTCCCACTCGCGCAGCCGGGTCTGCACCATGCCGACGTCCAGCACGGTGACGGCCTCACCGGTCTTGGACCAGGTGACGGTGCGGTCCAGCAGTTCGGCGAGCACCAGGGTCTCGGACGGGCGCTGCTCGAAGCGGCGCAGGTTGATCACGCCGGTGGTCAGCACCTGGCCGGACTCCAGGCTGGTCACCCGGGTCATCGGCAGGAAGATCCGGCGCCGGCCGACCACCTCGACCACCAGGCCCAGTACGCGCGGCGGACGACCGCCCAACCGCAGCGAGACGACCACGTCCCGGACCCGGCCGACCTGGTCCCCGTTGGGGTCGAAGACCGCGAGGGCGGACAGATGGGAGATGAAGACCCGGGTGCCTGGCCCTGCCATGAACTCCCTCAACTCGCTCGACGCCGTGACGAAGGGTGCGCCGAGCACACCCGCGGCCAAGGCTACCCACCTGTCGGGTACCCGGCACGGTAGCGGTCTGAGAAGTCCTCGGCGTGAACCTTTAGCGGCGCTTGAACAGGAGTTTGGGCAGGCCGGCCGGGATCGGGCGGCGGGTGGTGGCCGGCGTGGGCATCGGCACGGCCGCGTGCGAGCCGTCCGGCATC
This sequence comes from Kitasatospora sp. NPDC094028, assembly GCF_049543595.1. NCBI lineage: Bacteria > Bacillati > Actinomycetota > Actinomycetes > Kitasatosporales > Streptomycetaceae > Kitasatospora > Kitasatospora sp. NPDC094028. The sequence continues at coordinate 140,554 of NZ_JBMVFA010000007.1, read as the reverse complement.
GCGCCCGGGCGCTCGCCCAGCGCCCCGACCGGCTCCAGCCGCAGCACCCGGCACTCGCGGGCCCAGCGCTCGGTGATCGCGTCGGTGTCCGGCGCGTTCAGCCGCTTGCCCTTCAGCTCCTCGACGGCGCCCAGCCAGGCCTCGCTGTTCGGCGCCAGCTCGGACACCCGGGCGCTCCAGCCGGTCAGCCGGCCGCCCTTGTCCTTGCTGCGCACGGTGACCTCGGCCCCGCGGCCCGCGGCCAGGCCGTGCAGCGGCTGCTCGCCGCCCCCGCCGACCACCACGACCGCGCCGTCGTGCCAGGCGTGCCACAGCGCGCGGGACTGGCCCTCGCCGTCCGCGCGGACCCACAGCAGGCCGGACTTCTTCGCGGCCTCTTCCAGCAGGGCCTGGTCGAGGAAGTCGTCGGCGGTCGCGGCGGCGGGCGTACGGTCCATGGCCGACAGCGTACGGCCTCCGGTCCCGGCTCCGGTCTCACTCGGTGAGAGACAGTTCCATCGGCGCGCCACGGGCCTTACGGTATGACCGCCCCGACCCCGTGACCAGCGAAGGAGCGCCGTGCCCGCCGCCCGGCCCGCGACCGCCCCCGCGACCGCCCCCGCAACCGACGCCACCGCCGCCGCGCGACCGGCGCACCCGCTGCCCACCGTCGACCTGCTGCTGCTCGCCGTCTCCATCGCCGGCATCTCCTTCTCCGGCCCGCTGATCTCCGCCACCGCCGCGCCCGCGCTGGCGATCGCCCTGTGGCGCAACGTCATGTCGGTCGGCGTCCTCGGCCCGTACGCGCTGCTGCGCCACCGCGCCGAACTGCGCGGCATCGGCCGCCGGGCCCTGCTGCTGGCGGTCGCCGCCGGGGCGCTGCTGGCCGTGCACTTCGCGCTCTGGATGCCCAGCCTGCGGATGACCTCGGTCGCCTCGGCCACCGCGCTGGTCACCACCACCCCGCTGTGGACGATCCTGCTGATGCGGCTGTTCGGCGTCCGGGCGCCGCGGATGGTCTGGCTCGGCACCGCCGTCTCGTTCGGCGGCGTTCTGGTGCTGACCGGCGTCGACCTCTCGCTCTCCCCGCGCGCCCTGCTCGGCGACGCGCTCGCCCTCGCCGCCGGCCTGGCCGCGGCCGGGTACATGCTGCTCGGCGCCGAGGTCCGCAAGACCGTCAGTACCACCGCGTACACCCTGGTCTGCTACGCCACCACGTCGGTCGGCCTGCTGGCGATCTGCCTGGCCACCGGGACGCGGCTGTCCGGCTGGCCGGCCGGGGCGTGGTGGCAGATCGTGCTGCTGATGGTCGTCGCCCAGCTGCTCGGCCACTCGCTCAGCAACCGGGTGGTGCGCAGCCTCGGCCCGTCGATCACCTCCACCGCGATCCTGCTGGAGACCCCGGGCGCGGCGGCGATCGCCGCGCTCTGGCTCGGCCAGTGGCCGCCGGCGGCCGCCGTCCCGGCGGTGCTGCTGATCCTGCTCGGCCTGGTCCTGGTGGTCCGCGGCGGGCGGCGCTGAGGCTGGCTCTAGAGCCAGCCGTTGCGGCGGAAGCCCCGGTACATCCCGACGCAGATCAGCGCGACCCCGCCGAGCACCATCGGGTAGCCCCACGGCTGGTGCAGCTCCGGCATGTAGTCGAAGTTCATCCCGTACACGCCGGTGATCATGGTGGGCACCGCGAAGATCGCCGCCCACGCGGTGATCTTGCGCATGTCCTCGTTCTGCGCCACCGAGACCTGCGCCAGGTTCGCCTGGAGCAGCGAGTTCAGCAGCTCGTCGAAGCCGTGCACCTGCTCGGTGACCCGCGCCAGGTGGTCCGCGACGTCCCGGAAGTACTTCTGGATGTCCGGGCCGACCAGGCCCTGCTGCGGCTCGGACAGCTGCTGCATCGGGCGCAGCAGCGGCACCACGGCGCGCTTGAACTCCAGCACCTCGCGCTTGAGTTGGTAGACCCGGCCGACGTCGGCGCTGCGTGCGCCCTTGGCCGAGAACACGCCGTACTCGATCTCGTCCACGTCGTTCTGCAGCCGCTCGGCGACCAGCAGGTAGTTGTCCACCACGTGGTCGGCGATCGCGTGCAGCACCGCGGACGGGCCCTTGGCGAGCAGCCCGGCCTCGTCCGCGTCCGCCTCCAGCCGGTGCCGCAGCTCCTGCAGCGAGCCGTGCCCGCCGTGCCGGACGGTGATCACGAAGTCCCGTCCGGCGAAGACCATCAGCTCGCCGGTCTCCACCACCTCGCTGGTGGGCGTGAGTTGGTCGTGCTCGACGTAGCGGATGGTCTTGAAGACGGCGAACAGGACGTCGTCGTAGCGCTCCACCTTGGGCCGCTGGTGCGCGTGCACCGCGTCCTCCACCGCGAGCGGGTGCAGGCCGAACCGCTGGGCGATGCCCTCGAACTCCTCGCCGGTCGGCTCGTGCAGCCCGATCCAGCTGAACGAGCCGGTGTCGTCCGGGAGTTGGTGCGCGGCGCGGACCCGGCGGGCGGCCTCGCGCGGGCTGCAGCTCTCGCCGCTGCGCCGGCCGTGCTGGTAGACCGCGCAGTCGACGACCGCCGAGCCGGCGCCCTCGGGGAGGGCGTCGTACGAACCGGCCGCGGGGCGGCGGCGGTGGGGGCGGACGGCGGCACGCAGGCTGTTGATCATCGACAAGGCAGGCTCCCTGGGGCAGGGGCCGTCGCACGGCGACGCAAAGGGGCGGGACCGTGACGCGACGGCGAGGAACACCGGTGACGGGGGGACGAAGGTGCTCTCCCGGCCGGTTCGTTCGCCGCCCGCGGGCCCTGGGCTACCGAGACCGTTGCGGTCGGTTCAGCCCGTGGGGCGAGGGGTTCGGGGAAGGCGCGGCCGGGCAGAGCTGCCGGTACTGCATGGTCGGCCGGTATCCACCGCAACCACCTCCTTCGCGCCGCCGCCCCGGGGCGAGGTATCGCATCCCGGTGGCCAGTCGCTCACCCTAACATCCGACCGGACACCGCCGCCCCGGGGATTTGCGCGCCCCGACCCGGCCCCGACCCGGACCGCGGCGGGCGGATCGGCGCGGACGGGTACCGGCCCGCCCTCGGCGCCGACCCGCGCGCGGGTTACGCTCACCGGCATGGCGCACGAATTCCCGCTCTTCGGCGATTCCCACGGCCCCCACGGCGACTCCCCGGAACTCTCCCGGGAGGCGGTGCTGGCCGCCGTCGAGGCCCGGCTGATCGCCACCTTCGGCGAGCCGGGCGGCCGCGCCGCCGTCACCTTCCTCGGCGCCGACCGGATCGAGGTGCTGCGCTTCGGCCCGGACGCCGACGGCCTGGTCCGCTACACCACCCTCGGGATGTCCGCCGCGCCGATGGCCGACCCGACCTCCCCGGTCGTCGACCAGGTGCGCGGCCCGCGCGTCGAACTGGTGCTGACGGTGCGCGGCGGCCGCGACGACGTGCTGCGCAGCCTGGCCACCTTCGCCGCGACCCCGCAGGTCGAGGGCCTGGTGCTGGCCCCCGGCGGCTCGCTGGACCTCGGCGCCCCGCTCTGGGAGGGCGCGCCCTTCACCTCGGTGCTGGCCGCCGAGCCGGGCGGCCTGGTCGAGGACCTGGAACTGGCCGAGCCCGCCGAGCCGGTGCGCTTCCTGCCGCTGCTGCCGATGACCCCCAACGAGGCCGGCTGGAAGCGGGTGCACGGCGCGGCCGCGCTCCAGGAGCGCTGGCTGAACCAGGGCACCGACCTGCGCGACCCGAACCGCCGGGGCGTCAAGCTCGACTGACGGGCCGCCGGGCGCCGGCCGGTCTCCGGGCCGGGCGCGCGGGCCCGTCCGCACGCCCGCACCGCGCCTGCGCACCCCGGCGTGCTCAGCGCTCGATCGCCACGGCGTCGATGACCTGCGCGCCGGTCGCCTGCGCCAGCAGCGCCCGGTACACCTCCGGGTCGGTGGTGTGCTCGCCGAGCCGGACGGTCTTGCGGTGGCCGTGGTAGTCGCTGGAGCCGGTGACCAGCAGCCCGAGGTCGCCGGCCAGGCCGCGCAGCCGCAGCCGGGTCTCCTCGTCGTGGTCGGTGTGGTCGACCTCCAGGCCGGCCAGCCCGGCCGCCGCCAGGTCGGCGATCACCCCGTCCGACACCGTCCGGCCGCGCTTGACCGCGCCCGGGTGGGCGAAGACCGGCACCCCGCCGGCCGCCCGGACCAGCCGGACCGCCTCGACCGGGTCGGTCTCGTGCTTGCGGACGTCCGCCCGGCCGCCGTTGGCCAGCCACCGCGGGGTGAAGGCGTCCGAGACGGTGGCCACCACGCCGGCCTCGACCAGCGCGCTCGCGATGTGCGGCCGCCCGACCGAGCCGTCGCCCGCGATCCGCCGCACCTGCTCCCAGCTGATGTCCGCGCCCAGCTCGCGGCAGCGCTCGACGATCGCGCGCCCGCGACGGAACCGGTCGGTGCGCACCAGCTCCCGCTCGGCCGCGAAGGCGGGCTCCGCCGGGTCGAACAGGTACGCCAGCAGGTGCATGCTGATGCCGTCCACCACGCAGGACAGCTCGGCGCCAGGGACGACGGTCAGCCGGGTGCCGTCCGGCAGCGCGCGCACCGCCTCGGCGGCGCCGGCGTGCCCGGCCACGGTGTCGTGGTCGGTCAGCGCGACGACGTCGAGGCCCGCGGCGACCGCCGCCGCGACCAGCTCGGCCGGGGTGTCGGTGCCGTCGGAGGCGTTGCTGTGGGCGTGCAGGTCGATGCGCACGGGGCGGGCTCCTGGGGGACTCGGGGGTGCCGCGGTGCCGCCCAGGATAGGTCGTCCGGTCGAACGGGGGAGGGGGTCAGCCCAGCAGCCGGGGGGAGAGCGCCCCGCAGGGCAGCAGGCCCAGCTCGGCGCCGGCCTCGCGCAGGTCGGTGAGCACCAGTTCGTCGTACATCACCAGGGCGGACTGCTCGGGCCAGGCGATCGCCCACAGCCACAGCCCGCGGGCCTCGCCGACGAACACCGCGCGGTCGGCCGGGGCGTCCGCGACGTGGAACATCGGGGTGGGCCGCCCGGCCGCCATCAGCTTGGCGTCGGCCGGCTTGTAGAGGCCGACCGAGTCGCCCGGGTCCGGCCCCGGGAGCCCGGCGTAGCGGGCGCCGAGCCCGACCCCCAGCTCCTCGGCGACGAGCACCAGCTCGCCGAAGCCGCCCAGCGGCGCCGGTCCGGAGCAGGCCACGGCGGTGGCCCGGGCCCCTGACACGTCGTCCCCGGCGTGCGCGATGCCGGTGTAGAGCCAGCCGACCGGGAGCGGCCAGGGCAGCCAGACGGGGACCTGCGAGCGGGCCACGGCGACGCCGAGGGCCTCCACGCTCGGGGGCAGCACCGGCTGCATCGGGTGCACGGCTCCGTGCCGGTCGCACTGCCAGGTGTCTGAGAACAGACCGGGGGCGCGGACCCGACCGGCGCACCTCGGGCAGCTTGGCTCGCCCCTCATAGCCGACAACGCTCCTCCCTCCGGACCGCCGCGTCAAGGACGATCACCCGTACGGAGGGCGCGGCGGCACCTGTCGGTGGCGGACGCCCGGCCGGTGCCGGGTGGGCGCGGCGCGAGCGGTTCCCGTTGGGGAATGTCCCGTCGCGGACGGCGGCAAACGTCCGGGCCCGCGGGGCCGGACGCACTGACGCCCCGTCATCGGCGATCTCGGTGACGGGGCGTCAGCCCGGTATCGGAACGTCCGGATCGGACGATCCCGGCTCTTCGGCGGCGGGTGTGACCTCGCGGTCGGGGGCGCCGCGCCGGGTCAGACGGTCGGGCACGGGCGGATGAGCAGGCGCTCGCCGGTGCTGGCGGCGGCCTGGACGAGCTCGCGGACGGTGTCGGCGTCGGCGATCAGGCGGTCGGTGGCGGAGCCGTCTGTGTCGTCCAGGCGGACGATCTCGAAGCGCATGGCCTTGGTCATGGGCGTCTCCTTCTCTGCCCCGGTCGGGCGGGGCGTCGGCGGCTGAGTTGCTGTCAGCCCTTTCGGGATCCTGCGGGTCCGGCGGAACTGCCGGACCGGGCGGGTCGTGCGTGCGGCGGTCTGCTGCGGCAAGGGCTCCCCCTGGGCTTGCCTGGTGCGTCTGCTGCCTCGTGAACCACGGTGACGTGGCGGTGCTACCGGGCCGTTGCCCGTCCGTGAAGTCCAGGTTTCGGCTGATCGGCACCTGTGTGAGGGCCGGCGATGATTCCCGGACAGAATCAAAGATTACCGTAACTAACGACTTTTGTCGCGTGCAGATAACGGTCGACTGTGAAAAGTGGTTCAGACCACTACGGGTGGGGCGGGGATCAGCCCCAGAACGCGGCGAGCGCCGCGGCGGTCTCGGCCGGGAACTCGGCGGCGGGGGAGTGGCCGGCGTCCTCGACCACCACCCGGCGGGCACCCAGCCGCTCGGCCATCCGGCTCTGCTCCGGCACCGGCCACGCGTAGTCCCGCACCCCGGACAGCACCAGCACCGGCAGCACCCCGGCGGTGGCCGCGGCCAGCTCGTCCACCCGGTCCGGCGCGGCCACCAGGTGGGCGCCGGTGACGCTCAGCGCGGTCGGCACGCTCGCCAGCCAGCGGCGGTGCAGGAACCGCGCGACGTCCGGCTCCAGCACCGGCGCCGGCTGCCCGCTCCGCGTCTCCAGCTGCCGCATCACCTGCCAGATCTCCTCCAGGCCCATCACCGGGAGCGCGTCCAGCAGCAGCTTGGTGCGGGCCGCCTCGGCCGGGTCGATCGCGCCCGGGCCGGTCGACATCAGGGTCAGCGAGCGCCACGGCAGCGGGCCGCGCGCGGCGGCCGCGAGCACCGCCTCCCGGACGACCTGCCCGCCGAAGGAGTGCCCCAGCAGGTGCACCGGGCCGTCGCCCCGCGCCGCCACCGCCGCGGTCAGCGCCCGGACGTCCGCGCCCAGCTCGGCGACGCCGTACGCGGCCGGATCGTCCGGCCCACCGGTCTCGTACTGCCCGCGCTGGTCGACGGCGGTCACCCGGTACCCGGCCGCCGCCAGCGGCTCCAGCAGCGCGATGAAGTCCTCCTTGCTGCCGGTGAACCCGGGCACCAGCAGCGCCGACCCGCGCACCGGCCCGTCCGGCTCCGCCCGCAGCGCCGCGAAGGCCCCGCGCGCGGTGGCGACCCGCTCGGCCCGCGCACACCCCGGCAGGGTCAGGAACGGCGGCGTACTCACGGCTGCCTCCCGACGACGACCCCGCACCACGTGCTCACGAGCTGCCTCCCGCTCTCCCGGGCCCACCCGGCCACCGACCTCCGAGCCTAAGGCTTGCCGCGGACGGCCGGGGGCGCCGGAACGCCCGAGGGGGCGGGCCGGGCCGTGGGGCCCGACCCGCCCCCTCGGGGACGGTGCCGCGTCAGCTCTCCGGGGTGGTCTCCGGAGCGGCCGCCGCCTTGCGGGTGCGGGTGCGCTTGCGCGGGGCCGGGACCTCGGCGGCGGGGGCCTCGGCGGCCGGAGCCTCCGGGGCGGCCTCGGCCGTGGCCTTCGGCTTGCGGGTGCGGGTCCGGGCGGCCGGCTTCGCCTCGGCCGGGGCCTCGGTGACGGCGGCGGCCTCGACGGCCTCCACCACGGCCTCGGCCTTGGGCTTGCGGGTGCGCGTGCGGGTGGCCGGCTTCGCCTCGGCCGGGGCCTCGGTGACGGCGGCGGCCTCGACGGCCTCCACCACGGCCTCGGCCTTCGGCTTGCGGGTCCGGGTACGGGCCCGGGCGGCGGGCTTCTCCTCGACCACGACGACCGCGTCGGCCGGAGCGGCGGCAACCGGAGCGGCAGCGGCCGGGGCCTCGACGACGGCGGCCTCGACCACCGCGGTCTCGACCGCGCTCTCGCCCGCGGCGCCACCGCGCGAACGGCGGCGACGGCGGCGCGGCGCGGCCTCGCCCTCGACGCCCTCGACGGCCGGAGCGGCCGTCACCGCGGTGCCGGTCGCCTCGGCGACCTCGCCCTCGACCGCCGTGCCGCGGCGGGTGCGGCGGCGCTCGCGGGTGCGGCGCGGCTTCTCCTCGGCCGGCGTCTCGACGGCGGGGCCGGAACGGCCCGGGCCGCCCTGCCCGCCGCGGCCGCCGCGGCCGGAGCGCGAGCCCCGCCCGCCGGTCTCGCCGAGGTCCTCGATCTCCTCGGCGCCGAGGCCGGCCCGGGTGCGCTCGGAGCGCGGCAGGACACCCTTGGTGCCCGGCGTGATCTTCAGCAGCTCGTAGAGGTGCGCCGAGGTGGAGTAGGTCTCCTCCGGCTCGTTGAACGGCAGGTCCAGCGCCTTGTTGATCAGCTGCCAGCGCGGGATGTCGTCCCAGTCGACCAGGGTGACGGCCGTACCGGAGGCGCCGGCGCGGCCGGTGCGGCCGATCCGGTGCAGGTAGGTCTTCTCGTCCTCGGGGCACTGGTAGTTGATGACGTGCGTGACGCCCTCGACGTCGATGCCGCGGGCCGCGACGTCGGTGCACACCAGGACGTCGACCTTGCCGTTGCGGAAGGCCCGCAGGGCCTGCTCGCGGGCGCCCTGGCCGAGGTCGCCGTGGACGGCGCCGGCCGCGAAGCCGCGCTGGGTCAGCTGGTCGGAGACGTCGGCGGCGGTGCGCTTGGTGCGGCAGAAGATCATCGCCAGCCCGCGGCCCTCGGCCTGCAGGATGCGCGAGACCATCTCGACCTTGTCCAGCGAGTGGGCGCGGAAGATGTGCTGCTCGATGTTGGCGACGGTCGCGCCGGTGTCGTCCGGGGCGGCGGCGCGGATGTGCGTCGGCTGGCTCATGTACCGGCGGGCGAGGCTGATGACCTGGCCCGGCATGGTGGCCGAGAACAGCAGGGTCTGCCGCTTGGCGGGCAGCATGGTGATGATCTTCTCGACGTCGGGCAGGAAGCCCAGGTCGAGCATCTCGTCGGCCTCGTCCAGGACGAGCGAGCGGACCTTCGACAGGTTCAGCTTCTTCTGCCCGGCGAGGTCCAGCAGACGGCCCGGGGTGCCGACCACGATGTCGACGCCCTTGGTCAGCGCCTCCACCTGCGGCTCGTAGGCCCGGCCGCCGTAGACGGCGAGGACCCGCACGTTGCGGACCTTGCCGGCGGTCTGCAGGTCGTTGGTGACCTGGGTGCAGAGCTCGCGCGTCGGGACGACGATGAGCGCCTGCGGGAAGTCGGAGAGCTGCTCCTCGGTGGCACGGCCGGCGTCCACGTCGGCGCGCACGATGGCCCGCTCGATCAGCGGGAGGCCGAACCCGAGGGTCTTGCCGGTGCCGGTCTTGGCCTGGCCGATGACGTCGTGGCCGGTCAGCGCGACCGGGAGGGTCATCTCCTGGATGGGGAAGGGGTGGACGATGCCGACGGACTCCAGGGCCTCGGCGGTCTCCGGGAGGATCCCCAGATCCCGGAACGTCGTCTTGATGGGTTCAGCGGTGGTGGACAGGGTGCTGCCTCTTCCGTTTTCGGAGGGGCCGAGAGCGAGCGGCGGGCGGGCAGCCGCGCGGCTGCGTACGGGCCTGTGCGGCCCCGATTACAGCTGCGCGGACGCACAACCGCGCCGGTCCCTGCGGCCGGCCGGTGCGCGCGGCCCGGTGCGGGGCGCGTCGCCGGCGGCGTCGGGGAGGATTCCCGTGAGGGACCTGCGCGGGACCTCCGCCAGGGGGCGTGGTCTCGGCGGCCCTCGCTCGGCCACTGATGCGGTGCCAAGGCTTGAAGTCCAAGCCATGGTCGGAGCCGATCGGCTCTCCGACCGGGCATCCGCGTACGTGAGTACCCGTGCCTCCGGTGCGGACACGTCCGAGGGGACGGCGCCGGTACGGGGCGGCTCACGCGGGGCACCGAGACGGCGGTGACACCGTGCGAGCACGACGGGGCTCCGTACCACCATACAGTCAGGCGACGACTCGAACACGTGATGCGTCTGACATCGCCCCCGGTGACCGGCCCGCGACCGGGCGATCCGGCCGGTCGTCCGGGTGCGCCGGGTGGTGGGGGAGGCGGCCCGGCGGGACTAAGGTGGCGGGTCATGGAGACCTCTGGTGAGACGCAGGACGGCGCGGCCGGCTCGATCGGCGACTGGGCGGCGTGCTCGGCCGACCCCGGGTACCGGGCGGCGGTGCTGGACCTGCTCGGCGCGCTCGCGTACGGCGAGCTGAGCGCCTTCGAGCGGCTCGCCGAGGACGCCAAGCTGGCGCCCGACCTGGCCGACAAGGCCGCACTGGCCCGGATGGCCTCCGCCGAGTTCCAGCACTACCAGCGGCTGCACGACCGGCTGGCCGAGATCGGCGCCGACCCGCAGGAGGCGATGCGGCCGTTCGTCGAGCCGCTGGAGCTGTTCCACCGGATGACGGCCCCCTCGGACTGGCTGGAGGGCCTGGTCAAGGCCTACGTCGGCGACGCCATCGCGACGGACTTCTACCGCGAGGTGGCCGTCCGGCTCGACGACGACACCCGGGACCTCGTGCTCGGCGTCATGTCCGACACCGGCCACGCCCAGTTCGCCGTCGACAAGGTCCGCCAGGCCATCGAGGCCGACCCGCGGGCCGGCGGCCGGCTCGCCCTGTGGGGCCGGCGCCTGATGGGCGAGGCGCTCAGCCAGGCCCAGCGCGTGGTCGCCGAGCGCGACGCGCTGTCCAACCTGCTGGTCGGCGGCGTCCAGGTGCAGGGCTTCGACCTGGTCGAGGTCGGCAAGATGTTCAACCGGATCACCGAGGCGCACACCAAGCGGATGGCCGCCCTCGGCCTCGCCTCCTGACCTTCCCGCTCAGGCCGGCCGGTGCCGCCGCGGTGCGCGGTGGGCGCCGGCCCGGTGCGGGTGGTGCCGGTGCGCCGGGGCCCGCCCGGCCGCGAGGTCCGGCCGGGCCAGCAGCGAGGTGAGCACCCCCGAGGCCACCGCCGAGGCCGCGACCGCCACCGCCGGGTAGCGGCCGTCCAGGCAGAAGTGCGCGACCGCCCCGCCGAGCAGCGCCACCGCCAGGGCCGTGCCGACCGTCAGCACCCGGGCCGACCGGAAGTACGACGGCAGGCCCAGCAGCGCGGCGCCGCCCGTGACCAGGCCGACGAGGGCGAAGGCGATCGACTCGACCAGCAAGGCTGCCTCCCGGGGGAACGGGCGTGCGACGACGGTGCCGCTGATTCTCGCCGTACCCCGCCCCGCTCGGCCGTACACGCGCCGGTGCCCCGCTCCCTCACGGGAACGGGGCACCGGGACGAGCTGCTCGGGCGGCGTCTCAGAGAGCGCCGAAGCCGACCTTGCGGACGGCCTGCTCGCCGATCTCCACGTACGCCAGGCGCTCGGCCGGAACGAGGATCCGGCGGCCGTGCTCGTCGGTCAGCGAGAAGAGCTTCGAGGAGCCCTCCAGCGCCTTCGCGACCGCGCTCTCGACCTCATCGGCAGTCTGCGAGCTCTCGATCACGATCTCGCGCGGCGCGTTCTGCACGCCGATCTTGACCTCCACGGCTTCCGTCCCTCCGGGGTTGCAGCCTCCACGCGCGGACACCGAACCGCCTGGGACAAGCGTTCGCGGCGACCGCGCCGTACGGCTTCACCATAGAGCACCGGATCACCGCCCCGGCGAAGGTCAGCGGATCATCACTCCTGGGCAGAGCCCTCGGAGCCCGGCTCGCCGGCGTGCATCGGGAAGCCCTTCAGGCCGCGCCAGGACAGGCTGGCCACCAGCCGGACCGCCTCGTCGCGCGGGATCTCCAGGCCCTGCGACAGCCAGTACCGGGCGGTGATCTGGGCCAGGCCGCACACCCCGGCGGCGAGCAGCTTGGACTCCGCCTCCGGCAGGTCGGTGTCCTCCTGGATCACCTTGCTGACCAGCGTCGCGCTCGCCTCGGAGGCCCGCTCGACCCGCTCGCGCACGGCCGGCTCGTTGGTCAGGTCCGACTCGAAGACCAGGCGGAACGCGCCGGACTCGCTGGAGACGTAGTTGAAGTACGCCTCCATGGTGTTGGCCACGCGCTGCTTGTTGTCGTTGGTCGTCGACAGCGCCTCGCGGGTCGACTCGACCAGGGCGTCGCAGTGCTTGTCCAGCAGCGCCAGGTACAGCTCCAGCTTCCCGGGGAAGTGCTGGTACAGCACCGGCTTGCTGACCCCGGCGCGGTCGGCGATGTCGTCCATGGCGGCCGCGTGGTAACCCTGCGCGACGAACACCTCCTGGGCGGCACCGAGCAGTTGTTCACGGCGGGCGCTTCGCGGCAGGCGGGCACCGCGCGGGCGCTCCTGCGCCTCCTGGATGGCCGTCACGGCGCTCCTCACTTCGGGGTTCTTCGGGGCCGACAAGATGGCTGATTCTACTTTTCGGTAACCGCGTTCGTGTTCGGTGAAGGCGAGAAAAGCCGACCGCTCCGCTTGTCAGGTGCCCACAATACGGCGCTGACCTCGGCGTCGGCAGTGCCCCGGGGCGAGGGATCGGACCGCCGCCTGCCCCGGGCGCACCCGGCCCGCGCTCACTACCATCGTCCATCATGAGCAGCGCTGAGCAGCAGGTCCGAACCGTCGAGGTCCCCGGGGCGGTCCTCGCGGTGCACCGCGGCCTCGCCAGCCGGGGCGCGGACGGGCGCGAGCCTGCCCTCTTCGTGCACGGCCTCGGCGGCTCGGCCGCCAACTGGACGGCGCTCATGGACCGCCTCGCCGGCCTGGTCGACGGCGAGGCCGTGGACCTGCCCGGCTTCGGCCGCTCCAACCCGCCCAGCGACGGCAACCTCAGCCTCTCCGGGCACGTCCGCGCCGTCATCGGCTACCTGGAGGCCGCCGGCCGCGGGCCCGTCCACCTGTTCGGCAACTCGCTCGGCGGCGCCGTCGCCGTCCGGCTCGCCGCGCTGCGCCCCGACCTCGTGCGCAGCCTCACCCTGGTCTCGCCGGCCCTGCCCGAGCTGCCGCCGCAGCGCACCGCCTGGCCGACCGCCGTGCTCGCCGTCCCCGGGGTGCCCGCGCTGCTGCGCCGGCTGCAGGCCGGCCGGCTCGACGCCGAGGCGGCGACCGAGGAACTGCTGCGGCTGGTCTACGGCGACCCGGGCCGGCTGAGCCCGGCCGCCCGGGCCGAGGCGGTCGACCAGTACCGGCTCCGACTGGAGGCGCCGCACGCGATGCGGGCGCTGGTCGGCTCGGCCCGTGGCATCGTCTCCGCCTACACCGAGCGCGGCGAGCAGGCGCTGTGGCGGCAGGCCGAGCAGGTGGCGGCGCCGGTCCTGCTGGTGTACGGGCTGCGCGACAAGCTGGTCGGCTACCGCTCGGCCCGGCGGGCCTGCACGGCCTTCGCGGACGCCCGGCTGCTGGTGCTGCCGGAGTCGGGGCACGTGGCGATGATGGAGCACCCGGACGAGGTCGCCCGCGCGGTGCGGGAGCTGATCGCGCACACGTCGCGCTGACCCCGCGCGTCCGGCCGCCCACCCGACCGCTCGCGCGGTCCCCGGATACCGCCCGGTAACGGCCCGCTTCGGCGCGAAGTCACGCCGGTTCACTCGTTCAGGTGGCAACCAGGCAGGTGACCGATGGCGGGCCGTGGGCCGGTCCTACCTTTCTGCTGCCGGACCGAACAGGTGTGGGGGAGGGCCGCCGGCGCCGCAGCAGTCGGCGGGCGGCGGTGCGAGGAAGGGTCCCGGCGTACGGCCCCGCGACTCCCGTGACCCCGCCCAGGGGTGAATTCAACGGTGGCAAACAGGAGGTCTCCCGTGCGCGTTGCCCTGCTCACCGAGGGTGCCCGACCGCATTCCCAGCGTGGCACCGGCGGCTGGTGCGACCGGCTGGCCGAGGGCCTGCCGGAGCACGAGTTCGAGCTGTACCTGCTCACCGGCCCCGGATGCCCGGGCGCCGTCGAGCGGCTCTCGCCGGTCTGGCGGGGGGCGCACGAGGTGGCGCTGTGGGGGCGCCGCCCGCGCGGACGACGCCCGGGCGCCCTGCGCAGACGCCAGTACGCCCGGGCGTACGAGGACCTGGTGCGCGCCCTGGTGCTGCCCCGCGAGCGGGCCGGGTTCGGCGCCGGGCTGTACCGGCTGGCCGAGCTCGCCCGCGAGGACGGCACGCTTCCCGCCTTCCTCGCCTCCGCGCACGCCCGGCGGGTCCTGGAGCGGGTCTGGCGGCTGCCCGGCGCGGACACCTCGGCCGGGGGCCCGCTGGTGTGCGACGTGCTGGTCGCCGGGGACCTGCTGGAGCAGTGCCTGCGGCCGCTGTCCGCGCCCTGGTACGGCACCGGGCCCGGCGGCCTCGGCGGCGTGGACCTGTGCCACGTGGTCGGCGGCGGGCCGGCCGCGCTGCCCGCCCTGGTCGCCCGCCGGCTGCACGGGGTGCCGTTCGTGGTCACCGAGCACGGCCTGCACCTGCGCGAGCAGTACCTCGGCTACCGCGAGGCGCCCTACCGGTGGCCGGTCCGCGCGCTGCTGCTGGCCTTCTTCCGGGCGCTCACCGAGGAGACCTACCGGCAGGCCGCGATACTCACCCCCGGCAGCGCCCACGACCAGCAGTGGCAGCGCCGGTGCGGCGCCGACCCGGCTCGCACCCGGGTCGTGTACGAGGGCACCCCGGCCGTCGACCGCCCGGCCGCCGGGCCCGAGCCGGTACGGCCGACCCTGGTGTGGGCCGGCGCCCTGGAGCCCGGGCGGGACCCGGAGCTGGCGCTGCACGCCTTCGCCCGGGTGCGCGCCGAACTGCCCGACACCCGGCTGACGCTGTACGGCGAGGAGGCGGCGCCCGGCTACCTGGCGCACTGCGAGGCCGTCGCCGAGCGCCTCGGGGTGGCGGACGCGGTGGACTTCGCCGGGCGGCCCGGCCCGCTCGCCGAGGTCTGGGAGGCCGGCACGGTGACCGTGTTCTCCGCGCTCTCCCAGCGCGGCCCCCGGCTGCTCGCGGACGCCATGCTCAGCGGCCGGGCCGTGGTCTGCACCGACGTCGGGGTGGCCCGCGAGGTGGTCGGCCCGACCGGGCTGCTGGTGCCCGCCCGGGACCCGGGCGCGCTGGCCGGCGCCTGCCTGGCACTGCTGCGCGACGAGGAACGGCGGGCCCGGCTCGGGCTGGCCGGGCGGCTGCGGGCGCAGGAACGCTTCGCCGTCGAGCCGGTGATCGGCGCCTTCCGGGAGATCTACCTGGAGCTGGTCTCGCAGTACCCGGCCTTCCCCGGCGGCGGGGGCGGCGAGGGCGGCCGGGCGCCGCGGCCGTTCGCCCGGCCCGCCGAGTACTGGCTCGCGGACGGGCCGCGCGCCGCCGGCCGCGACGGCGAGGACGACCCGGAGGACGGCGGCGGACGGGCCGGCCGGGAGCACGCGGGCGAACTCGCGGAAGCCCGCTGATGCCCGGCGGCACCGCGGCCGGGACCGGGGGCGGGACCGGGGGCGGGGGTGGAGTCGGCGTCGGGGCCGGGCTCGGGGCCGGCGCCGCCGATCCGGCGGGCAGCGCGGATCCGGTGCGAGAGCTGATGGCCGAGCACCGGGAGCTGTGCGAGCACGCCGTCGACCCGCTGGAGATCGCCGCCGGGCTGGAGGAGGCCGGGCTCGGACCGGACGCCGCCGCCCGCTGCCGGCACGCCGACCTGTTCTCGCTCGCCGAGGAGCTGTACGCCCGGGTGCCCCGCCGCCCGCCCGCGCCCCGCCCCGCGCCGCCGCGCGAGTGCGGCGCCGCCGCCCGCGCGACACTGCTGGCCGCCGCCCTGGCCGCGCTGCCCGGCGCCGCCGCCGCGCTCGGCGCCGGAGCGGCGGCGCTGCTGCCGGCCGCCCTCCCGGCGGTCCTGCTGCCCGCGCTGACCGCCGAACCGCCGGCCGAGCCCGGCCCGCCGTACCCGGGGCCGCCGGCGCCGGACGCGCTGGGCCCGGCCCGGCCGCCGCGCGCACCCGCCGGCCCGCGCCGGAGCCCGGCCGCGCTCGGCCACGGGCTGGGGCTGGCCGCGCTGCTGCTGCTCCCGCTGGCGGCCCCCGGCCCGGACCGGCCGGCCGCGGTCGCGCTGGCGCTCGCGGCGGCGCTGTCCGCCGGGTCGGCCGAGCGGGCCGCCCGCTGGTACCGGCAGGTCGGGCGCGGCCACCTCGCGGCGGCCGGCACCCTCGCCGAGTTCCGGGCCCGGATGCGGCCGGTGCTGCCGGTGGCCGTCGCGCTGCACCTGGCGGTGCTCGCGGTGCTGACCTTCGCCGCGCTGGCCGTGCTGACCGCCGTCGCGCCGCGCCCCGGGCCCGGCGGCGGGCTGCTGCACCTGGCCGCCGAGCGGGCCGGCGCCGCGCAGTGGGCGGCGCAGGGCGTGCTGGGCCTGCTGCTGGTGCTGCCCGCGCTGCTGGCGCGCTGCGGCCGGGCGGCGGCCGCCGCCCTGGGCGCCGTCGCAGGGCCCGCCGCCACGGCGGTGCCGCTCGCGCTCGGCGGCTCCGGCCCGGCGGCCCTGCTGCTCGGCGGCGGCGCGGTCGCGGCCGTGCTGGCCGGGCACGCCTGGGCGGTGCTCGGCCGGGCCGGGGCGCACCGCCGGATCCCCCCGATCCCTGTTCGTTCGTAGTTTTCAGTCCGCCAGGTCGTCCCCGACCTCGCTTCGTGGAAGGACACCCCCGATGAGGGTGCTGCTGCTGGGCGCCGACGGCTTCATCGGCCGCCGGGTCACCGACCGTCTGCTGATGGACCGGGAGTTGCAGGTGACGGTGCTCGGCCGGCGCGACTCGGCCGACATCCGCTTCGACCTGACCACCGGGAGCCCGGGCGCGCTGGCCCGCTTCCTGGACGCGGTCGCGCCGCAGGTGGTGATCAACTGCGCGGGTGCCACCTACGGCAGCTCGCGGACCCTGATCCGGTCGAACACGCTGGCCGTCGCCACCGTCTGCGAGGCGATCCGGCGCAGCCGGGAGCCGGCCCGGCTGGTGCACGTCGGCTCGGCCGCCGAGTACGGGCCGGTGCCCGGCGGGGTGCCGGTCTCCGAGCAGGCCGAGCCGCGCCCGGTCGGCCCGTACGGGGTGTCCAAGCTGGCCGGGACGGAGCTGGTGCTGGCCTCCGGCCTGGACGCCGCGGTGCTGCGGGTGTTCGACGTGGTGGGCCCGGGGGCGCCGACCGCCTCGCTGTTCGGGCGGCTCGCCGAGGGGCTGCGCCGGGCGCTGGAGCGGGACGAGAACCAGGTGCGAATGCCGGACCTGTCCGGATACCGGGATTTCGTGGACGTCCGGGACGTCGCGCGGGCGATCCAGGCGGCCGCGGTCTCGGCCGCCACCGGGGTGGTCAACATCGGCAGCGGGCACGCCGTCCGGGCCCGGGACGCGGCCCAGCTGCTGGTGCGGGCGTCCGGCTTCGAGGGGTCCATCGTCGAGGAGAACCGGCAGGTCCTGCTGCCGGCGCAGGCCGGCGGGCCGCACGGCGACCACCTGCCCGGCCACCACCACCAAGGCGGCCCGTACCTGCCGGGCCATCGGCCGGAGGGGGCGCGGTCGGAGGGCCGGCCCGTCCAGGGGGAGCCGGTGGCGTGGCGGCAGGCGGACGTGCGGACCGCCCGGGACCGTCTCGGATGGCGGACACAGGTGCCGTTGGAGGAGTCGCTGGGGGACGTCTGGCTGGAGACGGCCTGCCGGGTCTGACCGGGCTCGCGGAGGGCTCCCCGGGCCCGTCAGCGCAGGCCCGGGGCGCCTTCCGGGGCCGGTCGGCCGGTCCCACGATCCGGCGCGGCCCGTCTCGCCCACCGGACGGGCTGTCTCGGAATAGCGCAGGGGCGTGACACTGTTGGGCTAAGAGCCACCCGCGTGGCGGAGCAACCACCCCGCAGAAGGCCGGCCCCGGCCGCCTGACATGACACCCATCGGAGTCCCCGTGTCGTTGCCACCCCTGGTCGAGCCGGCCGACGAGCTCACCGTCGACGAGGTCCGCCGGTACTCCCGCCACCTGATCATTCCCGACGTGGGCATGGCCGGGCAGAAGCGGCTGAAGAACGCCAAGGTGCTGTGCGTCGGCGCCGGCGGCCTCGGCTCGCCCGCTCTGATGTACCTGGCCGCCGCCGGGGTCGGCACGCTCGGCATCGTCGAGTTCGACGTGGTCGACGAGTCCAACCTGCAGCGCCAGATCATCCACGGCCAGGCGGACATCGGCCGTTCCAAGGCGGAGTCGGCGCGGGACTCCGTCAAGGAGATCAACCCGTACGTCGACGTGATCCTGCACGAGGAGCGCCTCGACAACGACAACGTCATGGAGATCTTCTCCGGCTACGACCTGATCGTCGACGGCACCGACAACTTCGCCACCCGCTACCTGGTGAACGACGCCGCGGTGCTGCTCGGCAAGCCGTACGTGTGGGGCTCGATCTACCGCTTCGACGGCCAGGCCAGCGTGTTCTGGGCCGAGCACGGCCCCTGCTACCGCTGCCTCTACCCGGAGGCCCCGCCGCCGGGCATGGTGCCGTCCTGCGCCGAGGGCGGCGTGCTGGGCGTGCTGTGCGCGTCCATCGGCTCGATCCAGGTCAACGAGGCGATCAAGCTGCTCGCCGGCATCGGCGACCCGCTGGTCGGCCGGCTGATGATCTACGACGCCCTGGAGATGAACTACCGCCAGGTGAAGGTCCGCAAGGACCCGAACTGCGCCGTCTGCGGCGAGAACCCGACGGTCACCGAGCTGATCGACTACGAGGCCTTCTGCGGCGTCGTGTCGGAGGAGGCGCAGGCCGCCGCCGCCGGCTCGACCATCACCTCGGCGCAGCTCAAGCAGTGGCAGGACGACAAGGAGGACATCTACCTCATCGACGTCCGCGAGCCCGGCGAGTACGAGATCGTCAACATCCCCGGCGCGGTGCTGATCCCCAAGAACGAGTTCCTGATGGGCGACGCGCTGGAGAAGCTGCCGCAGGACCGCAAGATCGTGCTGCACTGCAAGTCGGGCGTGCGTTCGGCCGAGGTGCTGGCCGTGGTCAAGGCCGCGGGCTTCGCCAACGCGGTCCATCTGGGCGGCGGCGTGCTCGGCTGGGTCAACCAGATCGAGCCGCACAAGCCGGTCTACTAGAGGCCGGAGGCCGACACGAGGGAGGGCCCCGCCGGTCCGGCGGGGCCCTCCCTCGCGCGTTGGCGCGGACCCTAGAGCGCGCCGCGGCGCTGCAGCATGTTGTAGGCGATCCAGCCCGGGATCACCGGCAGCCAGAAGGTGAGCGCCCGGTACAGGAACACCGCCGGGGTGGCGACGGCGGGGGAGACGTCCGCGACCGTCAGGGCACCGATCAGGGCGACCTCGACCGGGCCGATGCCGCCCGGGGTCGGGATCGCCGAGCCGGCCGCGTTGGCCGTCAGGAAGACCACCGCGACGGCCGAGAAGCTGACGCTGCCGCCGAAGGCCTGCACCGAGAAGTCCAGGCAGGCGGTGAAGGACAGGGTCAGCAGCAGGATGCCGCCGAAGCCGGTGATCAGCTTGCTGGGCGTCTGCATCAGGTCGAGCATGCGCGGCACCACGCCGAAGAACAGCGAGCGCAGCCGGCCCAGCACGAACCGGCGCAGCGGCGCCACGGCCGCCACCACCAGGGCGAGCACGGCGGCCGTCAGCACGCCGATGATCACCGCGCGGGAGGCGGAGAGGTCGCCGTTGGTCTGGCTGCCGGTGATCAGGCCGAAGCTGAACAGCAGCAGCAGGTGCCCGGCCAGGCCGGCCAGCTGCGAGGCGCCGACCGAGGCCACCGCCTGGCCGGGGCGGATGCCGGCCTTCTGCAGGTAGCGGGTGTTGAGCGCGATGCCGCCGATCGCGGCCGGCGCGACCAGTTTGACGAAGGAGCCGGCCAGCTGCGCCGCGACGGTGCGCCGGAACGGCAGCCGCTCGGGCACGAAGCCGGTCAGGCTCATCGCGGCGGCGACGTAGCTGAACGCGGCCGCGAGCAGCGCGGCCGCCGCCCACGCCCAGTTCATCTGGGAGAGCTTCAGCTGGGCCGGCTTGATGGTGGTCAGCGCCAGGTAGGCGGCGAAGGTGAGCGCGATCACCATGATCAGGCTCTTCGGCTTCAGCCGCTCCAGCTTCGCCGGCTCCATCGGCGCCTCGGGCGCGATCTGCAGGATCTGGCCGCGCAGGCGGCTCAGCAGGTCCTCGCCGGCCGCCGCGATGTCCTCCTCGGCCTGCTGCTGGGTGCGCTCGCCGGCCGCGACCTGCTCCAGCGCCCTGGCCCGGGCGGCGGTCTTGCGCTCCTTGGTGAGCCGCGCCAGGTCGATCCGGGTGGAGCGGCTCAGCCCGACCGGCTGGAGCAGCGGCAGCGCCTGCGCGACCCGGTCGGCGCCGAGCACCGCGTTGGCGACGGCGACGGCCCGCTCCGGGCCGATCCGCAGCGCGAAGGTGGTGAGCAGCTGGGCGACGTCGATCCGCAGGGTCAGGTCGGTGGCGGCGATGTCCCCGCCGGACAGGTTGACCAGGTAGGCGTGCTCCTGGTCGGAGACCAGCAGCGATTCGCCGGTCAGCCGGCGGTGCGCGATCCGGCGCTCGTGCAGGGCCGCCACCGAGCGCCACAGCGAGGCCATCACCCGGTCGGTGACCTCCTCCTCGGCCAGCTCGTCCAGGGTGCGGCCCCCGACGTTCTCGTACACCAGGATCGCGGCGTCCGGGCCGAGCTCGGAGGTGGCGACCAGCTGCGGCGCCCGGGCGCCCGAGGCGGCCGCCGCGTACGCGATCAGCGCCTCCTGCTCCAGCGCCTGGCGCAGCGACTGCGGGCTGCGGCGCACCGCCACCGAGCGCAGCCGCAGCCGCCGCCAGGCCCGGTAGAAGAAGCCGGAGGCCTGCTGCTCGCGGTCGATGATGTGGACGTCCAGCGGCGGGCCGTCCTGCTGGGTGACGTGGTAGCGGCGGGTGCCGCCGGGCGCGTCCGGGGCGCGGTGCGCGGCGTCCGGGGTGAAGCCGACCTTGCGCAGGCCGATCATCAGGTGCTGGCCGGTGGGGCGGATGTTCGGCGAGCCGATCGCGTACAGCGTGCCGTAGGCGACGGACCAGCCGATCAGCACGGTGAGCATCAGCGACAGCGGCGTGGTGTAGCCGCCGAGCAGCTCGGTGATGCCGCTGAACAGCACCACCGCCCACAGGGCCACCCGCCAGCGCGGTCTGCTCGACATGCCGACCGCGGTCATGTAGGCGATCACCGGCGCCAGGTAGCCGTGCACCGGGTCGGTGAGGGTGCCGTCGCTGTTCGCGGGCAGCCTGGTCAGCGCGTCCCGGATGTGCTCGGAGGCGCCCTCGGCCACCCACCAGTCGATGCCCAGTGAGACGCCGTAGGCGAGCACCGAGGCGAGCACGCCGTCGGCGACCCGCAGGCCGTCGCGTTTGATCAGCCGCTCGACCGCGAAGGACAGCGGCACGGCGAGCACCGCGACGCTGGAGAGCAGGCCGGTGATCGTGGACAGCACCGCGGAGAAGTGCGGCGCGTTGTTGTTGATGTCCTGCTCGATGCCGGTGGTCGTCGAGGTGGCGATGCCGGCCAGCACGAAGACGGCGACGATCCCGAAGACCCCGACCAGGAAGCGGATCAGGTCGGACGGGCGGTGCGCGCGGGCGGCGAGCAGCGGCTCGTCGACGTCCAGGTGCGGGGCGTCGTCCAGCGGGTCGTGGTACTCGGTCGGCGAGGCCGGGGCCGGGGCCGGGGCCGGGGCCGGGGCCGGGGGTTCGGCCGGTTCGGGCTGCTCGGCCGGTTCGGCCTGGTCGGGCTGCTCGGCGGCGGGCGGTGCGGGGGTCTTGATCGTCGAGTCCTTGATCAGGGAGACTTCCGGCACGGCCCCGGCCCCGGGCCGGCCCTCACCCGGCTCCTCGGGTGCCGGGGGTGGCGCGGGTACGGCGGAGGCGGACTCGTCGGAGTCCTTCTCCACGCCCACGTCAGCCGTCCCGGTCATCTGGTCTTGTTGTCCTCGTATCACCACTCACCGCCCCGGAAGATGGTGGCATGTCCCGAGCCCCCGTGCTGGACAGGGGCCGGATCGGGCGCGGCGGATCGTTCGGGCCGGGCCGCACGGCCGCCGGGGTGCGGAAGAATGCCGCAGGTGACGGACGTAACAGAGGACGGCCTGCCGGGCGAGCTGCCCCGCTTCGCCGAACTGGTGCTCGACCTGACCGAGCGGATTCCACCCGGCCGAGTGATGACCTACGGAGACGTCGCCGAGTACCTCGGCCAGGGCGGCCCCCGACAGGTCGGCCGGGTGATGGCCCTCTACGGCGGCCCGGTGCCCTGGTGGCGGGTGATCCGCGCGGACGGCCGGCTGCTGCCCGGCCACGAACAGCGCGCCCTCGCCCGCTACCGCGCCGAGGGTACCCCGCTGCGCGAGAGCGCCGACCCGCCCCGGGTCGACCTGCGGCAGGCCCGCTGGGACGGCCGGGACACCCCCGCCGGCCGAAAGATGCGGCGAAACCCCCGCGCGGACGGGAATGACGGGGCAGGATCGTAGGCTCGATGTGGGCGGGCCCCACCGGGCCCGCCCCGGCCATGCCCCTCTGCTCCACCCCAGGAAGCCCGTGAGTTCCCCCTACCGGCTCGTGCGCAGCCCGCTCGCCCAGCCCGACCCGCCCGTGCTGGACGAGTACCAGCGCGCCGTCGTCGAGCACCGCGGCGGCCCGCTGCTCGTCCTCGCCGGGCCGGGCACCGGCAAGACCACCACCCTCGTCGAGGCCGTCGCCCGCCGCATCGAACACGGCACCGACCCCGAGCGGATCCTCGTCCTCACCTTCAGCCGCAAGGCCGCCATGGAGCTGCGCGACCGGATGTCCGCCCGGCTCGGCACCGCCACCGCCCCGCAGGGCACGGCGCTCCGGTCACCGCAGGCGTCAGCGCTCCGGTCACCGCAGGCGACCACCTTCCACTCCTTCTGCTACGCCCTCCTGCGCGCCCACCAGGACCCGCAGGACTACGCCGAGCCGCTGCGCCTGCTCTCCGGCCCCGAGCAGGACGTCATGGTCCGCGAACTCCTTGCCGGCGGCGCCGAGGACGCCAGGCTCGGCGAATCCCGCATCGCCTGGCCGCTCGACCTGCGCGCCTGCCTCACCACCCGCGGCTTCGCCGACGAAGTCCGCGCCGTCCTCGCCCGCAGCCGCGAACTCGGCCTCGGCGAAGCGGAACTGGAACGCTTCGCCCGGGGCGTCCAGCGCCCCGACTGGGCCGCCGCCGCCCACTTCCTCGCCGACTACCTCGACGTCCTCGACCTGCGCGGCGTCCTCGACTACGCCGAACTCGTCCACCGCGCCGTCCTGCTCGCCGAACGCCCCGAGATCGGCGACCAGCTGCGCCGGCGCTACGACGTCGTCTTCGTCGACGAGTACCAGGACACCGACCCCAGCCAGGTCCGGCTGCTGCGCCGCCTCGCCGGCGGCGGACGCGACCTCGTCGCGGTCGGCGACCCCGACCAGTCGATCTACGCCTTCCGCGGCGCCGACATCAACGGCATCCTCGACTTCCCGCAGACCTTCCGCCGCGCAGACGGCAGCCCCGCCGACGTCCAGGTGCTGCGCGTCTCCCGCCGCTCCGGCGCCGTCCTGCTCGCCGCCTCCCGCGAACTCGCCCGCCGGATGCCGATGGGCCGCCTGCCCGCCGACAAACTCGCCCAGCACCGAGCCCTGCTGCCCTCCCGCGAAGGCGGCCGGGTCGAGGTCTACACCTACCCCACCCCCGGCGCCGAACTCGACTCGGTCGCCGACCTGCTGCGCCGCGCCCACCTGGAGGACGGCGTGCCCTGGGGCGAGATGGCCGTCCTGGTCCGGGCCGGCGCCCGCTCCATCCCCGGCGTGCGGCGGGCGCTCGGCGCGGCCGGCGTCCCGCTGGAGATCGACGGCGACGACCTGCCGCTGCGCGAGGAACCCGCCGTCGCCCAACTGCTGCTCGCCCTGCGCGTCTGCGCCGAGCAGGGCGCCCGCGACCGGCACGGCGACCCGGACGCCCCCGACCCGCTCACCACCGACGTCGCGCACGCCCTGCTCACCGGCCCGCTCGGCGGCCTCGACGGCTCCGACCTGCGGCGCCTCGGCCGCGCCCTGCGCGAGGAGGAACGCGCCGCGCTGCGCGCCGAAGGCCGCCCGGGCGCCGCCCCGCGCCCCGCCGACGAACTCGTCCGCGAAGCCCTCGCCGAACCCGAACGCCTCGTCGCCCTCGACCCCGCCACCGCCCGCCGGGCCCGCGACCTCGGCACCCTGCTGCGCAAGGTCCGCGAACGGCTCGCCGGCGGCTGCACCGCCGAGGACGCGCTCTGGGAACTGTGGGACGGCAGCCGCCGCTGGCGCGAACGGCTCGAACGCGCCGCCCTGCGCGGCGGCGCCGCCGGCCGCAACGCCGACCGCGACCTCGACGCCCTGTGCGCCCTGTTCGAGACCGCCGCCCGCGCCGAGGAACAGGTCACCGGCCACCGCGGCGCCCTCGACCTGCTCGCCGAACTCGAAGCCCAGGACATCGCCGCCGACACCCTCACCGTCCGCGCCGTCCGCCCCGAAGCCGTCCGGCTGATGACCGCCCACCGCTCCAAGGGCCTCGAATGGCGCCTGGTCGTCGTCGCCGGCGTCCAGGACGGCCTCTGGCCCGACCTGCGCCGCCGCGGCTCCCTCCTCGAAGCCGACCGGATCGGCCGCGACGGCCTCGCCGAACCGCTCTCCCCGGCCGCCCTGCTCGGCGAGGAACGCCGCCTCTTCTACGTCGCCGCCACCCGCGCCAAGGAGCGCCTCGTCGTCACCGCCGTCAAGGCCCCCGCCGACGACGGCGACGAACCCTCCCGCTTCCTGCGCGAGCTCTACCGCGAGGACGTCGACCCCGGAACCGGCAAGGTGGTGCGCCGCACCCCGCCCGTCACCGTCGAGGACGTCACCCACCGCCCGCGCCGCCCGCTGTCCGTCGCCGCCCTGGTCGCCGAACTGCGCGCCGTGACCGTCGACCCCGCGCGCTCGCCCGAACTGCGCCGCGCCGCCGCCGAACGCCTCGCCACCCTCGCCGCCGCCACCGACGAGGACGGCCTGCCGCTCGTCCCCGCCGCCCACCCCGACCGCTGGTGGGGCCTGGACGACCCGACCGCCGCCCCCGAACCGCTGCGCAGCCCCGACCTGCCCGTCCGGCTCTCCGGCAGCGGCCTCGAACAGCTGGAGAACTGCTCGCTGCAGTGGTTCCTCGACAAGGAGGTCGGGGCCCGCGCCCCCGGCAGCGCCGCCCAGGGCTTCGGCAACGTCGTCCACGCCCTCGCCGACGAGGTCGGCTCCGGCCGCACCCCCGCCGACCTCGCCGTCCTCATGGAACGCCTCGACACCGTCTGGGACGCCCTCGCCTTCGACGCCCCCTGGAAGTCCCGGCAGGAGAAGACCGAGGCCCGCGCCGCCCTGGAGCGCTTCCTCAACTGGCACGTCCTCGAACGCGGCCGCGACGTCGTCGCCACCGAGCACGGCTTCGACGTCACCCTCGACACCGGCGGCGTCTCGGTGCGCATCCGGGGCTCCATGGACCGGGTCGAGAAGGACCGGGCCGGGCGCGCCTACGTCGTCGACTTCAAGACCGGCAAGCAGATCCCCACCGACAAGTCGCTGCCCGAGCACAAGCAGCTCGCCGTCTACCAGCTCGCCGTCCGGGCCGGCGCCCTCAACGAACTGCCCGGCTTCACCGAACGGCCCCCCGCCACCGGCGGCGCCGAACTCGTCCACCTGCGCGAGGCCGCCGCCAAGGCCGACCCCGACACCCCCAAGGTGCAGCGCCAGGACCCGCCCGAGGGCGACCCGTGGATCGAGAACCTGCTCGCCGAGGCCGCCGGGAAGGTCCTCGCCGAGCGCTTCGTCCCGCAGACCGGCGGCGGCTGCGACCGCTGCACCTTCCGCCGCAGCTGCTCCGCCCAGCGCGACGGGGCCCAGCTGGTCGAGTAGCCGGGGTCACCCCGCCGGGGCGCCCGGGTTGTCGGCCCGGCCCGTTACCGTTGCGGGGTGACCGCCGTGCTCAGCCATCCCGACCAGCTCAAGGACCTGCTCGGGATCCCGTTCAACCGGGAGCAGATGGCGGCCATCGGAGCCCCCCTCGCACCGGCCGTCATCGTCGCCGGCGCCGGCTCCGGCAAGACCACCGTGATGGCCGCCCGGGTCGTCTGGCTGGTCGGCTCCGGCGCCGTCCGGCCCGAGGAGGTCCTCGGCCTCACCTTCACCAACAAGGCCGCCGCCGAACTCGCCGAACGCGTCCGCACCGCCCTGCTCCGCGCCGGCGTCATCGACCGGGACGGCGCCGAACCGCTCGGCGACCCCGAGATCTCCACCTACCACGCCTTCGCCGGCCGCCTCCTCAAGGAGCACGGCCTGCGCATCGGCATCGAACCCGACGTCCGGCTGCTCGCCGACGCCACCCGCTTCCAGCTCGCCGCCAAGGTGCTGCGCACCGCCCGCGGTCCCTTCCCCGCCCTCACCGGCACCTTCGCCAACCTCGTCGCCGACCTCACCGCCCTCGACGGCGAACTCGCCGAGCACCTCGTCGAACCCGCCGCCCTGCGCGCCTTCGACGAGGACCTGCTCGACACCCTCGCCACGGTCAAGCTCACCAACGACGACCTGCGCGCCGTCCCCGCCACCGCCCGCGCCCGCCTCGAACTGCTGCGCCTCGTCGAGGACTACCGGCGCCGCAAGCAGAGCGCCGGACTGATGGACTTCGGCGACCAGATAGCCGCCGCCGCCCGCCTCGCCCAGCAGCGCCCCGAGGTGGGCGAACTGCTGCGCGGCCAGTTCAGGGTCGTCCTCCTCGACGAGTACCAGGACACCTCCGTCGCCCAGCGCCTCATGCTCGCCGGCCTCTTCGGCGGCGCGGCCGGACACCCGGTCACCGCGGTCGGCGACCCCTGCCAGGCCATCTACGGCTGGCGCGGCGCCTCCGTCGCCAACCTCGACGACTTCCCCCGGCACTTCCCGCAGGCCGACGGCACCCCCGCCGACCGGTACGCACTCAGCGAGAACCGCCGCAGCGGCGGCCGGCTGCTCGCCTTCGCCAACGAACTCGCCGCCCCGCTGCGGGAGATGCACGAGGGCGTCGAGGCGCTGCGCCCGGCCCCCGGCGCCGAACGGGACGGCTTCGTGCGGGCCGCGCTGCTGGACACCCACGCCGAGGAGGTCGACTGGCTCGCCGACTCGATCGCCCACCTGGTGCGCACCGGCACCGCGCCCGGCCGGATCGCCGTGCTGTGCCGGGGCGGCGCGGCCTTCCCCGACATCCACGCCGCACTGGTTGCCCGCGAGGTGCCCGTCGAGGTCGTCGGCCTCGGCGGACTGCTCCAACTGCCCGAGGTGGCCGACCTGGTGGCCGTCTGCGAGGTGCTGCAGGACCCGACCGCCAACGCCGCCCTGGTGCGCCTGCTGATCGGCCCGCGCTGGCGGATCGGCCCGCGCGACCTCGCCCTGCTCGGCCGCCGCGCCGCCGCCCTGGTGCGCGGCACCCGGCCCGAGGGCGTCGAGGCGCTGGCCGCCGCCGTCGCCGAGGCCGACCCGACCGAGGTGGTCTCGCTGGCCGATGCGGTGGAGACCTTCCTGACCGCCTCGACCGGTGACGAGGGGTCGCAGCCCGACGAGCTGCCGTTCTCCGCCGAGGCCCGGGTGCGCTTCGCCCGGCTCGCCCGGGAGCTGCGCGAGCTGCGCCGCTCGCTCGCCGACCCGCTGATGGACGTGCTGCACCGGGTGCTGGCCGTCACCGGCCTGGAGGTCGAACTCGCCGCCTCCCCGCAGGCGCTGGCCGCCCGCCGCCGGGAGACCCTGCACGCCTTCCTGGACGTCGCCGCCTCCTTCGCCGACCTGGACGGCGACCCGGGCCTGGCCGCCTTCCTCGGCTTCCTGCGCGCCGCCCAGGAGTACGAGCGCGGCCTGGACAGCAGCCTGCCCGGCGGCGAGGACACCGTGAAGGTGCTCACCGCGCACAAGTCCAAGGGCCTGGAGTGGGACGTGGTGGCCGTCCCCGGCCTGGTGCGGGGTGCGTTCCCGTCCGGCAGCCCGCGCGAACGCTGGACCAGCACCAAGCGCGTGCTCCCGCACGCCCTGCGCGGCGACGCCGCCACCCTGCCCGACGTGCGCGGCGGGTGGAACGGCAAGGCGATGACGGCGTTCAGGAAGGAGCTGGCCGAGCACTCGGCGACCGAGGAACTGCGCCTGGGCTACGTCGCGTTCACCCGCCCGCGCGCTCTGCTGCTGGCCTCCGGGCACTGGTGGGGGCCGAGCCAGAAGACCGTCCGCGGGCCGTCCGCCTTCCTGGAGCTGCTGCGCGAGCACTGCGAGCGGCCCGGTGCCGGTGAGGTCGAGCACTGGGCGCCGAAGCCGGAGCCCGGCGTGGCGAACCCGGCGCTGGCCGCCGCCGTCGAGCGGCCCTGGCCGCTGCCGCTGGACCCGGCCGCCCAGCACGCCCGCCGCCGGGTCGCCGACGTGGTGCGCGCCCGCCTCGCGGGAGGGGCGGCCCCCGGGCCCGAGCCGATGGCCGTCGAGGACCAGCGCCAGGTCGCCTCCTGGGACCGCGATCTGACCGCGCTGCTGGGCGAGTTGGAGCGGTCCCGGCGCACCGCCCGCGAGGTGCCGCTGCCGGCCGCGCTGTCCGCCACCCAGCTGATGCGGCTGGCCGCCGACCCGGACGGCTTCGCCCGGGACCTGGCCCGCCCGATGCCCCGCCCCCCGCAGCCGGCGGCCCGGCGCGGTACCCGCTTCCACGCCTGGGTGCAGTCCCGGATCGAGCCGCTGCTGCTGGTCGAGCCCGGCGCGCTGCCCGGCGCCGACGACGACGGCATCGAGGACGAGCAGGACCTGGAACGGCTCAAGGAGGCGTTCCTGCGCACCGAGTACGCGCAGCGCAGGCCCCACCGGGTCGAGGCGCCGTTCCAGCTGGTGCTGGCGGGGCGGGTGGTGCGCGGCCGGATCGACGCGGTCTACCGGGACGGTGACGGTGTGTCGGAATCCGGTGGTGCGTCACGCTACGAAGTGGTGGACTGGAAGACGCACCGCGAGGAGACCGCCGACCCGCTGCAGCTCGCGGTCTACCGGCTCGCCTGGGCCGAGCAGATGGGCGTCGATCCCGAGCAGGTCACGGCGTCGTTCCTGTACGTCCGCAGCGGCCGGATCGTCCGCCCGACAGGACTTCCCGACCGAAAAGAGTTGGAACGGCTCCTGATCGGGAACAGTGAAGAATGAGTCACTCAGAGCATCCAAGTCATCACGGCAGCGCCCGAAACCTGTGCGTCGTGCACGTTTCGTGCCTATTGTGGGGTCGGTAACCGGTCAACCCCGTACTCCGGCCGCCGGCGAGGCCCGCCTCACCTAACCCTCAGTCATCACCGCAGGTGCCAGGGGCATCCGCGTCTTCTGCTGGAGAGACCGAAGTTGAGCGCGACCGGATGGATCAGAGAGCGGTTCACCGGGCCGACCCCGGGCCCCGCACCGGGCACGACCGGCACCTGGCCGCGGACGGCGCTCGTGCTGCCGTTCGTCGGCATGGCGCTGATCGTCGTCCTCGACTACCTCAGCGGCACCGCGGTGACGGTCGAACCGGCCCTCACCGCCGTGCCCGCGCTGGCCGCCGTGGTCAGCCGCCGCACCTGGTACCCGCTCGCCATCGGCCTGTGCACCGAGGCGGCGGCCTTCCTGATGGCCTTCCGCGGCGACGCGCTCGGCCAGTCCGTGCACGTCGCCAGCGTGTTCGCGATCCTGCTCGTCGCCACCATCGGCTGGGTCAGCGCCACCCTGCGGCTGCGTCAGGAACGCGCCCTGGCCGACGCCCAGCTGGTCGCCTCGATCGCCCGCCGGGTGCTGCTGCGGCCCGTCCCCGAGCGGGTCGGCGCCGTGCGCGCCGCCGTCCACTACGAGGCCGCCGCCGCACACGCCCGCATCGGCGGCGACCTGTACGAGGTCGTCAACACCCGGCACGGGGTGCGGGCCGTCGTCGGCGACGTGCGCGGCAAGGGCCTCGGCGCCGTCGAGACCGCCGCCGCCGTGCTCGGCGCCTTCCGCGAGGCCGCCCACCAGGAACCCGCCCTCGACCGGGTGGCCGGCTGGCTGGCCGTCAGCCTCGACCGCGCCCTGCACGAGAACGACCACCCGGGCGTGGAGGAGGAGTTCGTCACCCTGGTGCTCATCGGCGTCGCCCCGGACGGCTCCGCGGAGATCGTCAACTGCGGCCACCCGGCGCCGCTGCTGCTCCGCGGCGAGGACGTCCGCCCGCTCGAACTCGCCGAGACCGTACCGCCGTTGGGCGTCCTCGACCCGGCCGACGTGCGCCCGCCGGTGCACCGGGTCGCGCTGCGCGGCGGCGACCGGGTGCTGCTGTTCACCGATGGCGTGATCGAGGCCCGCGACCGCTCCGGCGCCTTCTACCCGCTCGCCGAGCGCTTCCCGCGCTGCGCGGCCGAGCGGCCCGCCGACGTCCTGGAACGGCTGCACGACGACGTGGTGCGCCACGTCGGACGCCAGCTCGGCGACGACGCGGCGATGCTGCTCCTGCAGTACGAGTCGGTGCCCAGCCCCGGACTCCCGCACCAGGGCGGCGTGCTGACCCGCAGCTGAGCCCCGCTCAGAGCGACACCCGGACCAGCAGCGGGCGGTGGTCCGACACCGCCGCCCGCGGCGCCGCCGCCGGGCCCACCGCGGCCCGCGGCACGCCCACCGCCAGCACGTGGTCGAACTGCACCGCCGGCTTGTGCGAGGGATAGGTGGGGGTGCGCGCCAGGTCGTACCAGCCCTGCAGCCGGGGCCGCGGCCCGCGCACCCGTCGCCGCCGCGCCGCCCCGACCGGCCGCGGCCGCGCCCGACCGGCCGCCCGCAGCTCCCGCACCCGCACCCGCGGCGACGTTCGCTCCAGCGCCGTCGCCCCGCCCAGCACCGTGCGCGGCACCGCGCCGACCAGGTTGAAGTCCCCCAGTACCAGGTGCGGCTGCGGCAGGTCCGCGATCCAGCGCCGGATGCCGGCCAGCTGCGCCATGTTCCAGCCCGGGACGAAGGACAGGTGCGCCGCGACGACGGTGAACGGCCCGTGCTCGCCCTCCAGCACCGCGGCCAGCGCCGCCCGCGGCTCGTCCGGCACCGGGGTCAGCCCGCGCCGCCCGGCCACCCGCAGTGGCAGCCCGAACGGCGCCGGGGCGAAGCGCCGGGCCCGCCAGTGCCGCACCGGCAGCCGGGTCAGCAGCGCCGTCCCGTACGAGGGCGGGGCGCCGTCGCCGATCTCGCCCGGCCCGTAGACCCGCAGGCCGTCCGGGGCGGACGGCTCCGGCAGCCAGCCGGCCACCGGCGCCGGGCGGCCGTGCAGGGCGGCGGCGAAGCGCCAGTCGCCGGCGCACATCGCCGCGGCCGCCACCGCCGCCTGGTCGGTGCCGCCGGAGCGGGCCTGGTGGCGGTCCACCTCCTGCAGGGCCAGCACGTCGGCGTCCAGCGCGGCGACGGCTTCGGCCAACGGGGCGCCGGCGTCGGCCGGGTAGGGCCGCGGGGCGCCGTCCGGGGCGAGCGGCTGACCGTGCAACAGGTTGAAGGTGGCGATGCGCAACTGGCTCACACCGCGACGTTACCCGCTTCCCGGAGCGCGGGTCGCGGCTTGAGGCCACGGGGCATACCGGGTATACATACCGAGTATGTCCATCCGTCACGGTCTGCTCGCCCTGCTCGACCAGGGCCCGCGCTACGGCTACCAGCTGCGCACCGAATTCGAGGCGCGCACCGGCTCCACCTGGCCACTCAACGTCGGGCAGGTCTACACCACCCTCGCCCGGCTGGAACGCGACGGCCTGGTCGAGGCCGCCGGCGAGGACGACGAGGGCCACCAGTTCTACGCCGCCACCGACGCCGGCCGCGCCGAACTGCGCGCCTGGTTCGACACCCCCGTGCCCCGCACCAACCCGCCCCGCGACGAACTGGCGATCAAGCTCGCCATGGCCGTCACCGTCCCCGGCGTGGACGTCTCCGCCGTCGTCCAGGGCCAGCGCCGGCACAGCATCAAGGCCCTGCAGGACTACACCCGGCTCAAGGGCCGCGCCCTCGCCGGCGAAGCCGCCGCCGCGGACGGGCCCGCCGCCGGCAACGAACTCGCCTGGCTCCTCGTCCTCGACCAGCTGATCTTCCAGACCGAGGCCGAGATCCGCTGGCTCGACCACTGCGAGACCCGGCTCGCCCAGCACGCCGAAGCCCTGCAGACCCGCGCCGCCCAGGCCGCCCGCGACGGCGGCCCCGGACCCGCCGCCGCGCCCGCCAGGGCCGCCAGGGCCGCCAAGGCCGCCAGCGCCGTCAAGGGGCTGCGCCGCACCCGCGGCTGAGCACGCCCCGGCCGCACCACCCGCGGCCCCGGGCCCGGCCCCGGCGCCGGGCCCGCCCACACGCAGCCAGCACGACCCGAACGACCCGAACGACCCGTACGACCACAGGGGGGAAAATCGTGTCCCGCACCGAAGAAGGCCGGCCCGCACCGGTCCTGCACCTGGAGAACGTCAGCCGCGTCCACGGCCAGGGCGCCGCCGAGGTCCACGCCCTTCGGGGCGTCGACCTCAAGGTCCACCCCGGCGAGTTCGTCGCCGTCATGGGCCCCTCCGGCTCCGGCAAGTCGACCCTGCTCACCCTCGCCGGCGGCCTCGACAGCCCGACCGGCGGCCAGGTCCTCGTCGAAGGCGTCGCCCTCGGCGGCCTGGGCCGCAAGAAGCTCGCCCAGGTCCGCCGCCGCTCGGTCGGCTACGTCTTCCAGGACTACAACCTGATACCGGCGCTCACCGCCGCCGAGAACGTCGCCCTGCCCCGCGAACTCGACGGCCTCTCCACCCGCGCCGCCCGCCGCGAGGCCATCGCCGCCCTCACCGAGGTCGGCATCCCCGACCTCGCCGACCGCTTCCCCGACGACATGTCCGGCGGCCAGCAGCAGCGCGTCGCCATCGCCCGCGCCCTCATCGGCGACCGCCGCCTCGTCCTCGCCGACGAACCCACCGGCGCCCTCGACTCCACCACCGGCGAAGCCGTCCTCGCCGTCCTGCGCGCCCGCTGCGACGCCGGCGCCGCCGCCATGATGGTCACCCACGAGGCCCGGCACGCCGCCTGGGCCGACCGCGTCGTCTTCCTGCGCGACGGCCGCATGGTCGACGAGAGCGCCAGCCAGGACGCCGCGAGCCTCCTCGTCACCGCCGCCGCCAACAGCAAGCAGGTGGACGAGTGAAGCTCGGAGCCTGGCGGGTCGCCCTGCGCATCGCCCGCCGCGACGCCCTGCGCGCCAAGGGTCGCAGCGCCCTCGTCGTCGCCATGGTCGCCCTGCCCGTCCTCGGCGTCACCGGCGCCGACGTCTTCTACCGCAGCGGCGAACTCACCCCCGCCGAGAACATCGTCCGCACCATGGGCCAGGCCGACGCCCAACTCCACGTGACCGCACGCGGCATGACCGTCGTCCAGGCGCCCGACCCCGACAAGGGCATCACCATGCCCCACGCCGGCCGCGCCGACGACACCCAGCCCTTCCGGCACACCCCCGCCGAACAGCGCAGCCTCGACACCGAACCCGCCGACCTGGCCCGGCAACTGCTGCCCCCCGGCACCGTGCTCGTCCCCGAGCTCGACGGCCCCTACAGCGCCGCCACCAGCACCCAGGGCCTGCTCAGCACCCGCACCTCCGAGAAGGACCTCACCGACCCGGTCTGGCGCGGCCGCCTCGACATCGTCGCCGGCCGCGCCCCCACCGCCGCCGACGAAGCCGCCGCCACCAGCGAGTTCCTCCGGCGCTCCGGCCTCAAGCTCGGCGACCGCACCAGCATGCGCGGCCTCGACAAGCAGTTCACCCTCACCGCCGAGATCGAGTACCCCGGCGAACTCGGCGCCACCGAACTCATCGCCCGCCCCGGCACCCTCATCGCCCCCCTCGCCCGGGCCACCAAACCCGACGCGGGCCCCGCCGCCGACGCCACCACCGCCCGGCGCTGGCTGGTCAAACTCCCGGCCGGCACCACCCTCGACTGGCACAAGGTCGTCGAACTCAACGACTACGGCCTCACCGCCGCGTCCCGCACCGTCCTCCTCGACCCGCCCGCCCGCGCCGACGTCCCCTACTACGCCGACCTCGACCGGCGCGGCGCCGCCGACCGGCCGAGCTACTTCAACCGCACCTCCGTCGTCATCCTCGGCACCGTCGTCGGCATGGCCCTGCTGGAGATCGTGCTGCTCGCGGGCCCCGCCTTCGCCGTCGGGGCCAGGCGCTCCCGGCGGCAACTCGGCCTGCTCGCCGCCGCCGGCGGTGAACGCGCCAACGTCCGCGCCGTCGTCCTCGGCGGCGGCGTCGTCCTCGGCCTCACCGGCGCCGCCCTCGGCCTCACCCTCGGCATCGGCCTCGTCGCCCTGCTGCGCGACCGCGCCGAGGAGTACGCCGGCTCCCGCTTCGGCCACTTCAACCTGCAGCCGCTCGACCTGCTCGGCGTCCTGCTCGTCGGCCTCGTCACCGGCCTGCTCGCCGCCGTCGTCCCCGCCGTCCAGGCCTCCCGCCAGGACGTCGTCTCCGCCCTCACCAGCCGCGACACCGTCAAGCCCGCCAGCCGCAAACTCGCCGTCCTCGGCCTGCTGACGGTCGGCGGCGGCGCCGCCCTCGCCCTGCTCGGCGCCACCGGCTCCCACCGCAGCCTCGCCGTCCTCGGCGGCTCCGCCCTCGCCGAACTCGGCATGGTCGCCCTCACCCCCTTCCTCGTCGGCCTGTTCGGCAAGCTCGGCCGCTGGCTCAGCCTCGGCCCCCGGCTCGCCCTGCGCGACTCCGTCCGCCACCGCGGCCGCACCGCGCCCGCCGTCGCCGCCGTCATGGCCGCCGTCGCCGGCTCCGTCGCCGTCAGCATCTACGTCGCCAGCAACGACGAGCAGTACCGCCGCGAGTACGTCGCCTCCGGGCCCTCCAACTCCGTCATCCTCGGCGGCCGCTGGAGCTCCGAAGCCGACCGCCGGATGCTGCCCCAACTGCGCGACGCCGTCGAACGCACCATCCCCGACCTCGGCCGCCGCGCCGACGTCCAGCAGGTCACCTACAAGGGCGACTGCACCGCCGGCGGCCCCTGCGGCTACATCCAGGTCCGGCTGCCCAAGGACCAGCGCTGCCCGCTGCTCGGCATGAACGGCCACACCGACCAGGCCGAGATCAACCGCATCCTCGCCAACGACAGCCGCTGCCACATCAGCGAACGCCGCGGCAGCCCGTACGGCGACCTCGCCGCCGGCGACGCCACCCTGCTGCACAACCTCTACGGCGTCACCGACCCGGCGGCGGGCCGGGCCCTCGCCGCCGGCAAGGCCGTCGTCTTCGACCCGCGCTACGTCAAGGACGGCAAGGTCGCCATCGAACTCGACGAACCCTTCGTCTACACGCCCCACGGCAGCACCGTCGACACCAAACGGCCCGAGCCCACCGAGATCCTCGTCGACGCCGTCGTCGCACCGGCCGTGATCCCCGCCGCCGCCGAAGCCGTCATCAGCCCCGAGACCGCCACCCGGCTCGGCCTCGGCACCACCGACAGCGGCTCCGTCTGGCTGCCCGCCGACGCCCCCGGCGACGGCGCCCAGCAGAAGACCACCGCCGCACTCGCCAAACTCACCGAACACACCTCGCTGGAGATCGAACGCGGCTACCAGTCCAGGGCCGGCATCGTCAGCACCGGACTCAACATCTTCGCCGCGATCGTCGCCCTCGGCGCCGCCGGCATCGCCACCGGCCTCGCCGCCGCCGACTCCCAGCGCGACCTCACCACCCTCGCCGCGATCGGCGCCGAACCACGCATCAGGCGCTCGCTCTCCGGCTTCCAGTGCGGGGTGATCGCCGCCATGGGCACCCTGCTCGGCCTGGCCTGCGGCACCGTCCCGGCCGTCGCCCTGCGCAAACTCGGCTCCCAGTCCGACCTCCCCGGCACGACCGCCGAGGAACTCGCCAACCGGTCCGTGGTCGTCTTCCCCTGGCTCACCCTCGCGCTCACCGCCGTGGCGCTGCCCCTGCTCGCCGCCGGCCTCGCCACCCTGCTCACCCGCTCCCGGATCACCCTGCTGCGCCGCTCCGGCTGACGCCCGCACATCCACCCGCCCGCACATCCACCCGCACACCCACCCGCCCGCACACCCGCCCGTCACCCCCGTCCACGGCCCCGCCGCGGCGGGGGTGACGGAGGTTACAGCCGCTGCGGCGCCCGGCGACCGGACGGCCGGGGCGGGCACCCGCACGGGCGAACTACAGTCGTCGGTATGACGAGAACTCCGGACAGCGCCGTCCGCTCCTACATCGACGAGCACCAGGCCGCCTTCCTCGCGGACCTCTCCGAGTGGCTGGCCATCCCCTCGGTCTCCGCCGACCCCGGCCGCGCCGGCGAGGTGCGCCGCTCCGCCGAGTGGCTGGCCGCCAAGCTGCGCGACACCGGCTTCCCGGTCGCCGAGGTGTGGGAGACGGACGGCCTGCCGGCGGTGTTCGCCGAGTGGCCCTCCGGGGACCCGTCCGCGCCGACCGTCCTGGTCTACGGGCACCACGACGTGCAGCCCGCCGCCAAGGAGGACGGCTGGGCCACCGAGCCGTTCACCCCGACCGTCGTCGGCAAGCGGCTGTACGCCCGCGGCGCCGCCGACGACAAGGGCCAGGTGTTCTTCCACACCCTCGGCGTGCGCGCCCACCTCGCCGCGACCGGCCGCACCGCGCCGGCCGTCAACCTCAAGCTGCTGATCGAGGGCGAGGAGGAGTCCGGCTCGCCGAACTTCGCCGCCCTGGTCCGGCGCGAGGCTGAGCGGCTGGCCGCCGACGTGGTGATCATCTCGGACACCGGCATGTGGGGCGAGGACACCCCGACCGTCTGCACCGGCATGCGCGGCCTCGCCGACGCCCAGATCGACCTGTACGGGCCGGACACCGACATCCACTCCGGCTCCTTCGGCGGCGCCGTGCCCAACCCGGCGGCCGTCGCGGCCGAACTCGCCGCCGGCCTGCACGACGCCGACCGCAGGGTCGCCGTCCCCGGCTTCTACGACGGCGTCGTGGAACTGACCGAGCGCGAGCGCGAACTCTTCGCCGAGCTGCCCTTCGACGAGGAGGGCTGGCTGCGCGTCGCCAAGTCGCGCGGCCTGCGCGGCGAGGCCGGGTACTCCACCCTGGAGCGGATCTGGGCCCGCCCCACCGCCGAGGTCAACGGCATCTGGGGCGGCTACACCGGCCCCGGCGGCAAGACCATCGTTCCGGCCTCCGCGCACCTCAAGCTGTCCTTCCGGCTGGTCGCCGGCCAGGAGGTCGAGAAGGTCCGCGAGGCCGTCCGCGCCTGGGTCGCCGAGCGGGTGCCCGAGGGCATCCGTTACGAGCTGGTCTTCCCCGGCGCCACCCGGCCCTGCCTGACCCCGCTGGACCACCCGGCGCTGCGCTCGACCGTGCGCGCGATGGAGCGGGCCTTCGAGCGGAAGGTGCTGTTCACCCGCGAGGGCGGCTCCGGCCCGGCCGCCGACCTGCAGGACGTGCTCGGCGCGCCGGTGCTGTTCCTCGGCATCTCGGTGCCCTCGGACGGCTGGCACTCGGTGGACGAGAAGGTCGAACTCGACCTGCTGGCCAAGGGCGTGGAGACGGCCGCCTACCTGTGGGGCGACCTGGCCGAGAACTTCCGGCCCGGCGCGTGACCCGCTCCGCGCGCCCTGCCAGTCAGATCACTCATCCGGATGATTCACCACGTTGGGGATGGAACCTGTGAGCACCGTGCCTGAGACCGAGCGTCCGGCCCACCTGGCACTGGCCAGGGCCGGGGTGGACCGGGCGGCCGAGCACCGGTTCGACGAGCCGTGGCTGGCCGCCGCCTGGAGCCACCCGGCCACCCGGGTGCTGCCGATCGCCGGCGGCGAGGCCTTCGTCGTCGACACCGAGCGGGGCACCGAACTCGTGCTGCTGCCCTCCTTCGAGGCGCCGCAGACCGGGGACCGGTACTTCCTGGGCACCGACGAGGACGGCGTCTCCTACTTCGCGCTGGCCGGCGAGAGCCTGCCCGGGCGGCTGGACGGCGACGCCCGCCCGGCCGGGCTGCGCGAGGTCGGCGCACTGCTATCCGACCGGGACGCCGGGCTGCTGGTGCACGCCGTCGCCCTGGAGCACTGGCACCGGCTGCACAGCTTCTGCTCGCGCTGCGGGCACCCGACCGAGAAGGCCGGCGCCGGGCACGTGCGGCGCTGCACCTCCTGCGCGGCCGAGCACTACCCGCGCACCGACCCGGCGGTGATCATGGTGATCACCGACGAGCAGGACCGCTGCCTGCTCGGCCGCCAGGCGCTGTGGCCGGAGGGCCGCTGGTCCACGCTGGCCGGTTTCGTCGAGCCGGGGGAGTCGATCGAGCAGGCGGTGCGCCGCGAGGTGCAGGAGGAGGCGGGCGTTCGGGTCGGTGACGTCCGGTACGTGGCCAGCCAGCCCTGGCCGTTCCCGTCCAGTCTGATGCTCGGCTTCGAGGGCCGGGCCCTGCCCGGCGGCACCGCGATCACCGTGGACGGGGAGGAGCTGGCCGAGGCACGCTGGTTCTCCCGCGAGGAGCTGCGGGCCGGGATGGCGGCGGGCGAGATCGTGCCGCCGTCCGGGATCTCGATCGCCCGGCACCTGGTCGAGCGCTGGTTCGGCGAACCGCTGCCGGCGGCGGTGCGCTGGTAATCCTGTACGAATTCCCGTGAGGGGGCGGGTCCGGTGGACCCCCTCCCGCGGGGAAGGGATCCACCGAGAGGGGGCGTGCGAATTTCATCGCACGCCCCTTTCTCCTCCCGCATTCCCGGGAGAATCCGCCACACCCCTCTGTTCGTGTCCGGACGGGCCAGATCTGCTACCGCCGGGAACGCGCGGGCGGCCGCCGTCAACCCGCACGGACGACATTGCCGGAAACGGCTGAAACCCGGTCACCGCGCTCGCTACATTCACTCGCGTGACGATCCCCCGGGGCACCGCCCAATCCCCCAAATACCAGCGCCTCGCCGCCGACCTGCGCCGCCGCATCGCCGAAGGCGAGTTCACCGCCGACGCCGCCCTCCCGGTCGAGAGCGAACTGGAACGCCAGTACGGCGTCGCCCGCAACACCGTCCGCCTCGCCGTCGACGTCCTCGTCAACGAAGGCCGGCTGGTCCGCCTCCAGGGCAAGGGCACCTACCTGCGCGAACACCCCGTCCTCGACCACCGCGCCTACGGCCCCACCCTCACCCCCGCACCCCGCGACTGCCTCGCCGCCCCCTCCGGGATCTACCTCGGCGAAGCCGCCGACGCAGGCCGCGAACTCGGCACCGACTTCGAGATGACCATCGTCCGGGCCCGCGTCGACATCGCCGAACGGCTCGGCCTGCGCCCCGGCGAAGCCATCGTCGTCCGCCGCCAGCTGAGGCTGCTCGACCGCGAGCCCTACTCCATCGAGGAGAGCCACTACCGGGCCGGACTCGCCGCCGGCACCCCCCTGATGGAACCCGACCCCGTCGACGGCGGCGACGAGACCGTGCTCGCGGCGCTCGGCCGCACCGAGATCGGCGCCGTCGACCACCTCGTCGCCCGGATGCCCGGCCCCGAGGAGGCCCAGTGGTTCCAGGGCGGCCCCGGCGTGCCCCTCGTCGTCCAGACCCGCGTCACCTACGACCGGCGCGGGCCCGTCCGGGTCATCGAGACCCGCTACTCCGCCGACCGCTGCCGACTCGTCTACGGCGTCGGCGACCTCGGCGCCCGCACCACCCTGCCCGCGCCCGCCGGGCCCGTCGACCCGGCCCGCACCCCCGCCGGAACGGAACCGGCCCGGGCCGACGCGCAGTGACGCGCGCCGACCCGGGCCGGACCAGGAGCCTCGCGGTGGCTCAGCCCGCCAGGGCCTTCTTCACCTGCAGCAGGCTCGGGTTGGTCATCACGACCTGCTCGCCGCCGCCCTCCGGCGTCACCAGCACCGTCGGAACCGTCTGGTTCCCGCCGTTCACCGACTCGACGAACTCGGCCGACGCCGGGTCCTGCTCGATGTTGATCTCGGTGTAGCCGATGCCCTCGCGCTCCAGCTGGCTCTTGAGGCGGTTGCAGTAGCCACACCAGGTCGTGCTGTACATCGTCACGCTGCCGGACATCGAGGGGGCTCCTTCGGGATCGGGTGGGGTCGTACGGTCTCCGCAACACCCACCGGGCGGCGGGCATTCCGGCCGGTTCGCACACACGGATTCGCACACACGAACGCGGAGCGATCATCCTGCGATCACACCGGCCCTGTGGACAACCCCGCCCCCGTTGTCCCACCGGGCTGAGAGGATGGAACGCATGCAGGAAGACCTCTTGAGCGGCAGCCCGTACGACGCCACCCCCGGCCCCGCCACCGGCCCCGACGCCGTGCTCGCCGGGCTCGACCCCGAACAGCGCGCCGTCGCCACCGCCCTGCACGGCCCCGTCTGCGTCCTCGCCGGCGCCGGCACCGGCAAGACCCGGGCCATCACCCACCGCATCGCCTACGGCGTGCGCAGCGGCGTCTACCAGCCCCAGCAGGTCCTCGCCGTCACCTTCACCGCCCGCGCCGCCGGCGAGATGCGCGGCCGCCTGCGCCAGCTCGGCGCCGACGGCGTCC
Source organism: Kitasatospora sp. NPDC094028 (assembly GCF_049543595.1). Taxonomy (NCBI): domain Bacteria; kingdom Bacillati; phylum Actinomycetota; class Actinomycetes; order Kitasatosporales; family Streptomycetaceae; genus Kitasatospora; species Kitasatospora sp. NPDC094028. The sequence goes on along the minus strand of NZ_JBMVFA010000007.1, from coordinate 100,271 downwards.
AGGCCCGCACCTTCCACGCCGCCGCCCTGCGCCAGCTCCAGTACTTCTGGCCCCGCGCCGTCGGCGGCCCCGTCCCCCAGCTCCTCGAACGCAAGGTCCAACTCGTCGCCGAAGCCGCCGGCCGCTGCGGCCTGCGCGTCCAGCGCACCGAACTGCGCGACCTCACCGCCGAGATCGAATGGGCCAAGGTCACCCAGATCGCGCCCGAGGACTACCCCGCCGCCGTCGCCAAATCCGGCCGCGACGCCCCCCGCGACCCCGCCGAGACCGCCCAGGTCTACCGCGTCTACGAAGAGGCCAAGAGCCGCCGCGGCAGCATGGACTTCGAGGACGTCCTGCTGCTCACCGCCGCCATCCTGGAGGACCGGCCCGACATCGCCGACCAGGTCCGCGCCCAGTACCGGCACTTCACCGTCGACGAGTACCAGGACGTCTCCCCGCTCCAGCAGCGCCTCCTCGACCGGTGGACCGGCCCGGACGGCGGCGCCAGCCTCTGCGTCGTCGGCGACGCCAGCCAGACCATCTACTCCTTCACCGGCGCCACCCCCGACTACCTGCTCAACTTCCGCGCCCGCCACCCCGAGGCCACCGTCGTCAAACTCGTCCGGGACTACCGCTCCACCCCCCAGGTCGTCCACCTGGCCAACGGCCTGCTCGCCCAGGCCCGCGGCGAAGCCGCCCGGCACCGCCTCGAACTCGTCTCCCAGCGCGAAGCCGGCCCCGAACCCGTCTACACCGAGTACGACGACGAACCCACCGAGGCCGAGACCACCGCCCGCCGTATCAAGGACCTCCTCGCCACCGGCGTGCGCGCCAGCGAGATCGCCGTCCTCTTCCGCACCAACGGCCAGTCCGAGGTCTACGAACAGGCCCTCGCCGACCTCGGCATCCCCTACCAGCTGAAGGGCGCCGAACGGTTCTTCGAACGCCCCGAGGTCCGCGACGCCGGCGTCCTGCTGCGCGGCGCCGCCCGCGCCGCCGACGACCCCCTCACCGCCGACACCCCCGACCTCGCCGGCCAGGTCCGCGCCGTCCTCGCCACCCGCGGCTTCACCCCCGAACCGCCCGCCGGCTCCGGCGCCGTCCGCGACCGCTGGGAATCCCTCGCCGCCCTCGTCCGGCTCGCCCAGGAATTCGAACGCACCTGCGCCGCCGAAGGCCGACGCGCCGACCTCGCCGCCTACGTCACCGAACTCGACGCCCGCGCCGCCGCCCAGCACGCCCCCGCCGTCGAAGGCGTCACCCTCGCCTCCCTGCACGCCGCCAAGGGCCTCGAATGGGACGCCGTCTTCCTCGTCGGCCTCACCGAGGGCACCCTGCCCATCATCTACGCCAAGACCGACGAACAGATCGAGGAAGAACGCCGCCTCCTCTACGTCGGCGTCACCCGCGCCCGCAAACACCTCTCCCTCTCCTGGGCCCTCTCCCGCTCCCCGGGCGGCCGCGCCAGCCGCAAGCCCAGCCGCTTCCTCGACGGGCTGCGCCCCGGCTCCGCCGCGCCCGGCGCACGCACCGGCGGGCGGGGCGGCCGGGGGAGCGTCGAACCCGGCGAGCGCTCCGCCGCCCGGCGGGTCCGCGGCCCGGTCAAGTGCCGCGTCTGCGACCGCGTCCTGACCGAGGCCGTCGAGCGCAAGCTGCGCCGCTGCGAGGACTGCCCCTCCACGATGGACGAGGGGCTGTACGAGCGGCTGCGCGAGTGGCGGGCCCGGCAGGCGAAGAAGCAGGGCGCCCCCGCCTACGTCGTGTTCACCGACGCGACGCTGATGGCGATCGCCGAGGACGTGCCCGCCGGCCGCCAGGAACTGGCCCAGATCTCCGGGGTCGGTGCCATGAAGCTGGACAAGTACGGGGCAGCCGTGCTCTCGTTGTGTGCGGGGGAGGAGCCCGAGGAGGAACCGGACGACGTCGAGGACGGCGAACCGGCCGACTCGGCGTGAGCCGGTGCGGGTGCGGTCCGAAGGACCGCCCGAACGGCTCCCGAACCCGCGTGGAGCCCGCCGCGGGACGTACCGCGGTTCACACCGCGAAACCCGCCGTGAAAAATAGTTTGCGCGGCGTACCGGGAGCGCAATAGCCTGCCGGAGCGGTCAAGGGGACTCGATCGCACGGGTCACACCTGTGCCGATTCCCCCGGGCCCGACAGCTTCACACGCTTCACCGAGACAGACATCCGAAGATTCGGAGCCAGGGAGACCAGGCTCCGCGAGACGCCGAGAGGAGGCGAGTTCAGTGGGAAACATCATGATCACCAAAATGACTGGCCAGACCGCTGTTGCCGCCTCCCTGCGTGCCGCCCATCTGCGGGCGCTCGCCGAGCTCGGTGGAACCGGTCTGGGTCTCGGTACCACCGGTGTCTCCGTCGTCCCCGCTGTCAGTGTCCTTGGACACACTGATCTCTGCGGCACGGGCGGCAGGAACGTCGAAGGCACCAGTGTCGAGACCGGTCTGTCCCGTGACTGGGCGGAGTCGTTCGGCACGTCGCGTCCGATGCGCGACGAGCGACCGACCCAGGCACCGAAGGCAGCGGTAGCCGCCGTCAAGCACGGCGACTATGCGCAGGTCATCGGTGCCGGAGCCGCCCAGAAGCAGAACGAGCAGCAGATTGAGCAGGCCAAGGCCGCCTTCACCGGCGCCGAGGCCATCCGGATGCGGGCCTTCCGCGGGCCTGAACCCTGGAGAGAACGAACCTGAGTCAGCCTCAGGTCGGCACCTCCAGGGCCGCGGAACCCGTCACACCGGGATCCGCGGCCCTTCTGTTTTGTCCGGTACGCAAGACCACCCAGGCCCCCCGGGGCCTCCGGGCCAGCACCACCAGTCCACTGGTCCGGAACCACTGAGAAGACGAGGAAGACGCAAACAGTGTCCACGGTCATCACACCGCCCACCCCGTCCGTACCGCCGACAAGCCAGATCACCAAGGCCGACCAGGCCGACCCCCCGGAGGTTCTTTCCATGCAGCTCGGTTCCATCGAGCAGGCCGAGGCGCTCGGTCTCCCCATCCCCTGCCGCGCCTTCGACCCCGAGGTCTTCTTCGCCGAGACGCCCGCCGACGTCGAGTACGCGAAGTCCCTCTGCGGCACCTGCCCCGTGAAGGAGGCCTGCCTGGCCGGCGCCCTGGAGCGGCGCGAGCCGTGGGGCGTCTGGGGCGGCGAGCTGTTCGTCCAGGGCGTCGTCGTGGCCCGCAAGCGGCCGCGTGGCCGCCCGCGCAAGACCGAGGTCATGGCGTGAATCCCGCCGAAGCCAGGGCGGTCCGCCGGGGAGAGCAGCCCCCGCTGGACACCGTCCTCCGCCGATCCGTGCGGATAGCCGCCGCCAAGACCGACGCGCTGGCCCGCACCGCCCCCTTCCCGACGACGCACCACGAGCAGGACCACGACATGACCCCCGCCGCCATCGATCCGACCGTCCGCGCCGAGCAGACCACCGAACTCCAGATTCAGAACAGGACCCTCGAAATGCAACTGCTCCACGAATCCCTGGCCCGGGCCCATATGCAAGACAGGCTGCACGAGGCCGAGGAGCAACGTCTCGTCACCCGGGTCATCCGGGCCCGCAGGCTCCGGCAGCGGGCCGAGCGGGCCTCGATGCGGGCCCGCAAGGCGCTCGCCGTCGCCCTGATGTAGTTCCCGCGCCGTGCGGTGGCCGTCGCCGCCGCTGCCGGGCCATCCCCTGTCGTGCCGCAGGCCGCCCCCCGTTTGCGGGGAGCGGCCTGCGGTCGTTCTGCGGCTTCGGCGGGGCGTCAGGCCTTGTGGCGCGGGGCCTTCGCGGTGGTGCTCCTGGCCGCGGCGGTGGGCTTGGCCGTGGCGCTCTTGGCCGTCGCGGGCTTCGCGGTGGCGGGCTTGGTGGTCCGGGCGGGCTTGGTGCGGGGCGCCTCGGGCGGCGCTGCGGCGAACCCCGGGAGCCACAGCAGCAGCTCCTGCCGGTACGACGCCCGCGCGCCCAGCTGGCACAGCACTCCGATGGTGCTCAGCGTCACCCGGTGGATCAGCAGGTAGGCGGGCGGCAGGTTCAGCTGCTTCGCCAGGTTGTAGGCGGGGGAGCGCGGATCGGCGATCCGGGCCGCCTGCGCGCGCATCCACGTCCGGGTGAAGTGGAAGCTGTCCACCGAGGCCGGCTCGATGATCGGCAGCAGGTAGTCGAGCACCGCGTCCGGGTCCAGCTGGATCGAGGGCTTCACGTAGCCCTCCTCGCGCAGCATCCGCAGGACGCCCGCCGCGTCCCCGTCCAGCGCCATCCGCAGCCCGATCCCGATCGGCTCGGGCAGGCCGCCCGGCAGCCGGTCCACCGTGCCGAAGTCCAGCACGCCCAGCCGCCAGCCGGCCACCGGACCGTCGTCCTTCAACAGCCGGAAGTTCCCCGGGTGCGGGTCCGCGTGCAGCAGGCCCGTCCGGTACGGGCCGGCGAACAGGAACCGGACCAGCAACTGCCCGGCGCGGTCGCGCTCCTCCTGGGTGCCGTGGGCGATCACCTCGGCCAGCGGGGTGCCGTCCATCCACTCGGTGACCAGCACCTGGTCGGCCTGCGCCACCACACCCGGCACCACGATCTCCGGATCGTCCGCGAACTCCTCCGCGTGCCGGCGCTGGGCCTGCGCCTCCAGCTCGTAGTCCAGTTCCTCGGAGACCCGCTCGCGCAGCTCGGCGATCAGCGGCTTGATGTCCAGGCCGGGGATCAGCGGACCCAACAACCAAGCAACCCGGCTCAGTTGGTTCAGGTCCGCGAGCAACGCGTCGCCCGCGCCCGGGTACTGCACCTTGACCGCGACCCGGCGGCCGTCGTGCCAGATCGCCCGGTGCACCTGCCCGATCGAGGCGGCCGCCGCCGGGCGGTCGTCGAACTCCAGGAACAGCTTGCGCCAGTCGTCCCCGAGCCGCTGGGCGAGCGCGGTGTGCACCGTCGCGGAGGGCATCGGCGGCGCGGCGTCCTGCAGCTTGGTCAGCGCGGCCCGGTACGGCCCGGCGACCTCCTCGGGCAGTGCGGCCTCGAAGACGGACAGGATCTGCCCGAACTTCATCGCCCCGCCCTTGAGCTCGCCGAGGACCTTGAACAGCTGGTCGGCGGTGGCCTGCTGGAGCTCGGCCGTCACCACCTCGGCGGATCGGCCGCCGATGCGCTTGCCCAGGCCGAGAGTGGCACGGCCCGCTATTCCGAGCGGCAGGGCGGCGAGCCGTGCCGTGCGGGTCACTGCCTTGCGTGGAAGATCGCTCACCCGGGCCTCCAATTCTTGGCCCCCCGACGCCGGACGGGCCCCCACCATCACTAGGCCATTGTGCCCGCTCCCCGTCCCGGGCCCGCCGGTATTTCGTCGGGCCGCGAAGATCACCCCCGGGCCCCTCCCCCCTCCCTCCCCCCTCCCTCCCCCCTCCCCCTCCCGCCCACCCACCCACCACCCGCGCCGCCCACCCACCACCCGCCGCGCCGCCTACCCACCCACCTCTCGCGCTCGTCCCTGGTGCCCGCCTCGTGCCTTGTGGGGCGGCTCCCCGGTTTTTCGTCGGCCCGCGCCCCGCCCCCGGCCGGGGGCGGGGCGGGGGGGGGGGCCCCCCCCCCCCCCGCGGCGCGCCCCGGCGCCGGGGGCAAACAGGCCCCCGGGGGTGGGAAGGGACCCCGG
>NZ_JBMVFA010000007.1:90646-94650 GCF_049543595.1 Kitasatospora sp. NPDC094028 | reverse complement strand
ACCCCCCCCCCCCCCGCCCCGCCTGCGCCGCGGCGCCCGCGGGCCGGTGGGGCGGGGCCCCCCGGTGGTTGCCCCCCCCCCCCCCCCCCCCCGGCGCCCCCCCCGGGCCGTGGGGGCGTGCTCCCGCCCTCCCGGCGGCTCTCCCGGTCGCGGGGCTCATCCTGGCCCCGTGGGGTCGATCGGACCGCGGACTGGCCCGGCCATCGGCTCGGCTGGCCGGGGCGTGCCCGTGGTGCCGTGGAGCGGTCCGGTGGCTGCCGAGCCGTGCAGCCGCCGGGACCGCGCCCGTCGTACCTCCTGAACTCCGGCCTCGGTACTGGTGAGCCAGGTCTCGACCGAGGGATCTTGAAGGGGCGTGACCCGGTTACGCCGGAAACCCGCCAGAACTTGATCTTGGCCTGCTGGGTGCCTGGCGCTGTCGGGGATCTTGGCGATGACGGTCGGCCATGCCTTCGACATCTCAGTCTTCGATCCCCGACCTCGTCACCCGCGCTCAGCTCTGCGTCTCCTCGCGGCGTCCAACAGCGGCCGCATCGGGTATGACGAGCAGCTTGCCCGTGGTACGCCGAGCCTCCAGATCGCTGTGGGCCTGGGCGGCCTCGGACAATGCGTAGCGGCCCGTTACGGTGACCTCAAGCTCCTTGGAGCGCACCCACTCGAACACATCGGCGGCCCGTCGGAGCAGTTCGGACCGATCGGCGATGAAGTCCCCGAGGCTGGGCCGGATCAGGGTCAGCGAACCGCCGTGGGCGAGCCGAATCGGATCAAACGGAGGCACGGCACCACTTGCCGCGCCGAAGAGCACGAGATGGCCGCGGGTTCGCAGGCTGGCGAGGCTCGCATCGAAGGTGTGCGCGCCGACGCCGTCGAAGACGACCGGCAGTCCCTGACCGCCGTTGAGCCGCCTCACCTCGGCTGCGAGATCGTCGACCGCGGAGGAAAGGATCACCTCGGCGGCCCCGGCACGCTTCGCCAGCTCGGCCTTCCCCGTGGTCGACGTCGTGCCGATCACCCTGCCGCCGAGATGGGTGATGAGCTGGGTCAAAAGCAGCCCCATGCCACCAGCAGCCGCGTGTACGAGCACCGTGTCGCCGCCCTGAACCGGGTAGGCGTCCTTGACGAGATAGTGCGCGGTCATGCCTTGGAGGAGCACGGCGGCGGCTGTCTCGAAGTCGATGTCGTCGGGCAGCGGCACCAGCCGGGAGGAGTCCACGACGGCCCGCTCGGCATACGTGCCGGGAAGCTCCACCCAACCGACCCGGTCCCCGACTGCGACGTCAACGACGCCGGGTCCAACTTCGACGACCGTGCCGGCACCCTCAGCACCAGGGGTGAAGGGCAGCGGGAGGCTGTACCGGCCTTCGCGGTGGTACACATCGAGGAAGTTGACCCCGGATGCGGCGACCTCCACGATCGCCTCGCCCGGACCCGGCCGCGGCTGGTCCACCTCGGCCTCCTGCAGCACCTCGGGACCGCCCACTTCGTACACCTGAATCGCTCGCATGGCCCTCCTCCTAATAGCGGCTCACCCGCCATCAACCCCGTTGATGGCGACCCGATTCCAGGCCGGCAGACCAGCCCGCCGCCCCGCCGAGATCCGCCTCGTGCGCGACACCTGGCGCTGCGCGTCCACGACGGTGCGTTCTCCGCGATGGACCTCACCGCCCGCCACCCGCGCACCGGCGAACTGCTGTCCACCGTGGGATCGTTCTCACCGATAACCGCTGTACCGACGCTTCCCGAGGCCGAACTCCTCCTCGTCTCCGTCAGCCCGGGGGCAGCGGCTGCCACAGGCAGCCGCAGTCCGGGTGTCCGCGCAGCCGCAGGCGCCGTGGCATGCCGTCCCCGGCCGACACCTCGCACCAGCCGTCGACGCTCGGCGGCCGCCCGCCGTCCAGGTAGACCTGGACGTGGAGTGCCGCGAGGCCGGCGACGACCGTCGCCAGGGCCGTGTCGCAGGCCGGGGTGCGGGCCCGGCCGGGCCCGTTCTGGGCCAGCTGGGCCAGGACCCGCGGCCAGGCGGCGTCCTCGTCCTCCCTGCGCAGCACCAGGCAGTGCCCACAGGCCGACATCCCGGGGATCACCAGCGGCCCGATGATGCCGAACTCCTCGACCACGCCCACGTACAGGTGCGGCACTCCGGCCCGCAGCAGCAGCCGGGCCTCGTACGTCCCGCCCGCGAAGGCGGCGCTGCCGTCCCGTGGTGCGAGCACCACGAAGTCGGGCGGTGTCCCGCCGGATTTTCGGCGCGGCGCGGGCAGCAGGGGCCGGGCGGAGGCTCGTTGGACCGCCTCCCGGGCGGCCGTGGAGCGCAGCCGTCCGACGTCCTTGGGCGGGACGCCCGCGGGGGAGCAGTCGCCGGGGAGCACCCGTCCGCCGTCCGCCACGGTGACCGTTCCGGTGCCGCCGGCGGCGAGGACCGCCGCCACGGCGGCGCCGACGCGCCCCGCGCCGCGGACCTCGATCCGCAGGTCGGCCCGGCGGGCCAGGACGGTCGGTGCGGCGCCGGGGCCGGAGTGGACGAGGGAGAGCGAGGCGAGGTCCGGCCCGAGCTGGTCCCGGTGTGCTTTCGGGAAGCGTTCGAGCGCGTGGCCGGACGCTTCCGCGTCGTCCAGCAGCCCGGTCTCCTCCAGTTCGGTGAGGAGGGCGGCGGCGGGTTCGCGGCCGAGGCCGATCCGTTCGCCGGCGTCCAGGAGTATCGGTCGGTCGCGCGTGCCGTCGAGCAGCGCGAGGAAGGCGCAGAGCGTCTTGTCGGCGTTGCCGAGCACGCCGGCGAACCGGGTGACGGTGCCGAACTGCAGGGTCTCGGAGTCCCGCCAGCTGCGGGACAGGGCGGGCTTCAGGGCAAGGCGCACGGCGATCTTCCTTCCGATCGTTTCCGGACGGCTGACCGCAGCTAACACCATCGGGCCGACGTCGTGCGGAAAGTTATCCACAGGCCCGGAGTCATGATCACATGATTCGTTCGCGAGCCCTGTGGATAACTTTCGATCCCCCCGGGCGTCGATTTCCGGACACTCTTTGTCGACCTTTCGTTCCCGATCACTCCATGAAAGATTTCGGCCTGGGCACCGGACTTCTGTCGGCGGTAGCGGGTAACGTCGGGTGGCATGGCAGCCGAGCGGGACTCCCATCCACCGGCGTCGCGTCGGCGTGCCCGTGCAGCGTCCGGGTCGCAAGTGGCGGCGCCGAGCACGCGCGGGCGCCCGGACCAGGAGCAGCAGACGGGGGCCGGGCCCGCCGAGCCGTACGACCGCGGCCGGGTCGAGGTCCGCCGCAGTGCCCGCCGCAGCCGGACGGTGTCGGCCTACCGGGAGGGCGACCGCACGGTGGTGCTGATCCCGGCGCGGATGTCGCACGCCGAGGAGCAGCGCTGGGTGGCGCAGATGCTGGAGAAGCTCGCGGCCCAGGAGAAGCGGCGGGTCCTCGGTGACGATGCCCTGATGGCGCGGGCCCGTGAGCTGTCGGCGGCCTACCTGGGCGGCGCTGCCCAGCCGGTGCAGGTCCGCTGGGTGACCAATCAGAACTCGCGCTGGGGCTCGTGCACCCCGGGCGAGGGGACGATCCGGCTGTCGCACCGGTTGCAGGGGATGCCGGAGTACGTCCTGGACTACGTGCTGCTGCACGAGCTGGCGCACCTGCTGGTGCCGGACCACGGGTCGGCGTTCTGGGCGCTGCTGGAGGCCTATCCGCGGACGGAGCGGGCCCGCGGCTATCTGGAGGGTGTGGTGTCGGCGGCCCGCCTGCCGCACATTCCGGGGGCCCGGAGCTCGGGCCCGGCGGTGGAGCCGGGGGTGGAGCAGGCGGGTTCCTGCGGCTGAGCGCCCGGGTGCCGGGCGGCGGCCGGGCGGCGGGGAGACGACAGGACGAGGGGCGCGGGCCCCCCCGGCCCCCCCCCCCCCGCCGGGGGGGGGGGGCCGCGGGGGGGCGGCGGGCGCCCGGGGCCGGGGCCCGCGGCCGCGGGGCCGGTTGGACGGGGCGGGCGGAGGAGGGGAGACACCGCC
>NZ_JBMVFA010000007.1:0-90636 GCF_049543595.1 Kitasatospora sp. NPDC094028 | reverse complement strand
CCCCCCACACGCCCTCCCTCGATCGCTCCACCGGAAACGACGACGAGGCCGTGGGGCCCGCGGGGGGGCCCCGCGGGCCCCCCGCCCCTCGTCGTCGTCGTGCTTCAGCCGGTGAGCTGCCGGGCGCGGGCGACCAGGTCGCGCACCGAGTGGTCGGTGAGCTCCGGCAGGCGGTCGTAGTCGAACCAGCGCAGGTCCAGTGACTCCTCGCTGATGAGCTCCCGCGCGCCGGCCGGGGCCAGCGCGATGTACTGGACGTCCAGGTGGGTGTTCTCCGGCCGGTCCTTGCCGGTGCAGCGGACCTGGTGCCGGTCGAGCTTGGCCGGCACGGGCACGCCGTCCGTCGTCAGCAGGGTGAGGTCGGGGATGCCTGACTCCTCGACGGCCTCGCGCAGCGCGGCCGCGGCGAGGCTGGTGTCGCCGGGCTCGCAGTGCCCGCCCATCTGCAGCCACCGGCCGACCTTGGGGTGCAGGGTGAGCAGCACCCGTCCGGCGGCCGGGTCGACGACGGCCGCGCTCGCGGTGATGTGCGCGGGCAGGCAGGACCGGTAGAGGCCTTCGGGCTGCTCGTCCAGGTGTGCCAGGTAGTCGCGGCGCAGCCGGTCCTGTTCCGGCTCGGCGGGCTGCCAGCCGGCGAGGGTGCGGACGGCGTCGGCGTGCAGGCCGGGGGCGCCGGGGTGGGGGGACGTCATGCGGTGGGTTCGCCCTTTCCGTCGGTGTCGCCCTCGTCGTTCTTGGTGAGGTCGGGCTTCCCGGTGCCGCCGGCGGCGGCTTCGCCGAGCAGCTTGTCGAGGGCGTCGAAGTCGATGCCGCCCTCCAGGTCGCCGCTGCCGCGGTGGACGAAGGCGTCCGGGTCGTCGAGGTCGGCGGCGGTGGGCAGCATGTCGGGGTGCTCCCAGAGGGCGTCGCGGCCTTCGATGCCGCGTGCGTCGGCGAGCAGGGCCCACAACCGGGCGGCGTCGCGCAGGCGGCGGGGGCGCAGTTCGAGGCCGACGAGGGTGGCGAAGGTCTGCTCGGCGGGCCCGCCGGCGGCGCGGCGGCGGCGGACGGTCTCGCGCAGTGCGTCGGCCTGCGGCAGGTGCGGCGCGGCGGCGGCGTGGACGACGGCGTCGACCCAGCCTTCGACGAGGGCGAGGGCGGTTTCCAGGCGGGCGAGGGCGGCCTTCTGCTCGGGGGTGTCCTCGGGCTGGAGGAGGCCGCCGGCGAGCGCGTCCTGGAGGGCTTCGGGGTTGCTCGGGTCGAGCTGGCCGACGAGTTCCTCCATGCGCGTGGTGTCGACCTTGATGCCGCGGGCGTAGGCCTCGACGGCGCCGAGCAGGTGGGCGCGCAGCCACGGGACGTGGGCGAAGAGCCGCTGGTGGGCGGCTTCGCGCAGGGCGAGGTAGAGCCGGACTTCGTCGGCGGGCACGTTGAGGCCCTCGCCGAACTCGGCGACGTTCTGCGGCAGGAGGGCGGCCTTGCCGGCGGGGGCGAGCGGCAGGCCGATGTCGGTGGAGCCGACGACCTCGGCGGCGAGGGCGCCGAGGGCCTGGCCGATCTGGGTGCCGAACATGGCGCCGCCCATGGAGCGCATCATGCCCATGAGCGGGCCGGCCATGGCCTGCATCTCCTCGGGCAGGACGCCGCCCATGGCGGTGCCGACGCGTTCGGCGACGGGGTCGACGAGGTCCTTCCAGACGGGGAGGGTGGCCTCGATCCACTCGGCGCGGCTCCAGGCGACGGCGGTGCCGGCGCCGGAGGGGAACTCGGTGGAGCCGTCGAGCCACAGGTCGGCGAGGCGGACGGCCTCGGCGACGGCGGAGCGTTCGGCGGCGCTGACCGAGCGGTCCTTGGTCTTGCCCTCGGCGGGTTCGGCGACGACGGTCTGCCGGGCGATGTTGGTGGCGAGGTCCCAGTTCACCGGGCCGCCCTCGAAGGAGAGCATCTGGCCGAGCTGCTGGAACGCGGCGCCGAGGTCGTTCGGGCCGAGGCCGCCGAACATCGCGGCGAAGGGGTTGTCGGCGCCGCCGGGCGCGCCCGGGGTGCCGGGCATGCCGGGCATGCCGAAGAGGGCGCCGAAGGGGTTGCCGGTGCCGAAGCCGAACGGCTGCTGGCCGCCGGCGGCGGGCTCGGCCGGGCCCTGGTCCTTCTTCTTCTGCGCGTCGTCGGGCTTGGCCTTGCCGTCCTCGGGCTCCTCGGGCGGAACGCCGAATCCGAAGGGAAGGTCGCTCACGGGGTCCTCGATCCGGTCGGCCGTCATGCGGGTGTGGCGGGTGTGCTGCCCGCCCGGGGCACCGGCTCAGTGGGGGACTCGTGCGCGGCTCCCGTGCGGCTGGCCCGCGCCGGGTGCACCGCGGGGCCTTCGCCTCGGGCAGGATGGACGTACGTGACACACGTCCGTACGCACATAAGCTAACCGTGGAGGATGGCCGGTGAGTTCCCCGCCTTCGGACGTTCGCTCTGGGCTGACCGGAGGGGAGGACGCCCCGGACACCACGGCGTCGCCGCCTCCAGCGTACGGCGGGCGGCCGCTGACCGTGGCGGTGACCGGCGCCGCGGGTGTGCTGGGCGAGCGGGTCGCGGCGCGGCTGGTGGCCTCGCCGCACGTGCGCCGGGTGCTGGCGGTGGACGACCGGCGCGGTGACGTGCCGGGGGTGCAGTGGCGGGTGCTGGACGTGCGGGACCCGGCGGTCGCGGAGCGGCTGGCCGGGGTGGACGTGGTGGTGCACCTGGCGATGGACTTCGGGATGGAGTCGGATCCGCGGGCCCGCAGCGCCTACAACGTGCGCGGCGCGCAGACGGTGCTGACGGCGGCCGCGGCGGCGGGGGTGCACCGGGTGGTGCTGTGCACTTCGGCGATGGTCTACGGCGCGCTGGCCGACAACGAGGTGCCGCTGGCGGAGGACTCGGAGCTGCGGGCGACCGAGGAGGCCTCGCTGGTCGGGGACCTGCTGGAGATCGAGCGGCTGGCGAGGCGGGCGCCGCGGGCGCATCCGGGGCTGCAGGTGACGGTGCTGCGGCCGGCCGTGGTGGTGGGCCCGGGGGTGGACACGGTGCTGACCCGGCACTTCGAGGCGCCGCGGCTGCTGGTGGTGGCGGGTTCGCGCCCGTGCTGGCAGTTCTGCCACGTGGACGACCTGGCGGCGGCGCTGGAGTACGCGGCGCTGGGCCTGGTCGAGGGCGAGGTGACGGTCGGCTGTGACGGCTGGCTGGAGCAGGAGGACGTGGAGCGGCTGTCGGGCATCCGGCGGATGGAGCTGCCGGCGTCGCTGGCGCTGGGGACGGCGGCGCGGCTGCACCGGCTGGGGCTGACGCCGGCTCCGGCGGGGGACCTGGCGTACACGATGTACCCGTGGGTGGTGTCGGGCAGTCGGCTGCACGAGGCGGGCTGGCGTCCGGCGTTCACGAATGAGCAGGTGCTGGCGGAGCTGCTGGCGCAGGTGTCGGGCAAGCACGCGGTGGTGGGGCGCCGGCTGGGCGGCAAGGAGGCGGCGACGAGTCTGGGGGCGGCCGGGGCGACGGTGGCGCTGGTGGGCACGGCGGCGCTGGTGCGGCGGGCCCGGAAGCGGCGCCGGTTCTGACCTGCGGCGGGGCGGCGGTTCTCACGATGTGGAATTGCCACATCGTGATGTGGAAACCCCTTGTCGTGGGCGGGCGGGGATGGGCAATCATGGGGTCATGTCCGAGAACCACGACCCCATCCGTCTGCTCGCCGTCCGCGACACCCCGCTCTCCCTGGACGAGGTGTACGAGGCGGTCGGTGACGACGCGGCCGGCGGGACGACCGTCTTCGTCGGGACGGTCCGCGACCACGACGGCGGCAAGTCGGTGACCGCGCTGGAGTACAGCTGCCACCCGAGCGCCGAGCAGGAGCTGCGCCGGGTCGCCGAGAAGGTCGTCGCGGACTTCCCGGTGCTGGCGCTCGCCGCGGTGCACCGGATCGGCCGGCTGGAGATCACGGACAAGGCCGTGATCGTCGCCGTGTCCTGCGCGCACCGCGCCGAGGCCTTCGCGGCGGCCCGCCGGCTGATCGACGACCTCAAGCACGAGGTGCCGATCTGGAAGCACCAGGTCTTCGCGGACGGCGAGGAGGAGTGGGTCGGCGCCGGGGCCTGCTGAGGCCGCCGAGGTCACGCACCGTCGTGCCCCGCACACGCGGCGCGGTCGCGGGGTGAGGCGCGCCGGGCCCTCACTCGAACGGGCCCGGGCGGGGGCCCCGAATACTCCCTGGAAGTGAGCCGATCGGCGGTGCCGTAACCCGGACGGCGCCGTCGGCGTTGTCCGCCGGAGTGGTTAATCTGCTCATAGACACGACGAGCTGGGAGTACCGACATGAGTGCGCTCGCCTGGTTGATCATTCCGGTCATCGCCGTCCTGCTCGCCGCCGTGTGGGCCGGCTGGGCCCAGCGGGCCCCGAAGGCCACGGGGGACCCGGCCTCGCTCGCCGAGCACCGGCGCTTCATGGCCGCGATGGAACGCACCACCGCCGGTGCCGCCGCCTCCCGGGAGCACTCGGGGCGGTAGCCCGGCGGGCGTCGGTTCACCGGCGTCCCGTACTGTCGAGGCATGCCACGCCGCTCCGCGACGATGCTCGCTGCCACCCTGCTGCTCATAGCGCTGCTCTGCGTCTCGGTGCTGATGAAGGTGCCGTACACGGAGATGAGCCCGGGCCCGACGTACAACACGCTCGGCGACCAGGGCGGCAAGCCGGTGATCACCGTCACCGGGCACGACTCGTACCCGACGACCGGGCACCTCAACATGACCACCGTCCAGGTGACCGGGGCCCGGTACGAGCCCAGCCTGGTGAACGCGGTGATCGGCTGGCTGCGCGACGACGTGCTGGTGGTGCCGCACGACAACGTCTACCCGAAGGGTCAGACGGACGCCGACGCCAAGAAGCAGAACGCCGAGGAGTTCGCCTCCTCCGAGGACAGCGCCCGCACCGCCGCGCTCAAGCAGCTGGGCGTCCCGGTCGGCAGTGAGCTGATCGTCAAGTCGGTCACCGCCGGCGCGCCCGCCGAGGGGCGGCTGCACGCGGGCGACCAGATCGTCGCGGTGGACGGCACCGCGGTCACCACGGTCGACCAGGTGGTCGCCGCCGTCACCAAGCACAAGCCGGGCGAGTCCGCGGTGTTCACCGTGGTGCCCCGGGTGAAGGACGCGGCGAACGGGAGCCCGGCCGCCGCCCAGTCCGCCACCCCCGGCGCCCGCACCGACGTCACGGTCCCGACCGTGAAGGTCCGCGACCTCGACCCGAAGGCCCCGGCGGAGCGGGCCGACCTCGCGGCGGTCGGCATCGGCACCGGTATCCGGCACACCTACCCGTTCCAGATCGACATCGGCCTGCAGGACGTCGGCGGCCCGAGCGCCGGGCTGATGTTCTCGCTCGGCATCATCGACAAGCTCACCCCGGGCGGCGACCTCACCGGCGGGAAGTTCGTCGCCGGCACCGGCACCATCGACGACGACGGCAAGGTCGGCCCGATCGGCGGGATAGCGATGAAGATCATCGCGGCCCGGGACGCCGGCGCCGAGTACTTCCTCACCCCGTCCTCGAACTGCGCCGAGGCGGCGAAGAACGTGCCGTCCGGGCTGACCCTGGTCAAGACGGACACGCTGGACGGCGCGCTGAAGTCGCTGGAGCAGATCCGCTCCGGGCAGGCCTCGGCGCTGCCGTCCTGCGCGAAGTAGACGCCCTAGGAGAAGGTCGCCAGCAGGGCGTCGGTCAGGCCGGGCACCAGGTCCGGCCCGGTCAGCACCTCGCGGGCGACGTCCTTGGAGCGCAGCCGCAGGGCGATCTCCTTCTTGCCGCCTCGCAGCACGGCGGCGGTGATCCGCACCTCCTCGCGCTTGGGGTGGTGGGCCACCCACTCGGCGAGCTGGGCGTCGCTGGCGCCGCGCGGGCGGGACTGCTCGGCGCCGGGGGGCAGCATCTGCCGCTCGACGACCAGGGCGCAGCCGGCCACCGCGGCGGGCCAGGCGATGGTGGCGAGGAACTTGTCGAGTTCCATGCCGGCCGGGATCTCCTCCTGCTCGACCGGGGTGAGGCCGGCCGCGTCGTCGTCGGTGAGGCCGAGCTGCTTGGCGATGCGCGGGTCGGCCTTGCGCAGGGCGGCGCTGTCCACCAGGGCGAACAGTCGGGCGGGGAGGTCCCAGCCGAGGGAGGCGGCGTACTCGTCGATCTCCAGCGCGGCCCGGGTGAGCGGGGAGGCGGCCGGGAGCTTGGAGACGTCGTCGGGGGAGTTGCTGAATGCAGACGCGTCGGACATGACCCAATCCTCACACGTCGGGCGGGTCGGGGGCGCCGGGCGGGCCGGGGCGCGGCCGGCCGGGTGGGGTGGCGGGCGGCGGGTGCGGGGTGTAGTAACCGTCTGCTAACGGTGGGAACTCGGCCAAAGCCTGGTTAAGTTGCTCTGAAGACCGACCGACTCCAGACGACACAGCTGAGGTGCCACCGTGGTATTCCAGATGCCGGAACGCTCAGGGCCGGGTTTCCGGCGCAGGGTAGGCCCGCCCTCCCGGCGGGCGCGGGTCGCCCTGCTGACCCTGGGCGTGCTCGCGGTGCTGTTCCTGCTGTTCGTCATGTTCGCCGGGTTCTGGACGGACTGGCTGTGGTTCAGGTCGGTCCACTACTCGTCGGTGTTCACCACGCAGCTGTGGACGAAGGTCGGCCTGTTCGCGGTGTTCGGGCTGCTGATGGCGGCGATCGTCGGCTTCAACATCTGGCTGGCGCACCGGTTGCGGCCGCCGCTGTCGGCGATGTCGGTCGAGCAGCAGAGCCTGGACCGCTACCGGGCGGGGCTGGCGCCGTTCAAGCGCTGGGCGCTGATCGGCATCTCGCTGGTGATCGGCCTGGTGGCGGGCGCCGCCGCGTCCGGCCAGTGGCGGACCTGGCTGATGTGGACGAACTCGACCTCCTTCGGTGAGAAGGACGCGCAGTTCGGCATGGACGTCTCCTTCTACGCCTTCGACCTGCCGTTCTACGAGTTCGTGCTGGGCTTCGCGTTCAGCGCGGTGATCGTGTCGCTGCTGACGTCGACGATGGTGCACTACCTGTACGGGGGGCTGCGGCTGCAGGGCCCGGGCCGGCGGGCGAGCGCGGGCGCGCAGGGGCACCTGGCGGTGCTGCTGGGCGTGTTCGTGCTGCTGAAGGCGGCGGCGTACTGGCTGGACCGGTACGGCCTGGCGGTGAAGACCGGCTCGTACAAGGGCGTCTCGGGCTGGACGGGCCTGCGTTACGTGGACGCGAACGCGTTCCTGCCGGCCAAGACGATCCTGTTCTTCGTGGCGGTCATCTGCGCGGTGCTGTTCTTCCTGACGCCGGTGCGCCGCACCTGGGCGCCGGCGCTGATCGGGCTGGGCCTGATGGTGCTGTCGGCGGTGCTGATCGGCGGGCTGTACCCGGCGATCGTGCAGCAGTTCCAGGTCAAGCCGAACGAGCAGGCCAAGGAGACGCCGTACATCCAGAAGAACATCGACGCGACGCGGCAGGCGTACGGGATCGCGGACGCGCAGACCACCCCGTACACCCCGCAGGGTTCGACGACGGCGGACGCGCTGAAGCCGGACGCGCAGACGATCGCGGACGTGCGGCTGGTGGACCCGAACGTGGTCTCGCCGGTGTTCCAGTCGCTGGAGCAGCAGCGCAACTACTACGCCTTCCCGAGCACGCTGGACGTGGACCGGTACGGCAGCGGCGCGGGCAAGCAGGACGCGGTGATCGGCCTGCGGGAGCTGGACCTCAACGGGGTGCAGCGGAACTGGATCAACGACCACTTCAAGTACACCCACGGCTACGGCGCGGTGGTCGCCAAGGGCAACCAGGTCGACACCACCGGCCAGCCGGTGTTCACCGAGTCGGGCCTGCCGGCGACCGGCACGCTGGGCGACTACGAGCAGCGGATCTACTACGGCGAGAAGACGACGTCGTACTCGATCGTCGGCGGCTCGAACAAGGAGATCGACTACACCGACGTCAAGACCGGTGTGAACGTCGAGACGACCTACGAGGGCGCCAGCGGCGTCTCGCTGGACAACCCGATCACGCGGGCCGCGTACGCGGTGCGCTTCGCCGAGCCGCAGATCCTGTACGCGGGAGCGATCACCGACGGCGCCAAGGTGATCTACAACCGGACGCCGAAGGAGCGGGTGGAGAAGGTCGCTCCGTGGCTGTCGATCGACGCCGACCCGTACCCGGTCGTGATGGACAAGCACGTGGTGTGGGTGGTGGACGGCTACACCACCTCGGACGGCTTCCCGTTCTCGTCGAAGACGACGCTGGGCACCGCGACCAAGGATTCGCTGACCAACCAGCGCGGTGAGCTGCTGGCCGTCGCCAACCAGGTCAACTACATCCGCAACTCGGTCAAGGCGACGGTGGACGCTTACACCGGCGAGGTGAAGCTCTACCAGTGGGACGAGAAGGACCCGGTGCTGAAGACCTGGATGAAGGCCTTCCCGGGCACGGTGGAGCCGAAGGCGGA
Organism: Kitasatospora sp. NPDC094028; assembly: GCF_049543595.1. Classification (NCBI taxonomy): domain Bacteria; kingdom Bacillati; phylum Actinomycetota; class Actinomycetes; order Kitasatosporales; family Streptomycetaceae; genus Kitasatospora; species Kitasatospora sp. NPDC094028. The sequence continues at coordinate 82,171 of NZ_JBMVFA010000007.1, read as the reverse complement.
CATCCCGCAGTCGCTGCTGCCGCACCTGCGCTACCCGCAGGACATGTTCAAGGTGCAGCGCGACCTGCTCGGCCAGTACCACGTGACGGACTCCAACTCGTTCTTCAACGGCAGTGACATCTGGCAGGTCCCGGTGGACCCGACCAGTGACACCAAGCAGGTCCAGCCGCCGTACTACGTGACGGTGCGGATGCCGGACGCGGCGAACGCGAGCTTCTCGCTGACGAGTTCGTTCGTGCCCAACGACCGGCCGAACCTGGCGGCGTTCATGGCGGTGAACGCGGATCCGGGGGACGACTACGGGAAGATCCGCGTCCTGAAGATGACGGGCGAGTCCGGTGCCCCCGGCCCGGGTCTGGTGCAGTCGAAGTTCAACTCCCGCAAGGAGGTGGCGAACCAGATCTACGCGCTGAAGAACGGCGACACGGTGCTGGAGTACGGGAACCTGCTGACGCTGCCGGTCGGCGGGGGGCTGCTGAACGTCGAGCCGGTGTACGTGCGCGGGCGCGGTGCCAAGTACCCGACGATGCAGAAGGTCCTGGCGGTGTACGGGGACGACAACGTGGCGTTCGAGAACACCCTTGAGGACGCGTTGAAGAAGCTGTTCGGGGACGGGACGCCGCCGGTGACGCCGGTCGCGCCGTCGACCTCGGCCACGCAGGGCGGCACCCCGACCGCGCCGACCAGCCCGACCAGTCCGACGGCTCCGGCGACGCCGGCGCCGACCGGATCGGCGACGCCCGCGCCCTCCGCGCCGGCCACGCCGGCGCCGGGCGGGACGATCTCGCCGGAGCTGCAGAAGGCGCTCGGTGACGCGGAGAAGGCGTACAACGACAGCCAGACGGCGTTCAAGAACGGCGACTGGGTGGCGTACGGCGCCGCGCAGAAGGCGCTCGGCGACGCGCTGAAGGCCGCCGAGGCGGCCCGCGGCGGGGCCCCGGCGCCGACGCCGGGGGGCGCCACGGCACCGCCCCCGCGCCCGTAGGCCGCTCAGCTGCGGAAACCGTTTTAGGTCCCACCCCGCGTCCGTGCTATGGTTTAACCACCGACGCGGGGTGGAGCAGCTCGGTAGCTCGCTGGGCTCATAACCCAGAGGTCGCAGGTTCAAATCCTGTCCCCGCTACTCAGTAGCCGGAAGGCCCGGAGGATTCGTCCTCCGGGCCTTCTGCGTTCCCGCCGCGGGCTTCTCGTCCGCAAGCGGTGGGAACCGCTCCGGTACTATCGACCGTCGCCAACGAGGACGGCAGTGGGGTTTGTGGTGCCGGTGTGTCGGGAAATCGACAAAGCGCCGAAGCAATTTCGTCGGCTTCGGGTCGGCCCCGCCCGAATTCGGCCGGGGCAGGTGCACGCGGGTTGCGAGTGATGCGACGATGGGACACACGGGGGACGGTGCACGGCTGCTGACCGGTCGTCCGGTCCGGCGCCTCCCCCGGGAGTCCCCCCGGCGACGGGCCGGGGCGCGGTGCCGCGTCACTCTGGGGGAGCGGGAGTCGGCATGAGGCTGATCGGCAAGTACGGCCCGGGCGCCAAGCCGGCGGCCGCCGTCGAGGCGGACACCGACGCCTGGGCGGAGAGCACCGAGAGCCCCGAGAACCGCCCCGGAGCCCTGCCCGCCCAGCGCACCAGCGGACTCTCCGAGCGCCCCCCGGCCGGCGGATCCGGCCCCGACAGCCTCGTGCACGTACCGACCCGTCAGTTCTCCGCCGAGGTCGGCAGCTACGCCTCGCAGGGCGCCGGCCTCGCCGCCGCGGACGGCCCGGCCGGTGCCGCGCTCGACCCGGCCGGCCTGGACCCGACCAGCTTCGAGACGGCGCTCGCCGCCCGCGAGTCCGCCGCGCTGGAGGCCCGGCACCGGCAGGCCGCGGACGGCGGCGACCCGGACGCCGCCTGCCGGCTCGGCACCCTGCTGCTGCGCCGGGGCGAACTGGAGGACGCCGAGGCCTACCTGCGCTGCGCCGCGGCCGCCGGGCTGCGCGCCGCCGCCAACAACCTCGGCGTGCTGCTGCACCAGCAGGGCCACCGCGCCGAGGCCGGCCAGTGGTGGCGCCAGGCCGCCGTGGCGGGCAGCGCCCCGGCCGCGCACGCGCTCGGGCTGCAGCTGCGCGACCAGGGCGAGGAGGAGGCCGCCGAGTACTGGCTGCACTTCGCCGCCGACCACGGCCACCCGCTCGGCGCCTACGCGCTGGGCGACCTGATGGAGCACCGGCGCGACGTGCGGGCCGAGCGCTGGTTCAAGGTCTCCGCCGACGCCGGGCACCGCGAGGCCGCCTACCGGCTGGCCCGGATGCGCGAGGCCGCCGGGGACAAGGACACCGCCGAGGCCTGGTACCGCACCGCCGCCGCCCGCAGCCACGCCCGGGCCGCGCTGCGCCTGGGCGTGCTCCTGGAGGAGCGCTCCGGCGGCGACCAGGCGCTGCTGGACGAGGCCGCCCGCTGGTACCGGCAGTCCGCGCAGAACGGCGAGGCGCGGGCCGCCTGCGCGCTCGGCTTCCTGCTGCGCGACTCCGGGGACCTGGCGGCCGCCGCCGAGTGGTGGCAGGAGGCCGCCGAGGCCGGCGACGGCAACGCCGCCAACGCGCTCGGCGCCCTGCATGCCGGGCGCGGCGCAGCCAAGGAGGCCGAGCACTGGTACCGCACCGCGCTGGAGGCCGGCGACCAGAACGGCGCCTTCAACCTCGGGCTGCTGTGCGCCGGCGCCGGCCGCGAGCAGCAGGCCGAGCAGTGGTACCGCCGGGCCGCGTACGCCGGGCACCGGGAGGCCTGCAACGCGCTGGCCGTCGTGCTGCTGCAGCGCGGCGACGAGTCCGGCGCCGAGCCGTGGTTCTCCAAGGCCGCCGAGGCGGGCAGCGTGGACGGCGCGTTCAACCTGGGCGTGCTGCACGCCGGGCGCGGCGAGCAGCAGCAGGCCCAGGAGTGGTACGCGCGGGCGGCCGCCGAGGGGCACGGCGAGGCGGCGCTGCAGCTGGCCGTCGTCCAGGAGCAGCGCGGCAACCTGGCGGGCGCGCTGGAGCGCTACCGGCAGGCGGCGGCCGGCGGGTCGGCGGAGGGCGCGTTCCGGCTGGCCTCGCTGCTGGACCGGCGCGGGGACGCGGACGCCGAGGCGGAGCACTGGTACGCGCTCGCGGCGGACGCCGGGCACCGGCGGGCGCAGGTGCGGATGGGCGTGCGGGCGGCCGAGCGGGGGGCGCTGGAGATCGCCGAGAGCTGGTACCGGCGGGCCGCGGAGGCGGGCAGCCGCAGCGCGGCGTTCAACCTGGGGCTGCTGCTGGCCCGGCAGGACAGCGAGGCGGAGGCGATGCTCTGGTACACCCGGGCCGCCGACGCGGGGCACGGGCGGGCGGCGCTGCGCCTGGCGCTGCTGGCGCTGCGCCGGGGCGAGCCGGTGCAGGCGGAGAACTGGTGCCGGCGGGCGATCGACTACGGGCCGGCCGAGGTGGCGGAGCGGGCCGGGCGGCTGCTCGGCGCCCTGCACGCGGAGTTGAGCGCGTAGCGGCCCGACCATCGGGTCAGGGGCGGCAGCCGGGGCAGCGGCCGCGGTAGGTGACCTCGGCGGCGGTGACGGTGAAGCCGTGCCGCTCGGCGGCGGGGAGCGCGGCGAGCGGGTCGCCGTGCGGGTGGACGTCGCGGACCGTGCCGCAGCCGGAGCAGACCAGGTGCTGGTGAGCGCGGTGGGCGTTGGGGTCGTAGCGCCGGGCGCGGCCGTCGGTGGCGACCTCCAGCACCTCGCCGAGGCCGACGAGTTCGCCGAGGGTGTTGTAGACGGTGGCGCGGCTGATCTCGGGCAGGCGGGCGGCGGCGCGGGCGTGCACCTCGTCGGCGGTGAGGTGGACGTGGTCGCCGTCGAGGACCTCGGCCACGACGCGGCGCTGCGAGGTCAGCCGCCAGCCGCGGGCGCGCAGTCGTTCCAGCAGGTCGCTCATGGGTCCAGAGTAGGTCACGCTCCGGGATTGGTTCCAGTGTTGACTTGGACAAAGTCCAAAGTTAGGTTCGTGTCATCACGACCGGATGACGCGGAGGCACCCCATGACCACCCAGGACGAGCTGCGCCCGACCCTCACCACGGAGGCGGGTGCCCCCGTCGCCGACAACCAGAACACCGAGACGGCGGGCGTCGGCGGCCCGGCCCTGATCCAGGACCAGCTGCTGTTCGAGAAGCTCGCGCACTTCAACCGCGAGCGGATCCCGGAGCGGGTGGTGCACGCCCGCGGCGCCGGCGCGTACGGCACCTTCACGGTGACCGCCGACGTGACGCCCTGGACCCGGGCGGCGTTCCTCGCCGGGGTCGGCAAGCGGACCGAGGTGTTCCTGCGCTTCTCCACCGTGGCCGGCAACCTCGGCTCGGCCGACGCGGTGCGCGACCCGCGCGGCTTCGCGGTGAAGTTCTACACCGAGGAGGGCAACTACGACCTCGTCGGCAACAACACCCCGGTGTTCTTCATCAAGGACGCCGTCAAGTTCCCCGACTTCATCCACACCCAGAAGCGCGACCCGTACACCGGCTCGCAGGAGGCCGACAACGTCTGGGACTTCTGGGGCCTGTCGCCCGAGGCCACCCACCAGGTGACCTGGCTGTTCGGCGACCGCGGCATCCCGGCCTCCTACCGGCACCTGAACGGCTACGGCTCGCACACCTACCAGTGGCAGAACGAGGCCGGCGAGCACTTCTGGGTCAAGTACCACTTCAAGACCGACCAGGGCATCCGCAACCTCACCCAGGCCGAGGCCAACGCCCTCGCCGGCGAGGACCCGGACAGCCACCAGCGGGACCTGCGCGAGGCGATCGAGCGCGGCGAGTTCCCCAGCTGGACGGTGCAGGTGCAGATCATGCCCGCGGCCGACGCCGCCGCCTACCGGTTCAACCCCTTCGACCTCACCAAGGTCTGGCCGCACGCCGACTACCCGCCGATCGAGATCGGCCGGCTGGAGCTGAACCGCAACCCCGACAACGTCTTCGCCGAGGTCGAGCAGTCGGTGTTCTCCCCGGCGCACTTCGTGCCCGGCATCGGCCCGTCCCCGGACAAGATGCTCCAGGGCCGGCTGTTCGCCTACGCCGACGCCCACCGCTACCGGGTCGGCGTCAACGCCGACCACCTGCCGGTCAACCGCCCGCACGCCACCGAGGCCCGCACCAACGGGCGCGACGGCCACCTCTACGACGGGCGGCACGGGCGGCAGAAGAACTACGAGCCGAACAGCTTCGGCGGCCCGGTGCAGACCGGCCGCCCGCTGTGGGCCGCGACCGCCGTCACCGGGGCCACCGGCACCCACGCCGCGCCCGCGCACGCCGAGGACGACGACTTCGGGCAGGCCGGCGCCCTGTACCGGCTGTACTCTGAGGAGGAGAAGCAGCGGCTGATCGCCAACCTGGCGGGCTTCCTCGCCAAGGTCTCGGCCGACCGCGAGGACATCGTGGCGCGGGCGATCGACAACTTCCGCAAGGCCGACGCCGATTACGGGCAGCGGCTGGAGGCGGCGGTCCGGGAGCTGCGCAAGCAGTAGCGGCCGGACCGGGAAAGCGGCGGGCCCTGTGACCAGCTCCCACTGGTCACAGGGCCCGCACTGCTGCTCGCCCGCTCGCCTCCGGGGCGCTCCGACCCGGTGTCGACGGTCGGGGCTCCGGCGCTCCTCCGTCGCTTGTCGCTTCTCCCTTCCGGCACCGGCGCGCCCCTTCGGCTCGGGGCGGGGCTCAGACCGAGAGCCGCCGCAGCGTCTCCTCGTGCAGGAGGCCGTTGGTGGCGACGGCGTCGGCGCCGCCGGGGCCGTCGATGCCGTCCAGGCCGGTGAAGCGGCCGCCGGCCTCCTGGACGACGATGCACGGCGCGGCCATGTCCCACAGCGACAGCTCGGGCTCGGCGGCGATGTCGACGGCGCCCTCGGCGAGCATCATGTAGGACCAGAAGTCGCCGTAGGCGCGGGTGCGCCAGCAGGCCCGGGTGAGGTCCAGGAACGGGTCGAGGCGGCCGCGCTCCTCCCAGCCGGACAGCGAGGAGTACGAGAAGGAGGCGTCCTCGATCCGGGAGACGCCGGAGACGTGGATCCGGGAGGCCTTGGCGAGGCTGCGGCCGGCGAAGGCGCCCAGGCCCTCGGCGGCCCACCAGCGGCGCTGCAGCGCGGGGGCGGAGACGATGCCGACCACCGGGCGCTCGACGCCGTCCGGGCCGTCCTCGATCAGGGCGATCAGGGTGGCCCAGACCGGGACGCCGCGGATGTAGTTCTTGGTGCCGTCGATCGGGTCGATCACCCAGCGGCGCGGGCCGGAGCCCTGCAGGCCGAACTCCTCGCCCAGGACGGCGTCGCGCGGGCGGGCGCGCTGCAGGACGCTGCGGACCAGCTCCTCGGCGGCCTTGTCGGCGTCGCTGACGGGGGTGAGGTCGGGCTTCGTCTCGACCTTCAGGTCGAGGGCCCGGAAGCGCTCCAGGGTGACCGAGTCGGCCGAGTCGGCGAGGACGTGGGCGAGTCGGAGATCGTCGTGGTAGTCGGCCATGGGCAAGACCCTAGCCCAGGCGAGTCGGCGAGGAGCAGCGTCAGTGGGCCGTGCCGCTGAGCTGGAGGCCGATGACGCCGGCGATCACCAGGGAGATGGAGACGACCTTGAGCACCGAGGTGGTCTCGTCCAGGAAGGCCATGCCGTAGATCGCGGTGCCGGCCGCGCCGATGCCCGTCCACACCGCGTAGGCGGGGCCGACCGGGAGGCTCTTGAGGGAGAGGGTGAGCAGGCCGAAGCTGCCGAGGGCGAACACGCAGAAGCTGATGGTGGGCCAGAGCTTGGTGAAACCCTCGCTGAGCTTGAGGTTGATCGCGAAGCCGGTCTCCAGCAGGCCGGCCAGGATCACCAGGGCCCATGCCATCCGTGCCCTCCCTGTCGATCGACGGGCCGGGCCCGCGCCGGCCCGACCTTCCTATGATCGCCAGGCGGGCGCGGTCCGACACCTCGAACGGCCGGGGAAGCCGGGGCGTCAGTCGCCCTCGCGGGCCTCCTTGCTGGCCAGCAGGCGGCGCAGCGAGTAGAGCCGGGCGCCCTCGGCGTGGCCGTCCGCGACCCAGGCGTCCAGGGCGCAGTCCGGTTCGTCGTGGCTGCAGGCGCGCGGGCAGTCGACGGTGCCGGGCTCCAGGTCGGGGAAGGCGTGGATGACCCGGGACGGGTCGATGTGGGACAGGCCGAAGGAGCGGAAGCCCGGGGTGTCGATCACCCAGCCGGTGTCGAGCGCCTTCTTCGAGCCGGGCCTGGCACCGGGCGGCGGGGGCAGGCGCAGGGCGAGGGCGGAGACGGTGGTGTGCCGGCCGCGGCCGGTGACGGCGTTGACCCGGCCGGTCTGCCGCTGGCGGTCCGGGACGAGGGCGTTGACCAGGGTGGTCTTGCCGACGCCGGAGTGGCCGATGAAGACGGTGGACAGGCCGCGCAGGTGCTCGCGGACGGCCTCGGCGCCGGTGGTCTCCAGTTCGTCCCGGCGGGTGACCACGTAGGTGATGCCGAGCGGGGCGTAGGACTCCAGCATCGGCTCGGCCGGGGCGAGGTCGGACTTGGTGAGGACCAGCAGCGGTTCCATGCCGGCGTCGTAGGCGGCGACCAGGCAGCGGTCGATCAGCCGGGGGCGGGGCTCGGGGTCGGCGAGGGCGGTGACGATGGCGAGCTGGTCGGCGTTGGCGACGACGATCCGCTCGTACGGGTCGTCGTCGTCCGCGGTGCGCCGCAGGACGGAGCTGCGCTCCTCGACCCGGACGATCCGGGCGAGGGTGTCGGCGTCCCCGGAGAGGTCGCCGACGAGGCCGACGAGGTCGCCGACGACCACGCCCTTGCGGCCCAGTTCGCGGGCCTTCATGGCGACGACCTCGCGTTCCTGCTTCGTTCCCGGGTCGACCAGGCAGGTCAGCCGGCCGCGGTCGACGGTGAGCACCATCGCCTCGGCGGCGTCCTCGTGCTTGGGCCGGATGCGGGTCCGCGGCCGGGAACCCCGGCGGGCGGGGCGGTTGCGGATGTCGTCCTCGTCGGCGTCCTTGCCGTAGCGGCGCATGGCTTCAGTCTCCGCTCAGCTGCCCGCCGCCGCTTCGCCGAGCAGGTCCGCCCACATCTGCGGGAAGTCGGGCAGGGTCTTGGCGGTGGTGGCGATGTTCTCGACCCGGACACCGGGCACGGCGAGGCCGATGACGGCGCCGGCGGTGGCCAGGCGGTGGTCCTCGTAGGTGTGGAAGACGCCGCCGTGCAGCGGGCGGGGGCGGATCCGCAGGCCGTCCTCGGTCTCGGTGACGTCGCCGCCGAGGTCGTTGATCTCCTTGGCGAGGGCGGCGAGCCGGTCGGTCTCGTGCAGGCGCAGGTGGGCGATGCCGTACAGGTGGGACTCGGAGTCGGCGAGGGCGGCGACGGCGGCGATCACCGGGGTGAGCTCGCCGACGTCGTGCAGGTCGGCCTCGATGCCGTGGATGCGGCCGGTGCCGGTGAACTGCAGGCCCTCGTCGGTGAATTCGCAGGCGCCGCCCATGCGGGTGTACAGCTCGCGGAGCTGGTCGCCGGGCTGGGTGGTGTGCTTGGGCCAGTCGCGGACGGTGACCCGGCCGCCGGTGGCGAGGGCGGCGGCGAAGAACGGGGCGGCGTTGGAGAGGTCGGGCTCGACGACGAGGTCGCGGCCGATCAGGGCGCCGGGGGTGACCCGCCAGACGTCCTTCTCGCCGCCGTCCTCGGGGGCGTCGACCTGGACGCCGGCCTTGCGGAGCATCTCGACGGTCATCCGGATGTGCGGCAGCGACGGCACCGGGCCGCCGACGTGCCGGACCTCGACGCCCTGCCGGTAGCGGGCGCCGGAGAGCAGCAGGGCGGAGACGAACTGGGAGGAGGCGGAGGCGTCGAGCTCGACCGGGCCGCCGTCCAGGCCGCCGGTGCCGTGCACGGTGAAGGGGAAGGTGCCGCGGCCGTCGTCCTCGATCCGGGCGCCGAGCGCGCGCAGGGCGTTGATGACGCCGTGCTGGGGGCGCTCGTGGCTGCGCGGGTCGCCGTCGAAGTGCACGGGGCCGTCGGCGAGGACGGCGAGCGGGGGCAGGAAGCGCATGACCGTGCCGGCGTTGCCGACGTCGACGGTGGCCGGGCCGAGCAGGGCGGGGGTGGGGATGACCCGCCAGGCCTCGCCGCCGCCGTAGCCGCCGGAGTCGTTGTTGACCTGTTCCTCGATGCCGACGCCGAGGGCGCGCAGACCGTCCGCCATCAGCTGGGAGTCGCGGCTGCGCAGCGGGCGGCGCACCCAGCCGGGCTCGTCGGCGAGTGCCGCCAGCACCAGGGCCCGGTTGGTGACCGACTTCGAGCCGGGGATGGTGACGGTGGCGTCCACGGGGGTGGTCGCGACGGGGGCGGGCCACAGGGTCTCGGTCATGGGGGCCAGTCTAGGCCGCGGGGCAGGGGGGTTCCGGCGCCGGCCCGCATGGCGGGACGGCTGCGCGGTCACCGGGGCTGGAGGAGCCAGGAGGCGCCGAGGGCGAGGCAGGCGAGGGCGGTGAGCAGGAAGACGGTGACCCAGGCGAGGGCGGGGACGTGGGTGAGCCGGGCGAGCTGGTCGGCGTCGGAGTCGCGGGCCCAGCCGATGCGGCGCTGGTGCTGCAGTTCCAGGACCGGGCGGACGGCGCCGAAGAGCAGGAACCAGCAGCCGAGGTAGGCGAAGCCGGCCTGGACCTCGGGGGTGCCGAACCAGGAGACGAGGAAGAAGGCGCCGCCGGCGAGCAGCACGGTGAACAGGCCGAAGGCGTTGCGGATGCGCACCAGCAGGGCGAGCAGCAGGGCGATGGCGAGCCAGAGCAGCAGGGTGATCCGGTCGGCGGCGAGCAGGGCGGCGCAGCCGAGGCCGAGCAGGGCGGGGGCGGTGTAGCCGGCGGCGGCGGTGAGGACCATGCCGGGGCCGGTGGGGCGGCCGTAGGAGAGGGTGAGGCCGGAGGTGTCGGAGTGCAGCCGGATGCCGGCGAGCTTGCGGCGGGTGGCGAGGGCGGCCAGGCCGTGGCCGCCCTCGTGGGCGATGGTGATCGCGTTGCGGGCGACGTGCCAGAGCGGGCGGGCGAGGACGGCGAGCAGGGCGGCGCAGCCGGTGGCGAGGACGAGCCAGCCGGGCGGGGCGGCCTGGGTGCCGGTGACCCGGTCCCACAGTTCGCCGATGTTCTGGTTGGTCGGGTGCACGGGTTCCTCTCCGCCTCGGGTTCCGGGTGGGGCGGCCGGGGCCGCGGGGCCGTATCGGGCCGCTCGGCCGGGTTGGGCCGTTCGGGGCAGCCTCCCATGCGGGGACGGGTGGGCGGGCGCGGGTGGTTCTGCCGGGGGGATGAGGAAGTGGTGAGGACGGGCGGCATGGCAAGCTGGCCCGCATGTGCGGTCGCTTCGCAGCCAGCAGCAGGCCCGAGGACCTCGCCGACCTGTTCGGCGTGGAGTTCTGGGATCCGGGGGAGACGCTGGACCCGAACTGGAACGTCGCCCCGACGAACAGCGCCTTCGTGGTGCTGGAGCGGCCGGCGAAGCACGAGCCGCGGGCGGTGCGGCAGTTGCGGGCGCTGCGCTGGGGGCTGGTGCCGCAGTGGTCGAACTCGGCGGAGACCGCGGTGAAGATGATCAACGCCCGGGCGGACACCGTGCACGAGAAGCCGTCGTACCGGCAGGCGTTCGCGGCGCGGCGGTGCATCCTGCCGGTGGACGGCTACTACGAGTGGCAGACGGTGCCGGGGGAGCGGGGGAAGGCGCGCAAGAAGCCGTTCTTCGTGTCCCGGGCGGACGGCGCGCCGCTGGCGCTGGCGGGGCTGTACGAGTTCTGGCGGGACCGGACGGTGCCGGCGGACCATCCGCGGGCGTGGCTGGTGACCTTCGCGGTGGTGACCACGGAGGCGGAGGAGCTGCTGGCGCCGATCCACGAGCGGATGCCGCTGTTCCTCGACCCGGGCTCGTGGGACGCGTGGCTGGACCCGCGGTCCACCGACCCGGACGGGCTGCGGCCGCTGCTGATACCCCCGCCGCCGGGGGCGCTGCTGGCCACGCCGGTGTCGCCCGCGGTGGGGAACATCCGCAACAACGGCCCGGAGCTCGTGGAGCCGTACACCGAGGTCGAGACCACGCTCTTCTGAGCTCCGCACTCTTCTTGAACGTTTCTGAACCCCTGATGGGATGGATGGGATGACCGTCGAGCTCGTGGACACCGAGGCGGGCGAGGCCCGGATCACGTACCACCGGGCGGCCGAGCCCCGGGCGGTGCTGGCGCTGGGGCACGGCGCGGGCGGCGGGGTGGAGGCCCGGGACCTGGCGGCGCTGGCCGCCGCGCTGCCGCCGCGCGGGATCACGGTGGCGCTGGTGGAGCAGCCGTGGCGGGTGGCGGGGCGGAAGGTGGCGCCCGCGCCGAGGACGCTGGACCTCGGCTGGCGGCCGGTGGCCGAGCGGCTGGCCGCGCGGGGGCCGGCGCTGGTGGTCGGCGGGCGCAGCGCGGGGGCGCGGGTGGCCTGCCGGACGGGCGCGGCGACCGGGGCGGTGGGGGTGGTGGCGCTGGCGTTCCCGCTGCACCCGCCGGGCAGGCCGGAGAGGAGCCGGGCGGAGGAGCTGGTGGGGTCCGGGCTGCCGACGCTGGTGGTGCAGGGGCCGGCGGACCCGTTCGGCGGGCCGGGGGAGTTCCCCGAACTGCCGCCCGGGCACGAGCTGGTGGCGCTGCCGTACGGCAACCACGGCTTCGAGGTGCCCAAGCGGGCGGAGGTGGGGCAGGAGGAGGTGCTGGAGCTGCTCTGCCGGGCGGTGGGGGACTTCGTGCTGCGGCTGGTGTGAAAGGGGCGCGCCGGGGCGGGAATGCGGGCGGGCCGCGGGTGGTTGTCGCCTTCGTCAGCGTGAGCGGCAGCTACGAGTCACCGGTGAGAGGCAGGGCAGATGGGTTCGATCGCGTGCCCCGAACGGCCTGAGGAGCGCGAGGCCGCCATGGCGTTCTCCCCCTCGTGGTCGGAGTGGCTCGACGCGGGCGAGAAGCCCGTCAGCCCGATATCCTCCATTTCTGGGCGGCCCGCCGTGGGTCGCGCTCGTCATGCCGAGGAGGTGGGTCCGGTCGTCGGGACCGAGCACGAGGCCGAGCCGGGCCGTGGCCGGCGGGACGAGGCCATGCCCGCGGGCGAGGCGCTCACCGGTGAGGAGCTGGCCGAGGCGATCGGCGAGGACACCTTCCGGGTGTCGGCGGAGGAGAGCGAGCAGGCCCGGCGGGAGCGCTTCGAGCGCGACGCCCTGGGCTACCTGGATCCGATGTACTCGGCGGCGCTGCGCATGACGCGCAACCCGGCCGACGCGGAGGACCTGCTCCAGGAGGCGTTCGCGAAGGCGTACGCGTCCTTCCACCAGTTCCGTGAGGGCACGAACCTCAAGGCCTGGCTGTACCGCATCCTCACCAACACGTTCATCAACTCGTACCGCAAGAAGCAGCGGGAGCCGCAGCGCACCGCGGCGGAGGAGATCGAGGACTGGCAGCTGGCCCGCGCCGAGTCGCACATGTCGACCGGTCTGCGTTCGGCCGAGACCCAGGCCCTGGACCACCTCCCCGACAGTGACGTCAAGGACGCGCTCCAGGCCATCCCGGAGGAATTCCGGATCGCCGTCTATCTCGCGGACGTAGAAGGCTTTGCGTACAAGGAGATCGCGGACATCATGGGTACTCCCATCGGTACGGTGATGTCCCGGCTGCACCGCGGCCGTCGTCAGCTGCGCGGCATGCTGGAGGATTACGCCCGTGAGCGCGGGCTCGTCCCGGCCGGCAGCGGGGCAGGGCAGGAAGCGAAGGGCTCGGGCTCATGAGCTGCGGCGATCCGCACGAAACCGAGTGTGGCGAGGTCCTCGACCACCTCTATGAATTCCTCGACAACGAGATGGCCGAGGGCGACTGCGCCAAGCTGCGCGAGCACTTCGACGAGTGCTCGCCGTGCTTGAAGCAGTACGGGCTGGAGCAGGCGATCAAGGCGCTGATCAAGCGCTCCTGCGGGTGCGACGACACCCCGGCCGACCTGCGCGGCAAGGTGTTGGCCAGGATCGACTCGATCCGGGCCGGGCAGCGTTCGGGCGAGCCGGTGGTCGTCGAGGCCGCCTCGGCGGAGGTCCACGTCGAGTCCGCCCGGCCGGCGCCGAGCCTGGCGGCGGAGGGCGAGCCGGTCGAGGCCGGCGCACCGGCGGAGTGACGCCGGCGGGGCCGCTCCCGGCCCTGTGGTCACGGTCGGTGACGGCCGTGCGGGGTGGTCGGCCGGGTGGAGCAGTGCGTCGGTGACGCCTGCCGGACGGTTCGAACCGGGTGTCCAGCGGCCCCGGGAGCACGTGCTCCCGGGGCCGCTCCCGTTCTGCTCGCGTGCGCCCTCACTCGTTCGAGTGAGTTGGCGGTGCGCCAACTGCGCCATTGCGCGATCATGCGTCCCCGCGCCCGACGAGCGCCCTATCCTCCTGACGGACGCTCACCGCCGGTTGGCCGGCGTGCTGAGGCAACGCGGGCCCGGACGGCGGGGAGGTCGAAATCGCTACCGACAGTGGAGGCGAACCCCTGGCGCCCGGCGCGGCGCGCTACGCGGTGGCCGTCCCGGTGGCGGCCCTGTGCTGTCTGCTGCCGTTGCTGCCGGCCCACCTCGCGCCCGGGGTGCCGCGCTGGCTCGCCGCCCCGGTGGACTGGCCGAAGGTGGTCCTGCTCTCCTTCCTGCACGGCTGCTGGGAGTCGCTCGCCCAGGGCCTGCGGACGCCCTGCCTGCGCCTCGTGCGCCGGGCCCTGCTGCGCCCCGCGCTCCCCGAGCGCGCGCCCGCCCGGCCCGGGGCGAACGCCTTCTTCCCGGTGCTGTTCGCCGGGGTGCTGATGCTCCCGCCGGCCGCCGCCGCGCTGGTCGCCGTGCCGGCCGCGCTGCTCGGCGGGCCGATCGCGCCGGGCATCCGGCGCCGGCAGCTGTTCAACGGCTCGCAGCTCGCGCTGTGCGCCTTCGCCTCCTCGGTCGTCTTCCACCTGCTGCGCGGCCCGGAGCTGCTGCTCGGCTCCCGCTTCCCGGCCGCGCTGCTGCCCGGCTTCGCCGCCGTCGCGGCGTTCTGCCTGGTCAACGGGGTGCTGGTGGGCGGGATGCTGATGCTCACCGAGGGGCGGCGCCCCGGTGTGCTGCTGCGCGGGGCCCGCTCGGTGTGCGGGCTGCCGGTGCTGGTGCACGCGGCCGGCGGGCTGATGGTCGCGGTGCTGTGGCAGGGCCCGTACGGGGCGTTCGCCGCGCTGCTGGCGCTGCTGCCGCTGTCCATCTCGGCCTGGGTGTTCGCCCAGGGGCAGCGTGAGCGGGACGCCCACCAGGCGACCGTGCAGTCCCTGGTGCAGGCGGTGGAGATCAAGGACGCGTACACCCGGGGCCACAGCGAACGGGTCGGCCGGGCCTCGGTGCTGATCGCCGGTCAGCTCGGCATGGAGCCCGAGCGGCTGCGCACCCTGCGCTTCGCCGGGATCCTGCACGACGTCGGCAAGCTGGGCGTGGCCACCGAACTGCTGCGCAGAAACGGTCCCCTCACCGAGCAGGAGCGCCGGGCCGTGGAGGTCCACCCGGTGTACGGGTACGAGCTGGTGCGCGGGATCGACTTCCTCGGCGAGGCGCACGCCGGCATCCTGCACCACCACGAGCGGATGGACGGGCGCGGCTACCCGAGCGGCCTGGCCGGCGAGCGGATCCCCGAGTTCGCCCGGATCATCTCCGTCGCCGACGCCTTCGACTCGATGACCTCCACCCGCTCCTACCGGCGCGGACGGCCCGTCACCGAGGCCGTCGCGGAGCTGGAGCGCTGCTCGGGCAGCCAGTTCGACCCGGTGATGGTGCGGGCGCTGATCGACGCGCTGGCCGTGCACGACTGGCAGCCGGTGCTGCCGCCGCCCGAGGAGGTCATCCGGGCGGTGCCGGACATCCCGCTCGGGGTGCCCGAGCCGGCTCGGGCGGCGCCGGGCCGGGTGCCCGCCCAGGGCGGGAGCACGCCGATGGCCGGGCAGCCGTGACCGGGCCGCGGGGGCGCGCGGCCCGGGCCGCGCGCCCGACCCGGACGGCGGGCGGGGCCCGGACGGCGGGCGGGGCCGGGACGGTGCGGGCGGTGCACGCGGCCGCGGCGGCGCTGCTGGCGCTCGCGCTGGGCGCGGTCGCCGTGCGCGGGCTCGCGGAACCGGCGGTCGCGCTGGCGTTCACCGCGCTGGTCGCGCTCGGCGAGTGCGTCCGGATCACTCTTCCGGGGGACCGCGAACAGGCGCCCATCGGCGCCGCCGGCGCGCTGGCGTACGCCCTGCTCGGACCGCTGCGCGGGCTGCCGACCGCGCACGGCACCCTCCAGGTGGTCGCCGTCACCGGGGCCGGACTGGCGCTGGCCTGGCTGCCCGGCCTCGCCTCGGCCCGCCCCGGGCGCCCCCGCCCGCACCGGCGCCCGCCGTGGGCCGACCCGGCCCGCCGGGACAGCGCCGCCCGCCGGCTGCTCGGGGTCGGCTTCGCCGCCGCGATCTTCCAGCCGCTCTACAACGGCGGCCTGGTCGACCGGTTCTCCCCGGACGGCCCCGCCTACGGGGTGTTCCTGACCGCCGTCGCCGCGCTCGCCGCGCTCTGCGACGCCACCCTGGCCGCCGTGCTGCGGCGCTCGGCGACCGGGCTGCGCTTCCCCGCCGCGCTGGAGGACGAGCTGCGCTCGCTGTTCGGGATCGGCTCGGCGATCGTCGCCACCGGCATGCTGGTCAGCCTCGCGGCCGGCGAGGTCGGGCTGTGGGCGCTGCCGCTGTTCTGCACCCCGCTGCTGCTCGCCCAGGTGTCGTTCCGGCGGGCCGCCGCCGTGCGCGCCACCACCGGGCAGACCATCGCCTCGCTGGCCCGCGCCACCGAGGTGGCCGGCTACACCCCGCACGGGCACGCCCGCCGGGTCGCCGACACGGCGTGCGCGCTCGGCCGGGAGCTGGGCCTGGGCACCCGCGAGCTGGCCCTGCTGGAGTACGCGGCGCTGATGCACGACGTCGGCCAGCTGTCCCTGGTCGAACCGGTGCCGGACGGCGCGACCGCCGTGCTGCCCTGCGCCGAGCAGCAGCGGATCGCCCGCCTGGGCAGCGAGGTGATCAGCCGCACCGGGGTGCCCCGGCAGGTCGCCGAGCAGGTCGCCCGGCTGGCCGACCCGTGCGCCGGGACGGCTGGCGGCGAGGGCCCCGTCCCGCTCGCCGCCCGGATCATCCGGGTCGCCAACGCCCACGACGACCTGCTGACCGCCGCCCGCGGCCGGGGCCTGGGCGAGGCGGTCGGGCGGCTGGAGGCGCTGGAGGTGCTGCGGCTGGGCCGGGGGCGGGTCTACGACGCGCGGGTGGTGGACGCGCTGGCCCGGGTGGGCGGACAGGCGCGCTGAGGCCCCGGTCCGCGCGGCCCCCGGGCCTGCGGGACCCGGCACGGGTTGAGGCGGCGGCCCCGGACGGGCAGGCTGGGGAGGGCGGGCCCCAACCTCGGCGGTGGGGAGCGCGGGCGGGGGCGGGCGTGGTTGGATGCGGTCGTAGCGTGGAACACCGACCCGGGGCACCGGGCTCCGGGCGCCGCCCCGGGCACCACGGGGCGCCACCGGGGCGGTGCGCACCGGGACTTGAGCGGACGACGACGGCAGGGACGAACGTGAGGATCTTCCACCGGGCACGGCACCGGCCGTCCGCCACCTGGCGGCAGACGACCGACCGGGCCTTCACGCTGATCGGCGACGGCCGCTACGAGGACGCCGGCGCGCTGCTGGTGATGGCCGCCGACCTGGAGCCCTGGCTGTCCGACTCCTGGTTCAACCTCGCCCTGCTGCACAAGTTCCGCCGCGACTGGGAGCAGGCCCGCTCGGCCGGCCTGCGCGCCGTCGCCCTGCTCGACCGCGAGCACGGCGCCCCCGACTGGTGGAACCTCGGCATCACCGCCACCGCCCTGCAGGACTGGCCGCTGGCCCGCCGCGCCTGGCAGGCGTACGGCCTGCGGCTGCCCGGCGGCCCCGGCGAGACCGGCCCGGTCGCCCTCGACCTCGGCACCACCCCGGTGCGGCTCTCCCCGGACGGCGAGTCCGAGGTGGTCTGGGGCCGCCGGCTGGACCCGGCCCGGATCGAGGTGCTGTCCATCCCGCTGCCGTCCTCCGGCCGCCGCTGGGGCGAGGTGGTGCTGCACGACGGCGCCCCGCACGGCGAGCGGGTCACCGACGGGGTCGCCTACCCCGTCTTCGACGAGATCGAGCTGTGGGCGCCCTCGCCGGTGCCGACCTACGTGGTGCTGCTGCAGGCCGCCACCGCCAGCGACCGGGACGCGCTGGAGCGGCTGGTCGCCGACGCCGGGTACGCGGCCGAGGACTGGACGTCCTCGGTGCGGCTGCTGTGCCGGGCCTGCTCGGAGAGCCGGATGGCCGCCGACGACGGCCTCGCCGCCCACCACGACCCGCACGACGACGGGGACGCCGCCCACCCCGGGCACCTCAGCCACCTCAGCCAGGGCGGCGCCGCCGGGATGTCCTGGCTGGTCGAGCGCGAGTGCGGGATCGCCGCGCCCGCGCACCTGGTCCGCACCCTGCTGGACCGCTGGGTGGCGGCCGCGCCGGGCAGCCGCGCGTACCGGGATCTCGAAGAGGTCTGCTGAGCCCGCTGAGTACCCTGGTGAGGTACGCGTAGACCGACGGAAGCGGAAGACATGGCGGAGCAGGCCGAGCAGCACGGGCACGACCACGAGCACGACGTGGAGGGGGCGGCGCCCGAGGCCCCCGTGAAGGTGATGGGCGAGGAGCCCGACCTGACCAAGGGCACCGCCCGTCCGATCACCGTCGTCGGCAACCCGGTTCTGCACCGCGAGGTCAAGACGGTCACCGCCTTCGACGGCGAACTGTCCGCGCTGGTCGACGACATGTTCCAGTCGATGTACGCCGCCGAGGGCGTCGGCCTCGCCGCCAACCAGATCGGCGTCGACCTGAAGGTCTTCGTCTACGACTGCCCGGACGACGAGGGCGTGCGCCACATCGGCCACGTGATCAACCCCGTGCTGGAGGAGTACCCGGCCGACCGTCGCCGGGTGCTCGACGACGGCAACGAGGGCTGCCTGTCCGTCCCCACCGCGTACGCCGAGCTGCCGCGCCCCGACTACGCCGCGGTGACCGGCGTCGACAAGGACGGCAAGCCGATCCGGGTCGAGGGCACCGGCTTCTTCGCCCGCTGCCTGCAGCACGAGACCGACCACCTGTACGGGACGCTGTACATCGACAAGCTGTCGAAGCGGGACCGCAAGGACGCGCTGCGGCAGATGGCCGAGGGCACGGCGCGGTACGCCACGGTGCCGAACGAGTAAGTCGGCGGCGCCGGTTGACGAGGGCCGGTGCGGGGGGACCCGCACCGGCCCGTGGGCGTCGGAAGCGAGGTCGGGAGGTCGACCGGCGGGCCGCGACGAACTCGTCGAAACCGTTCGTCCGCGACTGCCTCATTCGGCACCGCCTCTCCGTTCGGGCCAGGGCCGTTTCGTCGTACGGCCGTTGAGCTGGTAGGTTTCTCTTCGTCGCGAAGGAGTCAACCCTTCGTCAGGCGTCAGCGGTGCTACCAGAGCACGTCCTACTTTCAGTAGGAAGAGTCCGTGCAACCCGGGCCTGGCGCTCCACATACGGATGAGGTCCGGTGCCCCGAGGGCGCCGGACCTCATGCGTATCGGCCTCGATCCGGCGCGGGGCCGGGGTCAGTCCTCGGGGAGCGTGAGGGTCGCCAGGGCGCCGCCGGCCGGGTGGTTGGCGAAGGTGAGGGCGGCGCCGATGACGCGGGCGTGGCCGGTGGCGATGGTGAGGCCCAGGCCGTGGCCGCGGCCGCGTTCGGGGGCATTGGTGCGGAAGCGCTGGGGGCCGTGCCGGAGCAGGTCGTCGGGGAAGCCGGGGCCGTGGTCGCGGACGGTGATGCGGTGGCCGTCGACGTGCAGCAGGACCGGGCCGGCGCCGTGGCGGTGCGCGTTGAGCAGCAGGTTGCCGAGGATCCGGTCGAGGCGGCGCAGGTCGGTGCGGACCTGGCGGTCCCCGGCGACCTCGACGGTGACGTCCAGTCCGGTGAGGCCGACGGTGCGCCGCACCGCGCGTTCCAGCGGAACGGCCGAGAGGTCGGGGGCCTCGGCGTCGGCGTCCAGGCGGGAGACCTCCAGGAGGTCCTCGACCAGGCCGCGCAGCGCCTGGACCCGGTTCTGCACGAGCTGGGTGGGGCGGCCGGGCGGCAGGAGTTCGGCGGCGGTGACCAGGCCGGTGAGCGGGGTGCGCAGTTCGTGGGCGACGTCGGCGGTGAAGCGCTGCTCGTCCTCCAGCCGGCGGTGCAGGGTGCGGGACATCAGGTCGACGGCGGCGGCCAGGTCGGCCACCTCGTCCCGGCCGTCGACGAGTTCGCCGATCCGGGTGTCGGTGCCGCCGGCGGCGATGCCCCGGGCGGCGGTGGCGGCGGTGCGCAGCCGGCGGCTGATCCGGTCGGCGACCAGGACGCCGGCCAGCACGGTGGTGAAGACCGCGGCGACGACGGTGATCAGGATGATCCGGTCCAGGTCGGCGATGGCCCGGCGGTCCTGGGTGAAGTCGACCCGGACGGAGAGCACGCCGTCCCGGACCGGGGCGGCTGCCCACATCGACTCGCCCGGCCCGTCCGCCGCGAGCAGGGTGCCGCGGTGGCCGCCGGCGGCGAGGGTGCGCAGCCGGTCGGGCAGGGCCGGGTCGTTCACGGTGCTGCCCGGCCCGGCGGTCCGGTCGCCGCGGGTGTAGCCGGTGAGGGCCGAGTCGAGGACGGTGAGCGAGGCGGTGCGGGCCTGGTCGACGTGCTGGCGGATCATCGCCCGGTGGACCAGCAGGCCCACGGCCACCGCGACCAGCACGGAGATGGCGGCGACGGCGGTGGCGATCTGGCGGCGCAGGGTCATGCCGGGCGCCGCAGCTTGTAGCCGAAGCCGCGGACGGTCTCGATCCGGTCGGCGCCGATCTTGGCGCGCAGCCGCTGCACGTGGACGTCGACGACCCGGGTGTCGGCGCCCCACTCGTAGTCCCAGACGCGTTCGAGCAGGGTGGTGCGCTCCAGCACGATGCCGGGGGCGGCGGTGAACTCCAGCAGGAGCCGCAGTTCGGTGGGGGTGAGCGGGACGAGGCGGCCGTGCACCCGGACTTCCATGCTGTCGGTGTCCACCTGCAGGCCGTCGAAGCTGCGCAGGGTGGCGGGCACGGGGGACGGCGGCGTTTCGGCCGGGGCCTCGCGCTGCGGGAGGTCGGCGGTGGTGGGGGCGACGGGGATGCGGCGCAGCACCGTACGGATCCGGGCGACCAGGACGGCGCTCTCGAAGGGCTTGACCACGTAGTCGTCCGCGCCGGCCTCCAGGCCGGACACCACGTCCACCGGGTCGGTGCGCGCCGACATCATCAGGATCGGCAGCTGGCTCTCCTCGCGGATCCGGCGGCACAGGCCGACCCCGTCGAGCAGCGGCAGCATGACGTCCAGCAGGAGCAGGTCGGGGCGGACGGCGTGGAAGGCCTCCAGGCCCTCCAGGCCGTCCGCGGCCGTGGTGACGGGGAAGCCGTAGCGCTCCAGGGCCATCCGGGTGGCCTCGCGGATCACCTCGTCGTCCTCGACCAGGAGGATGTGCGGCTGGGCCGGGGCGGCCGCCGGGGTGGCGGCGGGGGTGGCTGCGGGGGTGGCTGCGGGAGTCATCGCTTCGCTTCCGGGGACACGGCGGGGAGAGAGGGGGCGGCGGTCCTGGCGGGCGCCGGGACCGGGACGGGGGTGGCGGTCGGCGTGGGGCGGACCGGCCGCACCGCGGTGCCGTTCGCCGGTTCGACGGCCGGGCCGGTGGGCGGGAGCAGGCCGGTCGCGTCCACCCGCTGCTCCAGCGGGGCGAGCCTGGTGCCGTCCCAGCGGTAGTGGCTGCTGGTGCGGGTGGTGGTGCTGGTCGGTTCGCGCAGCCACAGGTCGGAGTCGACGGTCTCGGCGCTGAACCCGCTCTGGACGCGCACCTGCAGGATGGGCAGGACGCGGTCCCCGGCGAGGGTGTAGACGTGCAGCACGATCGGTCCGGTGGTGACGACGGCGGTGATCAGCTCCGGCCGGCCGTCCCCGGTGAGGTCGCGGAACTCCGGCGCGCGGACCTCGCACCCGGCGCAGGAGTCGAGCGCGCGCCGCTCGTCGGCGGTGAGCGCCGGGTCCTTGGCGAGCAGGGCGCGGACGTCGACGGCGGTGAGGTCGTGCCCGGGGACGGTCAGGTCGGGGACGGGCTGCGGCGGCGCCTGCGGGGTGGTGGCGGTGGCCGGGACCGGCGGCGGGGCGGTGGCCAGGCCGGGCCACAGCGGTCTGGCGACGGACGGCGGGGTGGCGGCCTGGACGGGGCCGCCGTCCCGCAGGCCGCCGGGGGTCTCCCGGCCGAGGAGCAGGGCGGCGAGCGCGAGGAGGCCGGCCAGGGCGGCCGACACGGTCACCGGGACGGCGCCCGGCCGGCGGCGGGGTCGGGGTGCTGCTGCCACGGTCGGTGCGCGTCCTCCTGGTCGGGCCGGCCCGGTGGGGGTGGTTCCGGGTTCCGGCTGTTCGCTTCGGTGGTAGGTCGTGCCGGAAGCGGTCGGCGGTTCCGGGGCGGGCGTTCTCGCGCGCGGTCAGGCCGGGTCCGCCAGGACGATGATGTTGTCCGTCCAGTGGCCGTCCGCGCCGATCCGCCCGCCGCAGGTGATCAGCCGGAGGGCGGGCGCGGGGGTGTCGCCGTAGACCTGCTCGGTGGGGAAGCGGTCCTTGGCGGCCTGGATCAGCGTGCGGACCTTGAAGTCGACGGTGCCGCCGTCCGCGCGCCGGACCCGGATCAGGTCGCCGGCCTTCAGCTTCGGCACGTTCCGGAACACCGCCGGGCCGCGCACGGTGTCGTAGTGCCCGATCAGGACGGCCGGGCCGGTCTCGCCCGGGGTGGGGCCGTTGCGGTACCAGCCGACCTCGTCGCCGTGGTCGGCGGCCGGCACCTCGACCGTCCCGTCCGGGTTCAGGCCGAGGCCGGACACCGGCGCGTCCACCCCGGCGGCGGGGATCAGCAGCCGGGTCGGCGGCGAGGCGGCGACGGGCGGCGCCGGGGTGGAGCGGGCCGGCGGGGGCGGGGCGTCCGCGGCGCTGTGGCCGGAGGTCTCGATCCGCACCACCGGGCTCCCGCCCCGGCCGGACAGCGCCAGCGAGGTGCCGAGCACCAGGCAGAGCAGGCCGGCCGTGCCGAAGGCCGTACGGCGCCGGACGCTCGGGCCGGGGCGGGCGGCGCGGCGCCTGCCCCGGCCGCGGCCGCCGGGGCGGTCCTCGCGGTGCCTCCCGGTCCCGGCCGGCGGGGCGGCCCCGGCGCCGCTTCCCCCGCCGGCCGGGACCGGGGGAAGGGCGCCGGGGTGCCCGGCGGGCTCGGGACCGGTGTCAGCCGCGCGCACCGGCGCGGCGGCGCAGGACGGCGAAGCCCAGCGCACCGGCGCCGACGGCGGCGACGGCGCCGCCGCTCGCCAGCATCAGGCCGGAGCTGTCGGAGCCGGCCCCGGAGCCGTCGCCGGCCTTCGCGGCGCCCTTCGGCACTTCGCGGACCTGCGGCTGGGCGCCGCCCGGCGCCATCGGCGAGGGGGTGGCGGTCCTCGCGGGGGAGACGGCCGGGCCGCTGTCCTTGCCGGCGGGGGCGGGAGCGGCGGTGGGGGTGGCGGCCGCGGAGGGCGTGGCGGTGGGGGTGGCGGCGACGGGCTTGGGGGTTTCGTCGGCCCAGGCCTGACCGGTGGTCATGGTGGTCAGCAGGGCGGCGCCGGTCAGGGCGCAGACCGCCAGGACGCGGCGGGCGGGGGAGCGGAAGGTGCGGCTCCTGCTCGTGCTCATGCGGTGGTTCTCCTCGTGGGTGCTGCGTCGGTCTCGGAAGGGTCGCTCGTGATGCGGTCGCGGACGTCCGTCGTCGGCGCCTGACGCGGTCGTTCGCGTCGCGGATGCCTTCCGGCCTCTTCGGCCGGGGCGTCGACAGCGACGTTAGGAGGGCCGTGTCGCGGTCCCCGGCCGGTCGTGTCACGGCCGCCCATCGGCTGTGTAACGGTGCGCGGCGGGAGGCGGGCGTGGCGGCTCGGCCCGGCCGACTCCCGGGCGGGCAGGGTGAGTTGGGTCGCCCGGGGCTGCGAGGGCGGGGCGAGGGCGGGGCTGCTACTGCGGGCGGCGGCGGTCCCGGATCAGGGCGGCGAGCCCGTCCAGGACCCGGCCGAGGCCGAACTCGTAGGCGTGGGAGGGGCTGTACGCGCCGCCGTGGGCGGCGCCGGCGGCCGCGCCGACCCGGGCGGCGGTCGGGTAGCGCTCCGGATCGAAGACCCGGGCGAGGAGTTCGGCGTTGCCCGCCCACCACTGCTCGTCGCTCATCGCGCTGTCCTGCCGGGCGGCCCGCTCGTCGGCGGCCATCCGGGCGCAGGTCTGCACGAAGCCCAGCAGGTGGGTCAGCGCGGCGTCCAGCTCGACGTCGTCCAGGCCGGTGCCGTCCAGGGCGCGCAGCTCGTACTCGTACTTGGCCATCAGGCCGGGGCCGAGCGGCGGGCGGCTGGTGGGGACGGCGGCCATCCAGGGGTGGGCGCGATGCAGGGCGAGGTTGTCGTCGGCGACGGCGGTGGCCCGGGCGCGCCAGCCGTCGTCGGCGGGCGTGCTGCGCGGCATCCGGGCGTACACGGTGTCCAGCATCAGGTCGAGGAGTTCGGCCTTGCCGGGGACGTAGGTGTAGAGGGCCATCGGGGAGAGGCCGAGTGCCTGGGCGACGCGGCGCATGGTGACGGCCTCGACGCCCTCGGCGTCGGCGAGTTCGACGGCCGCGGTGGCGATCTCGGCCGGCGAGTGCGCCTGGCGGGGTCCGCGCCGGCCGGCCGGGGTGGTCGGTGTCCCCCACAGCAGGGCGAGGGTGCGGGCCGGGTCTCCTGCTCCGCTCCGGTTCGTGGCCATGCGGGAATCCTGTCACAGCGATTCTCCGTACTATGTATAGTGTACGTCGTACGGAGAATCGCTGACCTTTGTCGCCGACCTCTGTCGTCTGTGGTCTGTCGTCTGTCGTCGAGAGGACTCGTCTTGAAGATCAACAGCTCTGCCGTCTCGCTCACCGTCGAGGACCCCGCCGCCTCCGCGGCCTTCCTCGTCGAGCACTTCGGCTTCCAGGAGCAGATGGCCGCGGACGGCTTCGTCTCGCTCGGCCGCGAGGACGCCGGGATGAACGTCATCTACCTGCGCCGGGGCCTCGACGTCCTCCCCGAGGACTTCCGCGACCAGCGCGCCGCCGGCGTGCTCGTCGTCTTCACCGTCGACGACCTGGCCGGGGAGCAGGACCGGCTGCGGTCGGAGGGCGTCGGGATCACCCTGCCGCTGCGCGAGGAGCCCTGGGGCGAGCGGCTGTTCCAGGTCACCGACCCCAACGGCGTGGTGATCGAACTCGTCGAGTGGGTTACTCCGGCCGCGAGCTGACCCGCACCGGCTCCGGGCCCGGCCGGCCCTGTTCGGCGGGGCCCGGGCGGATGCGGCTTATCCGATTGCGCGGGGCGCGGCAAGCTGGCACGGTGTCAGCGCTTCGACGTGCGAGGGCATCCGACGGATCGGGAGGCTGCCATGGGCAGGTTGGTGACGCCGGGAGACCTCGCCGCCGCGTACGACCGGCCGCCCTACCGGCAGCCGCCGCAGCCGCGACGGGCGCCACGGGAGTGGGCGCTCGACGTGCTGCTGCCCTGGCGGCTGGCGAGCCGGATCTACGGGCCCTACCGGATGATGCGGATGTCGGCCTCCGGGGTCGCGGCGGTGGCGGGGGCGGAACTGCTGGATCCGCTGCTGCAGCCGCTGGCCACCCAGCTGGTGGCGCAGACGCTCGACCCGCTGGTGGAGCGGCTGATGTGGGCCCGGGCGCTGTTCGGCCTCGGCACGATCCTGTTGGTGGTGCGCCTGGCGAACGGGGCCTCCGCCAACGAGCTGTTCAATGACTCGTTCGGGGACAGCATCGTGCTGCTGGTCACCGGGCCGATCGCGCTGCTGCTCGCGTGTGGGGCGCTGGTGCTGCTGGCCCGGGCCGGGACCAGGCGGCGGGTGGGGCGCCTGGTGGCCCGGCCGCTGTTCACCGGTGCGGTCACCTTCGTGGGCTTCCTGCTGATGGCGGAGTCCGACCCCGGCGCGTACATCGGCAACACCGCCGGGCTGCATCTGCTCATGGCGACCTGGGTGCCGGCGTTCACCCTCCCCACGGTGTACCTGATCCACCGCAACTCCTTCGCGGTGCGGGGGCACCCGCTGGTACGGCCCCTGGTCGCGGTGCTGCTGGTCTGGCTCACCCTGATCGGGCACGTCACCCTGGTCGACACCAAGGGCGCCACGACGAGCGGCGCGGCGGCCCTGGCCGGACTGCTGGTCGGCCCGGTCGGGGTGACGGTGACCGCGCTGATCGAACTGCTGCGGCTGCGCCGCCGCCACCGGGTCGGCTTCCGCGGGCCGCTGCCGCCACTGCCCCGGCGGGAAGGCGCCTGACCGCGGCCGGATCGACGGGCGAGGGCCCGACCGGGTTTCCGGTCGGGCCCTCGCCCGTCCGTGCTGCGCTCGCGGTGATCAGTGCCTCAGTGCTTCGGGGTGGTGGGGTTCAGGACGGCTCCGAGGAGGCGGTTGGACAGCGGGGTGGGGGCGGCGAAGTCGAGGCCGAGGTTGGAGACCGAGTAGACGGCGCGGACCGACAGGTCGCGGGTGGCGAACATGCCGTTGGCGTAGCCGTCGTCGTGGCCGGTCTTGCCCCAGAGCACGGTGCCGTTCGGCAGCGGGGTGGACATCAGGCCGGCGCCGAAGCAGGCCACCTTGTTGCAGGAGGTGCCGCCGATGAACGGGACGGGCTTGCCGTCGTCGCCCTTGGGGATGGTGAACAGTTCCTCCTGCTGGGCGGCGGGCAGCAGCCGGCCCTGGAGCAGGGCGGTGAGGAAGTGGTCGAGGTCGGCGGGGGTGGAGATCATGTTGGACGGGTCGCCGCCCTGCTCGCTGACGTCCACCGCCCGGCCGCTGCCGTCGGTCATGTAGCCGTGCAGGTACGGGCGCGGCATCTCGGGGTCGTCCTCGGGCACCGAGGTCTGGTCCAGGTGCAGCGGCTCCAGGATGCGGCTGGTGACCTCGTCCTTGTAGGAGTTGCCGGTGATCTGCTCGATGAGCTTGCCGGCGATCCGGAAGCCGAGCGAGTTGTACTCCTGCTTGGTGCCCGGGTCGAAGTGCTTGCCGGGCCCCGGGCGGCCGTCAGGGCGCAGGGTGTCCTGGATGACCTGGTCGAAGGTGCGGTAGGCGTAGCGGCCCGCGATGGTGTCGTCGGCGCTCACGGGGGGCTTGCCCTCGTCCACGTTCGGCAGGCCGCTGGTGTAGTTGACCAGCTGTCGGACGGTGATCGGGGCGAAGCCTTCGGGGAGCAGGCCGGGCATGTAGTGCTGGACGGTCTGGTCGAGGTCGATCCGGCCCTCGGCGGCGAGCTGGAGGATGACGGTGGTCTCGAAGACCTTGGAGATGCTGCCCGCGTGGAAGTGGGCGTTCTCGGGGATCTTCCGGCCGGTCTGGCCGTCGACGGTCGAGCCCTTCCACAGCCGGCCGGGCTCGGCGACCCGGACGATCGCCCCCGAGGAGCCGTCGCCGGGCTGCGTCCGGATGGCGGCCTCCAGCGCGGCGGGGTTCAGCGGCGGGAAGGCCGCCGCGCCGGCGGTGCTTCCGTCCGCTGCGAACGCCTGGCCGGCCGAGACGGCGGTGAGGCCGACGAGGGCGGAGCAGGCGAGCCCGAGGGCGGCGGCGCGGCGGGCGAGGGGCTTCATGTGACACTCCGTGGGGTGATCGGCCGGCCGGGCGGCCTCCTGACGACGTGATCGATCCTGGCCGCTGCCCGGGCGCCGCCGGTATCGGGATCAACCCTGAACCGCCCCTGAGCGGTTCTGCCCCGCCGTCTCAGGGTGATCACCCCTCGGCGGCGGTCTGCCGAGGGGTGATCACCTGGTCGCGCTCGTCAGGCCGCGGCGGCTGCCGCCTGCTGGGCCGCCTCGGCGATCCGGACTGCGGCGCGGGCGGCGTCGCCGCCCGCGTGCCAGTCCTGGATGCGCTGGGCGGCGGTGGGGTCGGGGGGAAGGATGCCGAGCTGTGCGAACAGGGTGACGTCGTCGCGGACCGCCTCGTGCCGGACGATCCTGCCGTCGCGCAGGTGCAGGATGTGGACCTGCTCGGTGTCGATCTCGACCCCGGTGGGCGGGATCGCCTGGTCGAGCTCGCCGTCGCGGTAGCGGACGAACGGGCCGGTGTGCCGGCCCCGCATGTGCAGGCGGATCCACACCTGGTCGCCGTCGTGGACCACGTCGGTGACGGGGAAGCTCAGGTCGGTGAAGGCGGCGCGCAGCCACGCGCCGGAGGCCAGCACGCCGGCGGGCCCGGGAAGCGAGCTGGTGGCGGGGGAGACGACCGCCTGGCGGTTGAAGAAGTCCGGGTGCACGACGGCGGCGGCCAGTGCCGCGTCTCCGGTCGCCAGGACGGTGAAGAGGCCGCGGGCCGCGTCCTCGGCTGACATTCCCATCGGTTCGGTTCCTCTCGTGCGCGGGGTGTGGTCCTGGGGCGGGGGGCCGCCCTGACCGACATTCAGGTTACATGGAACCTATTGAATAGGTCTGGCATTCCCGCGACTACGCTTTGCCCCATGCCGACCCCCAAACGCAGCTACGTCTCGCCCCGGCGCGAGCAGGCCGCCGCCCAGACGCGCGCGCAGATCCTCCAGGCGGCGACCCGGCTGTTCGCCGAACGCGGCTACGGGCGGGTGACCGTCGCGGACATCGCGGCCGAGGCGGGCGTCTCCTCGAAGGCCGTCTTCGCGAGCGCCGGGAGCAAGGGCGACATCCTCAACGAGATCGTCGACACCGCCGTACGGGCCTCCGGCGAGGAGGAGACGATGCGCGCCGTGCTCGCCGAGCGGCGCCCGGAGGCCGCGCTCCGGGCGCTGGCCCGCGGCACCCGGGCCGGGAACGAGCGCATGTTCACCGTCCACGAGGCGATCCACAAGGCGCTGCCGTCGCACGAGGACGGCGAGGCCCTGTGGGAGCGCGCCACCGCCGACTACCGCGCCGCGCTGCGGGAGGCCGCGCGCCACCTGCATGTTGTCGCGGCCCTCGAAGGTTCGGAGGAGGAGACGGCGGACCTGCTGTGGTTCTGGTTCGGCCCGGGCGGCTGGCGCACCCTGATCGCCGAGAACGGCTGGTCCTGGGACCGCGCCGAGGCCTTCCTCCTGCGCACGGCCCTCGCCACCCTGCTGGCGCCTTGACCCCCTGAGCCCGGGCTTCAGCGGAAGACGGCGGCGTTGCGGGCGGCCCAGGCGGCGAACGGGGTGGCAGGGCGGCCCAGGATCCGCGCCACGTGCGGGCTGACGGCCCGCTCCTCCGGTGTCGGCTCGCCGAGGATGGCCAGCGTGCCCTCCACCACGGGGGCGGGGACGAACTCCGACAGCTGGGCGTGCGCCTGCTCGCGCGTCTGCTCGACGAACGTCACCGGCGCGCCGATCGCCGAGGCGATGGCCTCCGCGCGCTGGCGGGGCGTGGTCGGCGCGGGGCCGGTGAGCACGTAGGTGGCGCCGTGGTGGCCGGCGCCGGTCAGGACGGCTGCCGCCACCGCGGCGACGTCGTCCGGGTCGACGAACGGCAGGCCGACCTCGGCGAACGGCGCGGCGGCGGTGCGGTGTTCGCGGATCGGCCCGGCCCAGGCGAACGCGTTGGAGGCCAGACCGCCCGAGCGCAGGACCGTGTACTCCAGCCCGGCGGCGGCCACGGCCTGCTCGAACCCGGCGGCGTGCGCGTAGGCCGGGCCGGGCCGGGTGCCCACGCCCTGGGAGGACAGCAGCACCACCCGCGCGACGCCCGCCCGCTTCGCCTGCTCCAGCAGCCCGGCCGGGTCGTCCCCGGCGACCAGCAGGAACAGCGCCTTCGCCCCGTCCAGCGCCGGCCGCAGGCTCGCCGGTTCGCCGAGGTCGGCGGCGACCGCGCGGACGCCGGTTTGTGCGTCGGCCGGGACGTCGGCCTGGCCGATCCGGCGGGCTACGGCGGTCACCTGGTGTCCGGCTTCGGTGAGCATGCGCACCAGCGTGCGGCCGACGTTCCCGGTGGCACCCGTCACGACGATCATGATTCTCCCCAAGTCAGTGAGTCAGTTGGCTAACTGAGAAGTACGGTAGCGGGGTGGTGGGGGTCCTGTCTATCCTCAGTCAGGTGACTGACTCAGATGGCGCGGCGAAGCCCGCGAAGACCCGCGGCGGCAAGCGCGAACGACTGGCGGCGGCCGCGGCGGAGGTGTTCCACCGGCAGGGCGTGGAGCGCACCACCCTCGGCGACATCGCTGCGGCGGCGGACGTACCGCTGGGCAACGTCTACTACTACTTCAAGACGAAGGACCAGCTCGTCGAGGCCGCCCTGGGCGCTCACCGCGACCGGCTGGCCGTCATCACCGAAGAGCTCGACCGGCTCCCGGAGCCTGCCGAACGCCTCAAGGCCCTCGTCGACGGCTGGGTCGGCCAGCGCGAGACCGCCGCCAGGTACGGCTGCCCGTTCGGCACCCTGGCCGTCGAGCTCGACAAGCGCGACGACGGGCTGGACGGCGCCGCTGCTGATGTCCTGCGGGCCCTGATCGACTGGGCCGCCGGCCAGTTCGCGCAGCTGGGGCGCGCCGACGATGCTCGCGAGCTGGCGATCGAACTCGTCGCCGCCTACCAGGGGATGTCCGTGCTCACCAATGCGCTGCGGGACCCGGAGGTCATGGCCGTCCAGGGCCGGCGCCTGACCGCCTGGATCGACTCCCTGGCCTGAGCGCTTCAGGGGGGCGGCGGGGTGGGGCAGGGGATGGTCGGCCAGGTCTTGTTCGGGCAGGCGATCGCGTAGTGGCCGGACCAGCGGCTGTCGGACACCCAGCGGGACCACAACACGTCGGCGCCGTCTGCGAGTTGCTCGATGGCGCGCTGCCGGCGGGCTGCGATCGGCAGCCAGGGGTCGCCGTGCGGGGTGTGCTCGGCGTAGCGGGCGGCCAGCCAGTCGGCGGCGTCGGTGGGGGTGTGCCAGGTGCCGCGCACCTGGGAGGCGGGGCGCAGCAGCCACCAGCCGGTCATCATCGGCGGCAGCTCGGAGAGGCCGAAGCCGCTGTTGTCGAGCGGCCGGCGCTCGGACTCCTTCGCCAACAGCCGCCCGTCACCGGCCCATTCGTAGCCGTGGAAGTGCACGTCGCTGCTCCTGGTCTGTGCCCCGGCCGCCCGCTGCGGGCGGCCGGGGCTTCGGGTTCTCAGACGGACAGCCCGAACCGCGCCGGGTCGATCCCGGCGCTGGTCAGCTCCTCGGCGGTGAACAGCAGCGGTTCGCGGTCGGGGCGCTTGCTGTCGCCCAGGGCGTAGACGCCGCGCTCGACCAGGCCGAGGGTCACGCAGGTCTCGCTGCCGTCGTCACCCCCTCCCTGGTTGCCGCCGCACGCGCGGTTGAACTCGACACGGGAGAGGTCGAGTTCGTACAGATTGCGTTCGGTCATCGTCTGTACCTTCCGGTGCTTCGCTTCGGGGTACGGAAAGGCCCCGCCCCGCCCAGGACTTGGGCGGAAGATTGGGGGAGAAGTGATCAGCGCCAGAGGCTGATGCGAGTGGTGAGCTGGTCCACGGGCACCTGACGCGCCGGCGCGTCAGGCTCGAACAGCGGCCGAACGAGCGCCCGCCCGTCCTCGGCGCCCACGAGTTCGACGAGTCGCCCGGTGGTGAGGTCCTTGCGGATCGGATTGTCATTGATCCGCGCCATGAGTTCCGCATGCGTACGACGCTGTTGAGTGCTGGTCGGCTGTGCGGAACCGGAATCAGGCATGAAGGGCTCCCGTGGCTCGCGGATCGTCTCGGCGAGTCACCAAATTACGGGGAGTTGGGGCCCGTTGCTGCACGCTTTCCTGTTCCGGAAAGAACTCGTCCCGACCTCCTTTTGTCGAATGCGCGCGCAGGAAGTCGGACAGGCCGACTTCCTGCGTCGGATGACTTGGCTATCGACGGAGCCCCTGAGGCGCCTCTCGATGGCGGGAAGCCCACTCGTTCAGCTTGGCCCGAGCGTTCTCATTCCAGAGCGAGTACCGCTCGAAGGTCCGGAACGTATCCAAGTGCGCCTGGATTTCCTGGGAGTCGCGGAACACGAGCACACCGCCGGCTGTCTCAATGGTGGCCAGGGAATCGTCGTACACGGTGAAGACGCTCATCGGAGCTTTCGGCATGTGTCCTGCCAGGGGAATGACTCCGAGCCGGACGTTCGGCAGCCGGGAGATCGAGGCCAGGTGGTCGAGTTGCGTGGCCATGGCCTGTGTCGGCACCAGCGGCCAGAGGCAGGCCTGCTCGGTCAGGATGAAGGTGAAGCTCTTGCTTGTGTCGCGGAGTATGGCCTGCCGTTCGAGTTTCTTGGCGATGACCTTCGAGTGGTCGCCAGGGATCAGAGCCAGGCTCGCGCCGACGTACTCCGGCGTCGCGAGGAGCCCGGTGATCATGGTCGGCAGGAAGTAGCGGAGTTCCGTTGAGGTCTGCTCAAGGGCCGCCAGCTCAACCTGCTTCGCGTTCATGCCTATTCCGCGAAGAGTTTTGGCGTCCTGCCACGCTACCTGCTCGTTATCCATCGAAGCTGCCTTCCTGTTCTGCCAAGAACTCGTCCCGGATGGTTCCTGCCATCTCCCGCATGGCGTCACCGGCAAGGGCCTTGACCTCGAATCGCCCGAACCGATCCAGGTAGAGCTCCACATCCCTCGGCTCACTTGTGGTGATTTCCGCATGGGGGATTTCTACGATTACCATTCGGTTGTCGTAGACGACGAAGGATGAGGACGATGCTTCAGTCATGGAGGTGGAGAGCGGCACGATGCCGATCCAGACGTTGGGGAGACGGGAGAGAGCGATGAGTCGGTCCAGTTGGACGGCCATCTCAGGTGGGGAGACGAGCCGCCACCGAAGCACCGATTCCGTGATCAGGTAGCGGAATGACTTGGAGGAGTCGAAGAGCACGGCTTGGCGTCGGAGCCTGGCACCGATGGTCCGTGACAGTACCTCCTCAGTCAGGCCCTTCGTACTGAGGATCGCCCGGACGTACTCCGGTGTCTGGCACAAGCCAGGGAAGCAGGAGGGTTGGAAGACCCGTTGAACGGTAGTCTCGGCTTCCACGGAGCGGATGGCATCCTGGTGCAAGTGGAAGCCGCTGCGGCGGTACAGGCGCCACGCCGTGGCCTCGGTAGCTTCGCGACGGGCTGTCTCGACCAATCCGGCCCGGACTTCATCGGACACCCCGATCGCCGCGAGGATGCGGTCCACGTCCATTGCTGTCGGGGCGATCTTCCCCGTTTCGATGCGACTCAGCTTGGACGGAGACATGGCAGCGCTGCGGGCGACTGCTTTGGCCTCTTTCCCGCTGGCCTTTCGCAGTTCCCGCAGCGTGCTGCCGATGTTCCCTCTCACTTACTGCCGTGCCGCTCCCACCAGTCGGGGA
Organism: Kitasatospora sp. NPDC094028; assembly: GCF_049543595.1. Classification (NCBI taxonomy): domain Bacteria; kingdom Bacillati; phylum Actinomycetota; class Actinomycetes; order Kitasatosporales; family Streptomycetaceae; genus Kitasatospora; species Kitasatospora sp. NPDC094028. The sequence continues at coordinate 49,731 of NZ_JBMVFA010000007.1, read as the reverse complement.
ACGGTTCAGCGTGGCTCAGGGCCATGTCCCGCCACTGGACCCACTTCTGCACGTCGGGTTCTTCCTCTGCTCCGAGGAATCCTCCCTCGTTGTCATAGGTCATCGAGACGGTCGTGGACTCGTCGAACATCCAGAAGTCGGGAACGCCTTCGAGGGGGTTCGGCCGCTCCGTGATGTCGAGGATGAAGAACTCCTCGCCAGCCGTGGCGTTGGTTCGGTATCCCCAGCCGAGTTCGAATCGGAGGTACGGGGTGAGAGGCCGGGCCAGGATGTGGACGCGGTACATCCGGCGGCCAGCGTCGCTGTTCCGCTGGACCTGCGCCAGCCACTTGGCGTTGTAGCCGGCGGGCTTCGGGCTCCCGGCCAGGAACGCCTGATAGGCATCGACGTTGCCGGACTTGCTGTAGTCGTCCAGTGTCTCCAGCCGGAACGCTTCCTGGTGGAAGCTGTCGAAGAGCGCGCCGAATGCGCCAGGAGAGATGGTCACGGGCAACCCTCATCAGGAGATCGACGGGGATTCGTACGGCTGTCTCGGTGTCCGGAAGCTGCATGGTGGCCAGCGCTTCCGGGTCGTCCACCTTGAACCCCTGTACGACCAGTTCCCCGGTGTCAGTGGCGTAGATCGTCGGGCAAGGCCCGTGGTCGCAGGAGCTGTCTAGTTCGGTCAGCTTCAAGGCTGTTCCCTCCCCTTGGCTTCTCGATCGATGTTCCCGAGCCTCCAGGTGTGGCGTCAAGAACTCGATCTTTCGAGAACGAGAAATCGGTCTGGTGAGTTGTGGCCGTCCCCGCCTCGGCGCGAGCGCCGAGGCGGGGACGAGCGAGTTCAGAGGTGGTGGGTGGTGCGTAGGAAGTCGGCGGGGTCGACTTCCTACGCGGAGCTGTGGCGCCCCGCCCCGGCGTGATCGCCGGGGCGGGGGAGTTCAGAGGCGGTGGGTGGTGATGGTGATGGGGTGGGCGGTCCAGCTGGTCATGCTGCCCACGTAGAGGGTGATGCTCCAGCTGCCGTGGCGGGCGAGGCAGTTGGCGACGCCCTCGCCGCCGGCGGGGCCGATGCAGAGGCGGATCAGGTCGCGGTGGGCCTCGCGGATGGGGAGGTCGCGGACCCGCTCCCACAGGACAGGCAGCGCGTGGTCGAGGGTGGGGAAGAGGGTCGGCGCCATGATGCCGCTGATCACGGCCTGGACGGCGCTCACGCGGCAGCCGCCTCGGGGGAGGCGGTGACGTGGCACCACACGAACTTGCCGATGCCGCCCGGGCGGGGGCAGCAGCCCCACTGAGCGGCCAACTCGCGGACGAGGAGGAGGCCTCGGCCGGCCTCGTCGGCATCGGAGGCGTCGCGGAGGGTGGGCTTTTCGCTGTCGGTGTCGTGCACCTCGATCCGGAGGGTGTGGTCCGGGGAGAGGTGGAAGCGGACGAAGATCAGCCGGTCGCGCGGGGCGCGGGCGTGCTGGACGGCGTTGGTGACCAGCTCGCTGACCAGCAACTCGGCTTTGGGGAGCAGGAGTTCGCCGGAGGGGTGGGGGAGGAGGAAGGAGCGGAGCTCCTGCCGGGCGGCGCGGGGGGACTTGCGGTGCCGGGGGAGCCAGCAGGTCTGTTCAGGCATGGCGGGGCCACCTCTGGAGTGTGCAGGTGAGAGCGGCTGAAGGCATGGGGATGCCCGGTGAAGAGCCGCCATGATCACTCTGTGGTGATGTAGCGACTACGTGATGTAGTTTGCATCCGCTCGCGTTCCGTTCGCAACTGAGACTTTGGAACTCGTTCCAAGATTGGGCTGCGGCGGTACGCTGGTCACGATCCAGGCATGAAGGAGCGTCAAGTGAGCGATGTGCGGCCGACAGTGCGTCGTCGAAGGTTGGCTTCCGCGCTGGTGAAGCTGAGAGAAGAGGCGGGCAAGACGCCGGAAGACGCGGCTCAGCGGATCGGTTGCCACCGGACAAAGATCAGCCGGATTGAGAACGCCAGATTGGGAATCTCGCTCGGCGAGCTGCGCGATCTGTTGGCGTTCTACGGCGTTGACGACCAGGCATACGTTGAGGATCTGGTGGGCATGGCTCGGCGTGGCCGTGAGCCTGGCTGGGTGCAGCGCGCGAGTTTGGCGAGGCCGTCGTACTCGGACTTCATTGGCTATGAGGAGACAGCTGACTACATCCGGTCATTCCAAAACGTCCTGGTGGCTGGGCTGTTGCAGACTCCGGACTATGCCCGAGCCGTACTCCAGGCGCGGCCGTCCACGCTGAGCAAGGATGAGGTGGAGGCCCTTGTGACGGCTCGGATTGCGCGGCAGGAGGTGTTGAACCGCGCCGACCCGCCGCGTGTTTGCGTGATCGCAGGGGAAGCGGCGCTGAGAGTCCAGGTGGGCGGAGTCAAGGTCATGAGCCAGCAGCTTGACCGGCTTCTGGAGATGGCTGAGCGGCCCAACATCGAGCTGCAGATACTGCCGGACCGAGCAGGGGCTCATCCCGGACTCATGGGGTCGTTCGTGCTCTTCAGCTTCCCTGTGCCGACGTACTCCGACGTCGTGTGCGTCGAACATCGAACGGGGACGCTTTACATGGAGACGCCGGCGGAGACTGAGGACTACACGTTGATCTTCGATTCGCTTCGATCGATCGCCTTGAGCCCGGCCGACAGTCTCGACATGATCGCTCGGGTACGGCAGGAGATGTACCACTAAGCAATGGAGAGGTAAGCATGTTGGAGTGGCGCAAGAGCAGTTACAGCGGGCAGGGCGGTGATTGCGTCGAGGTGGCCGGTGGTGCGGCCGGGGTCGTGCCGGTGCGCGATTCCAAGGATCCGGATGGGCCGGCGCTGCTCTTCGCGGCTGATGCCTGGGCTTCGTTCCTTGCTGGGGTCAAGGGCGGGGAGTTTTCGACCGACTGATGTAAACAGAGGTGCCCCGCACGGGCTGTGGCCGTGCGGGGCACCTCTGTCATTCGCTCTTCTTTAGAAGTCGTCGTCGAAGGAGACGGAGCCCTCGACCGCGACCTGGTAGGCCGACACGCGGCGCTCGAAGAAGTTGGTCAGCTCCTGGACGTTCTGGAGCTCCATGAAGCCGAACGGGTTCGTCGAGCCGTAGCGGATCGGCATCCCCAGCCGGGCCAGGCGCTGGTCGGCCACGGCCTCCAGGTACTGGCGCATGGACTCGGTGTTCATGCCGGTGAGGCCGTCACCGCACAGGTCCTGGGCGAACTGGAGCTCGGCCGCGACGGCCTCCTCCAGCATCTCGGTGACCTGCTTGGCCATCTCGTCGTCGAAGAGGTCGGGCTCCTCCTCGCGGACGGTGTCGACCACCGAGAACGCGAAGTCCATGTGCATGGACTCGTCGCGGAACACCCAGTTCGTCCCCGTCGCCAGGCCGTGCAGCAGGCCACGGCTGCGGAACCAGTACACGTACGCGAACGCGCCGTAGAAGAACAGGCCCTCGACACACGCCGCGAAGCAGATCAGGTTGAGCAGGAACGCCCTCCTGTCCTCCTTCGTCTGCAGCGAGTCGATGTGGTCGACCGCGTTCATGTACTTGAAGCAGAACTGGGCCTTCTGGTGGATGGAGGGGATGTTCTCCACCGCGGCGAAGGCCGCGTTGCGGTCCTCCGGGTCCGGAAGGTACGTGTCCAGCAGCGTCAGGTAGAACTGCACATGGACGGCCTCTTCGAACAACTGCCGCGAGAGGTACAGCCGCGCCTCGGGCGAGTTGATGTGCTTGTAGAGGCTCAGCACCACGTTGTTCGCGACGATCGAGTCACCGGTCGCGAAGAACGCGACCAGCCGCCCGATGAGGTGGCGCTCGCCCTCGCTGAGCTTCGCCAGGTCGGCGACGTCGGAGTGCAGGTCCACCTCCTCCACGGTCCAGGTGTTCTTGATCGCGTCCCGGTACCGGTCGTAGAACGACGGGTAGCGCATCGGGCGCAGCGTCAGCTCGAAGCCGGGGTCGAGCAGCATCTTGCGGTCGTCGGCAGTCATTACTGGCAGGCCTCGCAGGACTCGGGGTTCTCCAGGGAGCAGGCGATGGCGTCCTGCTCGGCCTGGGTCATGGTGGGGGTCGGCAGCGGCGCGGCGGTGCGGGCGGCACCGGAGGCGGCCTGGGCGATGCGGGTGGCCGGGCGCGAGCGCAGGTAGTAGGTGGTCTTGAGACCGACCTTCCACGCGTAGGCGTACATCGAGCTGAGCTTGCCGATGGTGGGCGCCGCCATGAACAGGTTCAGCGACTGGCTCTGGTCGAGGTACGGCATGCGGGCCGCGGCCAGGTCGATGAGCGCGCGCTGCGGCAGCTCCCACGCGGTGCGGTACAGCGAACGGACCTCGTCCGGCAGCCAGTTGAAGTCCTGGACGGAGCCGTTGGCGTCGCGCAGCGCGTCGCGGGTCTGCTGGTCCCAGACGCCGAGCTCCTTGAGCTCGCGCACCAGGTACGGGTTGACCTGCAGGAACTCGCCGCTCAGCGTCTCGCGCTTGAACAGGTTGGACACCTGCGGCTCGATGCACTCGTACACGCCGGCGATCGAGGCGATGGTCGCGGTCGGCGCGATGGCGAGCAGCAGCGAGTTGCGCAGCCCGGTCTCGGCGATTCGCGCCCGCAGCGCGTCCCAGCGCGGGGCCCACTGCGGGGCGGCGCTCGGGAAGTGGTCGATGTGCAGCTCGCCACGCGCGGCGCGGGTCTCGCCGTACGCCTCGTGGCGGCCCAGCTGCTCGGCCAGGTCGGCGGAGCGCTCGTACGCGGTGAGCATGATGCGCTCGGCGATGAGCGTGGACAGCTGCTTGGCCTCGGCGGAGTCGAAGTCGAGGCGCAGCTTGAAGAAGACGTCCTGCAGGCCCATCACGCCGAGGCCGACCGGCCGCCAGCGGGAGTTCGACGTGCCCGCCTCGGTCGTCGGGTAGAAGTTGATGTCCACCACGCGGTCGAGGAAGGTCACGGCGGTGCGCACGGTGGCGTCCAGCCGCTCCCAGTCCATGGCGCCGAGCAGGTCGTCGGCGGAGGCGCCGACCGCCACGTGCGCACCGAGGTTGACCGACCCCAGGTTGCAGACGGCGGTCTCGGAGTCGTCCGTGACCTCCAGGATCTCGGTGCACAGGTTGGACGAGTGCACCGTGCGGCCCGGCAGCGCGGTCTGGTTGGCGGCGCGGTTGGAGGCGTCCTTGAAGGTCATCCAGCCGTTGCCGGTCTGGGCCAGGGTGCGCATCATGCGGGCGTACAGGGTCTGCGCCGGGATGGTGCGGACGGCCTTGCCGGCCAGCTCGGCCTTGAGGTAGGCCTGGTCGAACTCCTCGCCCCACAGGTCGACCAGCTCGGGGACGTCGGCCGGGGAGAACAGCGACCAGTCCGCGTTGGCGTTCACGCGGCGCATGAACTCGTCCGGGATCCAGTGCGCCAGGTTGAGGTTGTGGGTGCGGCGGGCTTCCTCGCCGGTGTTGTCGCGGAGCTCCAGGAACTCCTCGATGTCGGCGTGCCAGGTCTCCAGGTAGACGCACGCGGCGCCCTTGCGCCGGCCGCCCTGGTTGACGGCGGCGACGGAGGAGTCGAGGGTGCGCAGGAACGGCACGATGCCGTTGGACTTGCCGTTGGTGCCGCGGATCAGGCTGCCGCGCGAGCGGATGCGCGAGTAGGACAGGCCGATGCCGCCGGCGTGCTTGGACAGGCGGGCGATCTGCGCGTAGCGGTTGTAGATCGAGTCCAGGTTGTCCAGCGGGGAGTCGAGCAGGTAGCAGCTGCTCATCTGCGGGTGCCGGGTGCCGGAGTTGAAGAGCGTCGGCGAGGAGGTCAGGTACTCCAGGCGGCTCATCAGGCCGTACAGCTCGGCGACCTCGCGCACGGACTGCTCGGTGTCGCCGACCGCCAGGCCGCAGGCGACGCGGAGCAGGAAGTGCTGCGGGGTCTCGATGACCTTGCGGGTGATCGGGTGGCGCAGCAGGTAGCGGGACTGGACGGTGCGCAGGCCGAAGTACTCGAAGCGGTCGTCGCCGTGGGCGTCGATCAGGGCGTCGAGGGCGGCGGCGTGCTTGGCGACGAAGTCGGCGGTGGTGTCGCCGATCAGGCCTTCGGCGTGGCCGACCGCGATGGAGGCGGAGAAGGACACCGAGCCCTGGCTGTTGGCCTCGTCGACGATCTCCAGGGCGAGCAGGCGGGCGGCCAGCTTCGAGTACTGGGGGTCCTCGGCGATCATCGACGCGGCGGCGTCGACGGCCAGCCCGCGCAGCTCGGCGAAGTCGGAGCCGGCGTGGCGCCCGCGCAGCGCGGCGGCGGCGACGTGGCCGGGGTCGACCTCGGTGAGGTCGGCGCTGCGGTCGGTGAGCAGCCGAAGGAGCGCCCCACCGGGGTCGGTGACCGTCTGGTCGGTGAAGGCGGTACCGGTTCCCTGGGCGGGCAGGGTGGCTGAGGCAGCGGTGGTCAAGGCGCTCTCTCCTGGCGGCGATCGGCGGCGTGATCGGGTGGCGCCGGGCCGTTCGGGGCAGGGAAGCACGGCGCGAACGCGGACGGCGTCGCGCGACGGTGTCTCCCCGGCCCGCCCGCGAGGCCCGGAAAGGTGGTGCTGGTGCTCGCGCGGCCCCTGCGGGAGGGCCGTGGCGCACGCCGCCGGCAGGTACTCGGACTTGCGGGCCCGGCTCGTGTGAGCGCCCGCACACCGCTGCGGGGCAGTCCCGGAATCTCACCGGCTTCCCCTGCGTCGACAGCAGGAGTGAGCATACATGTTGTGGTGTCTCACTGATGTGGCCCCACATGTAGTGCGGCGCCGTGTGTCGGGCCGATGACCGGCGGTGTCCGGCGCGGCCGCCCCAAGGGGCCCTCGGGCGCGCCCGGCGCGTCCTGGTTTCGATACGGAACGGTCACCGGGAGGCCGGTCCGTCGGGGAGATGCCCTACGATCTGGGCGACATGTGAGCGAGCGCAGCGGGCGGGTCCGCGACACGAGGGGTGCGCGTCTCGCGGAGCGATCGACGAGGCAGCGAGGGGGCCGCATGAGCGACGGATTCGGCGCACCTGGGCAGGGGCCGCAGGGGACGCCCCCGGCCGGGGCGGGGAGCGCGCAGAACCAGCCGGGGCCGGTGCCGCCGCCGAGCGGGGGCTTCGGGCCGCCGCCGGCGTCGTACGGGCCGGTCCTGCCGCCCGCGCAGCCGGTGGCGCAGCCCGTCCCGCCGGTGCCCCAGCCGGGGCCGGTGCCGCCGCAGCCCGCGCCCCAGCCGGTCCAGCAGCCCCCGGCCCCGCAGCCCGTCCAGCAGCCTCCGGCCCCGCAGCCCGCGGCCCCGCAGCCGGTGCAACAGCCCCCGGCCCAGCCCGCGCCGCAGTGGCAGCCGCAGGCCCAGCCGACGCTGCCCGCCCAGCAGTTCCAGCCCCAGCCGCCGCAGGCCCAGCCGGTCCAGCAGCCGCGGCCCCCGCGCGCCGAGCCCGACTGGGAGGCGCTGGCCGACCGCAACGAGGCGGACGGCAAGCGCAAGCGCCGCACCAAGGTGATCGGCATCGCGGCTGCCGTGGTCCTGGTGGGCGGCCTGGCCGCGGGCGGCGTGGTGCTGATGAACGGCAAGCACGACGACCCCAAGAAGCCGGTCACCGCCCCGACCGCGCCCGTCAGCACGCCCCCGTCGCCGGCTCCGGCGACCACCCAGGGCGGGGCCGGCGACGACCCGTCCAAGCCGATCTGGGACGTCAGCACCGACCCGGCGCCGCAGGACGCGAACGCGCTGTTCTCGGCGGCCCAGGTGAACATCAACGGCGCGACCTGGAACCGCACCACCGTCTCGCTCGACCAGCCCTGCTGGGACGGCAACTCGACGACCGGCGGCCTCGGCAAGATCCTCGGCGACCAGGGCTGCCAGAAGGTGCTGCGGGCGACGTACGTCTCCGGCGACAGCGCGGTGACGGTCGGCGTCGCGGTCTTCGACCACAAGATCCAGGCCGAGACCGCGACGAAGAACTACGCCGGCCAGCTCAAGGGCCTCTCCGCCCCCGGCGCGCCGGCCTACTGCGCGAACCCGGGCTGCGCCAACACGCACAACGTCATCGGCCGGTACGCCTACTTCACGGTCGAGGGCTCGGTGAAGGGCGGCAACACGGCGGACGCCACCGCGACCGCGGCGGCGGGCGGCTTCGCGGAGCACGTGAAGGGCCAGCTGCTGCAGCGCGCCAAGGCCGCGGGCAACGCGGCGCCCGGCGCCCCGGCGGCCCCGGCCGCCACGCCGACCGGCTGACGGCCCGACCGGCTGACGGCCGGCCGACGCCCGGTCGGCGCCGACGACCTCCCCCCACCCCCGGCGGGTTCGTTCGCCGGGGCCGGGGGAGTGTGGCAGGCTCTCGCCGTAGTCAGTCGTACGCGTGTTCCGGTTGCGTCCGTGGGGGTCGGCGCCGGCGAGCAACCGGAGGAGTGGTCCGTGGCCCTGCCCAGAGCCCTGCGCGGAAAGCCCGCCGTGCTCGCGGCGGCCGGGGCGGTCGTGCTCGCCGCGGGCGCCTTCGTGGTCCTGGACCGCGACGGCGGACGGCCGGACGACGAGCAGCCGCAGCCGCCGCGGGTGGAGGTGTCGGTCGGCGCCCCCGGGCGGACCCTGCCGCCGGACGTCGGCAAGGAACTGGTCGCCCGGGATCCGCTGGCCTCGCCGAACGCCCGCGCCGTCCAGCAGTTCCTCGACGACCTGGAGCGGCAGGCCCGCACCGGCAAGAGCGGCGGGACGGTCATCGGCCAGCACGTCGAGGCGCACAACGAGCGCAACAACCCCGAGTACGGCGACTACCGGGGCACCAAGCAGGTCGGCTACTACTACAAGAAGGCCGCCGACATCACCGGCAAGCTGCCCGGCTTCGTCGAGACCGACCTCGGCCCCGGCTACGGCCAGAACACCTGGGGCGTCGGCAACCCGCGGTCCTACTCGGCCGGCCGCTGGCCCACCTGCCGGGCCGGCTGGCAGTACACCGACGACGCCGTCGACCTGATGGCGGCCGTCTGGTCCGGCCACCCGCGCGCCGACGACGGCACGTACGACTTCGCCGGCGCCCAGCACAACTGCGACGGCAGCATGACCGAACTGCCCGACAACGGCGGCGCGCCCGCCGGGATCGTCGGCATGAGCTTCCACCAGCCGTACCCCGGATCCGACGTCAAGTCCTTCGACCGGGTGCTCTGCTCCAACTCCCCGGCCGCCAAGGACCCGGCCTGGTTCGGCCGGGTCGTCGACGCCGCGCACGACACCCCCGAGTACCGGTCGCTGATCACCGACCTCTCCTACCTGGCCGACCACCTGGACTACCTGGCCGCCCACGACGTGCCGGTGCTGCTGCGCCCGTACCACGAGATGAACGTGCTGGACTGCTCGCGCCGCTTCTGGTGGGCCGGGCAGAAGCCGGCCGACTACCAGGCGCTGTGGAAGATCACCTACAAGTACCTGGTGGAGACCCGGGGCCTGCACAACCTGCTGTTCGTCTGGACGCCGGTCTCCTGGGACGGCGCCCCCGGCGTCGACCCGTGGGACTACTACCCGGGGGCGCAGTTCGTCGACGTCGTCGGGGTGGACGACTACAGCGGCAGCCCCGCGCACCCGATCGGCACCGGCGAGACCTGGACCAGGCGGTACTACGACGGGCTGGCCGCGTACGAGAAGCCGCGCATCCTCGCCGAGTCCTTCGCCGTCCCGGTCAACTCCCGTCAGCCGGACACGCTCCGGCTCACGCCCTGGACGATCTGGACGGTCTGGGGGCAGTCGCTCACCGCCGACAACCTGACCCCCGATCAGCCGCGCAACTCCGCCGCCGACGTCAACGCCACCTACCGCAGCCCGCTCGCCATCACCGGCGGCGCCGGTCCGTTCGGGCCGACCGTCGACTGGGGCGGGCTGCACGTGCGCTGACCGATCGGACGGCCCGGAGATCGTCCGAACCCGGGGAATTCCGGGTCCGTTGCGGGGTGTGGCATCCTGTGGCGGCGAAAGCCGAGGGTCGGCGAGCGGCCGTGGGGCGGAACGGGCGAGGCGGGGGAACGGGATGACACAGACGCGTCCGATGCGCGTGGCCGGCGGCCTCGCCGTCGGCTGGGGTGCGGTGCTGCTCTGCTGGGCGGCGTACAACTGCTTCGGCCAGGTCGGCCTCGGCACGTACGTCGAGGGGATCTTCTACTACGGCGGCTCCTCCGTGGACGCCGAGACCGGCAGCCTCAACTACGGCCTGCTGTACCTGATCGCGGGCCTCCTGCTGCTGCGCGGGCGTGGCTGGGCACTCGCCGTGGCGGCCGGTGTCGCCGGCGTCGAGGGCTACAACCGGGTGCGCAGCCTGACCGGCGCGCTGCTCGACAAGCCGCAGCGCGAGTGGTTCACCCACACCACCGAGGGCCAGCTCAAGATCGCGACCTTCGCGCTCGGCGTGGTCGTCAGCGCGACGCTGATCCTGCTGCTCGCCAAGTCGAAGTGGGGGGAGCAGCCGGAGGGGGCGGCGGCCGCGGAGCCGCACTGGTCGATCCTGCAGACCGTCCCGGCGACCCACTTCCCCGCCCAGCAGCCGCAGCCGCCGGTCCAGCAGCAGGCCGCCTGGCCGCAGCAGCCGCCGGCCCAGCCCGCGTGGCAGCAGCAGCCCCAGCCGCAGCCGTACCAGCCCCAGCCGCCGCAGCCGTACCAGCAGCAGCCGGTGCAGCAGCCCCCCGCCGCCTGGCCGCCGCAGCCGCCCGCGCCGCAGCCGCCCGCGCAGCCGCAGCCCGCGCCGTACGGCTACCCGCAGACCCTGCCCCAGCAGCAGTGGCCCGCCGCCCCGCCCGCCGGGCAGCCCGCCCCCGGGCCGGCCGCCCCGGGCCCGGTCGTGCCGCCGCCCGCCGACCGCCCGCCCACCGACCGCCCGCCGCAGGGCTGAGCCCGGCGGCGCCCGCCCGACGCGGGCCCGCACAGCCGTAGGCCGCCCACGAACGACCCCTGACCCGCCCGGGGACAGGGCCCGAGACCAGACGAGGAACGACTTCCGCCATGTCAACGACAGCCCCGGAGCGGACGGTGCTCACCACGTCCCGCGAGGCCGCCCGGCTCGCCGAGCGACAGATGTCGTGGAAGCCGAGAGTGGCGCCGTTCTACATATCGTTCGCCGTCATCTTCGCCTTCTCCGTCTGGGCGTACGTGCCCAACCCGACCCCGCTCGGCTGGGCGATCACCATCCTGTGGGGCATGCCGGTGTTCGGCGTGCTGATCGGCTTCCAGGGCGTGCTGATGGTCCGCCGCCGGCTGCGCAAGGTCAGCCGGATGACGCCGGCCGCGCCGGTCGAGGACGACTTCCTGATCGTGCTGGTGCCGACCATCGGCCGCCACGACACCTACCCGGCGCTGGAGCGCTCGGTGCTCTCGTACGTCGAGCACCTGCCGCCCTACTTCCCGTGGATGCGCGTCGACATCCTCACCGAGGAGGGCTGCGCCGCCGCCGAGAAGATCGACGAGCTGGCCGAACGCCACCCGCTGATCCGGGTGGTGACCGTCCCGAAGGCGTACCAGACGCCCAACGGCACCAAGTTCAAGGCCCGCGCCAACCACTACTCGCACGAGCTGCGGATCGAGGAGGGCGAGGCCGAGGACGACGTCTGGGTGCTGCACATGGACGACGACACCGGCGTCGGCCCGGACACCGCCGCCGCCGTGGCCCAGTTCGTCAACCGGCAGCGCCGGGCCGGGGACGACGCCAAGCACATGGCGCAGGGCATCCTCACGTACCCGCGCGAGAACGCCGTCTCCACCTTCACCTGGCTCGCCGACGCGATCCGCCCCGCCGACGACATCGCCCGCTTCCGCGCGATGACCGGCACCGGCACCCCGATCGCCGGCGTGCACGGCGAGCTGCTGATCGTGCGCTCCTCGGTGGAGGCCACCATCGGCTGGGACTTCGGCCCGAAGACCATCGTCGAGGACGCCCAGATGGCGCTGAACTTCTGCCAGCGCTATCCGGGCCGCAGCGACTGGTTCAACGGGCGCTGCTACGGCGCCTCGCCGGCGGGGGTCAAGGACTTCCTCAAGCAGCGCGAGCGCTGGGCCTGGGGCCTGGTCGCGCTCTGCTTCAACAAGACCATCCCGCTGCGGTACCGGCTGTTCATCGGGATGGGCATGGTCAGCTGGGTGCTCGGCCCGCTGCAGCACGTCGGCCTGGTGCTGCTGGTGGCCTGGTTCACCGGCACCTGGAACACCTCGCCGGTCACCCAGTCCGTGGTGCTGGTCTGGTCGATCAACTTCGCCTACGTGATCTGGACGTACTGGGAGGGGCTGCGGCTGAACGTCGTCGCCTCCGCCAACCACCGGCGCAAGTGGTGGGAGCCGATGGTCGTGGTCGCCTGCATCCCGCTGTTCTCCTTCCTGGAGGGCTGGGGCGGCCTTCGGGGGCTGATCAAGTTCCTGAAGCGCGAGGAGAACAAGTTCGTCGTCATCGCCAAGCCGGCCTGATCGGAAGTCGCGACCGTTGAAGCGCCCCCTCATCTTCGTCCTGCCGACCGCCGTGGTCGCCGTCACCATCGCCGTGCCCGTGCTGTGGGGCGACCACCCGATCCGGTTCGACCACCAGCGCCCCACCACCGTCCACTTCGCCGCCCCCACCGAGCAGGGCCGGGTCTGGGGCTTCGGCAAGGACGCCCCGGTGGTCGAGGACACCGGCCCCAAGGTCGCGAGGCCGTGGACCAAGGGCAGCCCCGAGTGGGGCGTCCAGGTGTACTGGCTCGACGATCCGGCCGACCCGGACACCTTCGTCCAGGGCAAGGCCGACCGCATCGTCAAGTACGTCGTCGGGCTGAACGCCAACTCCCTGTCGGTGACGTTCCCGTACTACACCACCGGCGCCAGGTCGAACGCCGTAGCCGCCCGGCCCACCAGCCCCAGCCCGGAACGCCTCGCCCTGCTCCTCGACGCCGCCCACCGGGCCGGCCTGCGCACCACCGTGCGGCCGATCATGGACGAGGAGGTGTTCGACTACGCCGCCACCCAGGGCTGGCGCGGCAACATCGCGCCCACCGACAAGGACGCCTGGTTCGCCAGCTACCTGGCCTTCCTCACCCCGTACCTGAAGACCGCGCAGGAGCACGCGGCCACCGAGTTCACCATCGGCACCGAGTTCAACTCGCTGGAGAACGACCCGCACTGGCCCGGCCTCATCGACCAGGCCCGCAAGACCTTCCACGGCCAGCTCGTCTACGACGCCAACTGGGACAACTGGTCCAAGGGCCCGCTGCCCGTCCAGGCGGACGGGACGGGCGTCGACGCCTACTTCCCGGCCAAGTCCGCCGGCGACGACGCCTCGATCGAGGACCTCGCGGCCAGCTGGCAGAGCTGGCTCGACAAGCGCGGCAAGGGGCCGCAGCCGACCACCAAGCTCACCGAGGTCGGCATCCCGGCCCAGAAGGGCGCGTACAAGACGCCCGGCGACTTCTACACCAGGCGCGAGCTCAACGAGGGCGTGCAGGCGGCCTGGTTCAGCGCCGTCTGCCAGGTCGCGCAGGACCGCAAGCTGGGCGGGGTGTACTTCTGGTCGCTGTACTTCGGCATCGACCCGACCCTGCCGACCAACCCGGACACCCCGCGGATGGACTTCGCCGGCCGCCACGCCTCCGAGCAGGCGATCCGCACCTGCTTCGCGCAGACCTACCAACTGCCGCCCGGGTAGCGGCGGTCGGCCTCGGCGGACCGCCCGCTACGGCTGGGCGTCGGCGGGGGGCTCGGTGGCCGGGGCGGTCGGCTTGGCCGCCCGGGTGGGCTTCGTGGTCGGCTTGACCGGCGGCCTGGTGGTCGCGGTCGGCGTCGGGGTGGGCGTCGGGGTCGGCGTGGGCGTGGTCGCGGGCGCCGCGGTCGGCGTCGGCGTGGCCGTCGCGGTGGGTGCCGGCGCCGGCGGTGCCTTCGGCGGCACGCCGGCCAGGGCGTCCGCGATCTGCTGCTCCAGCCACGGCGTCACGAACCGCATGCCGGCCGGGGTGAGGTGCACCCCGTCGTTCGCGGGGGTGACCCAGTGGCCGTCCTTGTCCTTCCACACGCAGGTGTCCCACGGGCAGTAGAAGGTGTTGAAGTCGATCAGCCGGACGCCGCCGCCCGTGGACTTCGCGAAGTCCGCGACCTGCCGGTTGTAGCAGGTGCCCCAGGTCTTGTTGATGGCGCCGTTCTCGACCCGCTCGTTCATCAGCAGCACCTGGGCGCCGTGCGCGTGCCGCCGGATCTGGTCCACGGCCTGGGTGAGCCGGGCGGTGTAGCGGGTGCGGTAGTCCTCGTCGCAGGGGTTGAGCCAGCTGCCGTCGAGGTACTGCTCGGCGGCGTCCCAGCCGAGGTGGACGACGACGGCCCGGGGCTCGGCGGAGTCGAGGGAGCGGTCCCAGGCGGCGGCCCGGTCCCGGCAGTCCGCCTCGGTCTCGAACTCCGTCCCGGAGACGGTGCGGACCTTCTGCGGGTCGAAGACGCCGCAGCCGCTGATGCCGCCGTCGACGACCCGGTAGCGGTCGCCGGCGCGGTACAGGCCGGTGGCGAGGTCCTGGGCGAAGGAGTCGCCGAGCACGAGGACGGCGGGCTTGCCGCTCGGCCCGGACTTCATGTCGTGGGCGACCCAGGCGGGCAGGTACCAGGCGCCCGCGGTGGCCACCGCGGTCGTCACGGCGAGGATCGGGACGGCCGTGACGGCCCGCCAGCGCAGCACCCGGAGCTTCTCGGTGCCGGTGTGCAGCAGCCAGGCGAGCACCCAGGAGACGGGCGCGCCGATGAGCAGCAGCCGCTGCGGCGAGATGTCGTCGACGTAGTGCTGGAGCAGCCAGTACACCGGCAGGTGCAGCAGGTAGAGGCTGTAGGAGATGATGCCGGTGAGCCGCAGCGGGGGCAGCGAGAGCAGCCACACGAGGGGGCCGCGGTCGTAGCAGAGCGAGGCGGTGAGGACGGCGGCGAGCGCCGCGACCACGGCCAGTCCGCCCCGGTACAGCAGTGGCTCGTGGTAGCTGCCGACCTTCAGGCTGGCCAGCACCAGGCCGCCGAGCGCGGCGGTGCCGACGAGGGTGGGCAGGACGGGCCCGCCGGGCGGGCGCAGTCCGGCGCGGGTGCCGGTGCCCTCGGCGGCGGCGGTGCGGACGCGGTGGCGCAGCCACAGGTAGACGGCGAAGGCGGCGGTGGCGCCGGCGGCGAAGCCGACCGCGCGGGTCTCGGTGCCGAGGTAGAGGCGGTCGCTGTTGTCGCCGTTCCACATCAGCGGGGCGACCAGCGCGGCGACGGCGAACAGGACGGCGGTGGCGATCCCGGCGGCGCGCAGGGAACGGCGGCAGAGGCCGAACACGGCGAGCAGCAGCAGCGGCCAGACGGCGTAGAACTGCTCGGTGATGCTGAGCGACCACATCGCGGCGAGCGGGTCGATCTGGGCGAAGTGCTGCCAGTAGGCGTCGCCGCGGGAGAGCTGGGCCCAGTTGGCGACCTGGGCGAGGGCGGCGAGGGCCTGCGGGCGCAGGTCGCGGACGTCCCGCAGCGGGCTGACCAGGGCGGACAGTCCGACGACGAGGATGACGGTGGCGAGCAGGCCGGGCAGCAGGCGCTTGGCGCGGCGGCGGTAGAAGACGCCGAGCCGGATGCCGTCGGTGCGGTCGAGTTCGCGGACCAGGACGAGGGTGACGAGGAATCCGGAGAGGACGAAGAAGACGTCGACGCCGAACAGCCCGTTCTGGAACCAGTCGGTGTGGTACAGCAGGACGGAGGCGATGGCGAGGCCGCGCAGCCCGTCGACCGCCCGGAAGCGGATCGACGGCGGCAGCGGTCCGCGCGGCCGCGGTTCGGGCGCGGGGACCGCGTAGCGGCTGACCGCGGGGGGTTCGATGCCCCGGGCCCGTCGCATGTCCTGCAGGGTGGGGCCGCCGGCGGGCGCGCCGAGGCCGGGCCCGTTGTCCATCTGGTGCGTTCCCCCGCGTCGATCGCGCTGTCGTGTCTGCTTCACGCGACAGCTCTTGATCTGTGGTTTATATCAAAAGCCGCCTGTTGATCGTCCGCCGGTCACCCGGGAGCGGGCGGCCCCGGGCGTTCAGAACGCCATGGTGTAGACCATCAGGTCCATGCCCGGGTACGGCGCCCAGTCCCGCTCGGGGGTGCGGCGGAAGCCGACGCGCTCGTAGATGCGGTGGGCGGTGGTCATCTCCGGGCGGGTGGAGAACGCCATGCCGGCCAGGCCGAGTTCGCGGCTGCGGGCGATGGAGGCCCGGACCAGGGCCTCGCCGACGCCGCGACCGCGGGCGGCGGGTGCGGTGGCGAGCATCCGGATCTCGCCCTCGTGCGGGTCGGCGATGTCGGCCCACTCGGTGCCGCCGACCGCGAAGGTCACGCAGCCGAGGACCTGTCCGTCGGCGTCGACGGCGACCAGCAGGTCGGCCTCGCGGGCCCGGCGCTCGGCGTCGCGCAGGTGCTCGACGTACTGGCTCGTGGGCGAGGTGAAGCCGTCGCCGACGAAGACGTCGACGGTGAGGCGGCCGGCTGCGTCGAGGTCCTGCGGGAGGGCCCGGCGGATGAGGTAGTCCATCGGGACAGTGTGCCGGAGCCGTGTCCGGTGGTGATGTACGGGGTCGAACGGACCGGGAGGGTGGCCGGGTCGGCGGAGGGGCGCAGGGAGGCGGCGGGCATGGTGCCGTACAGCCGGTCGGGCAGGCCCGGGTCGGTGGGGTAGCCGCCGGAGCGGTGGTGGTTGTCGCGGCCGGCGGCGGGGCCGCGGGAGAGTTCCCGGCCGATCAGGGCGCCGAGCAGGCCGAAGCCGCCGACCGCTCCGGCCAGGGCGAGCGCGCCGGCGAGGGTGTCGCTGTCCATGGCTCCACTCTGGCCGGGAGCGGGGGCGCCCACGAGTGGCAGGAACGACCTTCCACCGCGAAATCCTGCCACCCGGAGGGTTCCGCCGGGCGGCCCGGCCGGGGCATCCTGGTCGGCATGCTGGAGAACGTGGTCGCGGTGGTGCTGGAGGACGTCCACCCCTTCGAACTGGGGGTGGCCTGCGAGGTGTTCGGCCTGGACCGGACCGCGGACGGCCTGCCGGGCTACGCCTTCGCGATCGCCGGTGCGCACCCCGGACCGCACGCCACCCACGCCGGGTTCACCGTGGACGTCCCGTACGGGCCGGAGCGGCTCGCCGAGGCGGACCTCGCCGTCGTCACCGCTTCCCGGCTGCGTGAGCACTACCCCGAGCCGCTGCTGGCGGCACTGCGCGGGGTGGTCGAACGCGGCGGCCGGGTGCTGTCCATCTGCAGCGGTGCCTTCGTGCTGGGCGCCGCCGGACTGCTGGACGGCCGCCGCGCCACCACCCACTGGCGGCACAACGAGGAACTGGCGCGGCGCTTCCCGACCACCACCGTCGAGCCGGACGTGCTGTACGTGGACGACGACCCGGTGATCACCTCGGCCGGGACGGCGGCCGGCATCGACGCCTGCCTGCACCTGGTGCGCAAGCTGCAGGGTGCCGAGGTGGCCCGGGGGATCGCCCGCCGGATGGTGGTGGCGCCGCACCGCGAGGGCGGGCAGGCGCAGTTCGTGAACCGGCCGCTGCCCGAGCCGGACGGCGCCTCGCTGGCGCCGCTGCTCGACTGGATGCGCCACCACCTGGCCGAGGACGCGACCGTCGAGCAGCTGGCCGCCCGGGCGCTGATGTCGCCGCGCACCTTCGCCCGGCGCTTCCAGCAGGAGACCGGCACCACCCCGCACCGCTGGCTGGTCGGGCAGCGGGTGCTGCTGGCGCAGCGGCTGCTGGAGTCGACCACCGAGTCGGTGGACGCGATCGCCGCGCGCTGCGGCTTCGGCAACGCGGCCGCGCTGCGGCACCATTTCGGGCGCCGGCTGGGCACCACGCCGCTGGCGTACCGGCGCTGCTTCGCCGATCCGGCGGCCTGAGCGGCCCTGAGTGACCTGAGTGACCTGAGCGGCCCTCAGCGGCCCGAACGGCCCGACCGCTACCCGGCGTCCTCGCCGGTCAGGTGTTCGACGCTGTTCCAGCGCTCCGGCCGCAGCCGCCCGTCCTGGCTCCGCCACAGGCTCGCCGAGCAGTTGTGCACCGGCCCGAGCTCGGTGAGCTGCTGCTCGCTCAGCCGGTCCAGCGCGTACCGCAGCATCAGCACCGTGCAGTCGTGGGCGACCAGCAGGACGGGCCGGCCGGCCTCCTCCTCGCCGAGGTCGCGCAGCAGGCTGCGCACCCGCAGCGCGACGTCGGCCCAGGACTCGCCGCCGGGCGGCCGGTAGTACAGCTCGCCCATCTTGCGCCGGCGGGCGGCCTCCTCGGGGTGCTTGGCCTCGATGGCGGCCTTGGGCAGCATCTCCAGGACGCCGAGTTCGCGGTCGCGCAGCCGCTCGTCGTAGCGCACCGCCAGCGAGACCGGGACGGCGCCGAGCCCGGCGGCCTGGGCGAGCGCGATCCGGGCGGTCTCGGCGGTGCGCTCGTACGGCGAGCACCAGACGCTGCGCGGGCGGTCGGCGGCGGGCAGGCCGGCCCACCAGTGGCCGAGTGCCTGGGCCTGCTGCCGGCCGCGCAGCGACAGCGGGATGTCGGCGTCGCGGCAGCTGATCGGGACGCTGAGCGCGCCGGAGGCCTCGGCGAGCTGGAACTCGACGTTGGCGGTGGACTCGCCGTGCCGGGTGGCGATCAGCACGGACGGCAGCCGGCCGGCGGCCGTCCGGTGGGGGGCGAGGAGGTGGTGCTGGCCCTGCGTGCCCTGGTGCTGGGCGGCCTGGTGCTGCGCGCTCGGGTGCTGCTGGGTGGATTGGTGCTGGCCGTTGAGGGTGGTGCCGAGTTCTGCCATGGCCGCGAGCTCCCCGTGGGTCGATCAGGTCCCGGCCGGATGCCGGTCCGGACTTGGGTGGTGCCCGGCGTGCACGTCTTTTCATCCTCGTGATCGCGCCGCCTCCTCCAGTGTTGACGGAGAAGGCGGCGCGATCACAGGGCGCGCGCGGCGCGAATCAGTGCGCCGCTACGGGCTCCGGCGCGTTCTTCGGCTCGTCGTCGCCGGCTTCGGCGCTGTAGTCGGCGGGCCTGGTCTCGTCCGGGCCGACCGGTGCCTTGACCGCCCGCAGCACCAGGGTGGCCGCCACCGCGACGACCAGGTTGAGCACGAAGGCGGTGAGGCCGATGTAGCCGAGCTCGCCGATGCCGGGGATCTCGGCCGCGTTGCCGCCGAAGTGCCTGACCTTCGGGGTGTGCTGCTCGTACGCCTGCCAGGTGCCGTACGCCATGCCGGCGGCCCAGCCGGCGAACAGCGCCCAGTGGTGGAACCAGCGGGTGAACAGGCCGGCGACGATCGCCACGAAGGTCTGCAGGATCCACAGGCCGCCGAGCAGCTGCAGGTTGATCGCGGACTGCCGGTCCATGCCGAGCACGAAGGCCAGCGCGCCGACCTTCACCAGCAGCGAGACCAGCTTGGCGACGCGGGTCTCGTCGGCGGAGGTCGCGGCGGGCTTCAGCCACTCCTTGTAGATGTTGCGGGTGAACAGGTTGGCCGCCGCGATGGACATGATGGCGGCCGGCACCAGGGCACCGATGCCGATCGCGGCGAAGGCCACCCCGGTGAACCAGTCCGGGAACATGTTCGCGAACAGCTGCGGCACCGACAGCTGGGGGTTGTAGTCCTTGCCGCCGACGCCGGCCGCGAGCGCCATGAAGCCGAGCAGCGCCAGCAGGCCGAGCATCAGCGAGTACGCGGGCATGATCGCCATGTTGCGGCGCACGGTGTTGCGGGACTTGGAGGCCAGCACGCCGGTCACCGAGTGCGGGTACATGAACAGCGCCATCGCCGAGCCGAGGCCGAGCGTCGCGTACGACCAGGTCTTGTCGTCGGTGAGGGTCATCGCGCCGGTCTTGGGGGCCTGCTTGAAGTGCTCCGCGACCGTGTCGAAGATGTGCCCGTAGCCGCCGAGGCGGATCGGGATGTAGATCACCGCGACGATGATCACGATGTAGACCAGCGCGTCCTTGACGAAGGCGATCAGCGCCGGGGCGCGCAGGCCGGAGGAGTAGGTGTAGGCCGCGAGCACGCCGAAGGCGATGAACAGCGGCAGGTCCTTGACGAACCAGTTGGCGTCCGCCCCGCCGCCGACCCCGAGCACGTCCAGCACCGCCTGGATGCCGACCAGCTGCAGGGCGATGTACGGCATGGTGGCGAGGATGCCGGTCAGCGCGATCACCAGGGACAGCGGCCGGGAGCCGTACCGGCCGCGGACGAAGTCGGCCGGGGTGACGTAGCCGTGCACCCGGGAGACCGACCAGAGCCGGGGCAGGAAGAGGAACACCAGCGGGTAGGCGATGATCGTGTAGGGGACGGCGAAGAAGCCGCCGGCGCCGGAGGCGTAGACCGCCGCCGGGACGGCGATGAAGGTGTACGCGGTGTAGAGGTCGCCGCCGAGCAGGAACCAGGTCACCCAGGTCCCGAAGCTGCGGCCGCCCAGGCCCCACTCGTCCAGGTGCGCCGCGTCGCCCGCACGGCGCCAGCGCGAGGCGAGGAAGCCCATCACGGTGACCAGGAGGAAGAACAGCACGAAGACCACGAGGGCCGGCACGTTGACGTCCTTCATCGCGCACCGCCGTTCCGGGCCGCCTTGCGGGCCTTCTCGTCCCGGTTGATCAGGAGGTAGGCGGCGACGGTGAAGACCGCCGAGGCCGGCACCCAGAGCAGCTGGTACCAGTAGAAGAAGGGGACGCCGGCCAGCGCCGGGTCGTTCTTGTTGTACGAGGGCACCCAGAGCATCGCGACGATCGGCACGAGCAGGGCGAGGGCGGCCAGCACCCGCTCGGGGGTCACGGCCGGGACGGCCGCCCCGGAACCGGGTGCGACGGTGTCGTTGGGATCGGGATCAGAGGGCATCTTCGGCTCCGCTCCGGAGGGTTCTCCCCGTCGGCGCCGCAGCCCGGAGGACGTCCTGCGCCCCCGCGAGTCCGCCGAGCAGCACCATCGGTGATCGACAGTCAGTACGGCTGCGCAATTTAGAGCATGACGTGACCCATGTCACCGGAATTGACGGAACTTCTCACATCGCGAGCGGGCGCGTCCGGAGCACGCGCCCGCGCACGGACGCGAACGGGCACCGGTGCGCGGGTCGCGCGCGCCGGTGCCCGTCCAGCAGGAGGGGAGCCGTGGGCCTACTCGGGCCGCTTCAGGCGGGTGATGAACTTGTAGCGGTCCCCGCGGTAGATCGAGCGCACCCACTCGACCGGGTCGCCCTCGGCGTCGAACGAGTGCCGGGAGAGCTGCAGCATCGGCAGCCCGAGGTCGGAGCCGAGCAGGCCCGCCTCGCGCGGGTTGGCCAGGGTGGTCTCGATGGTCTCCTCGGCCTCGGCCACGGTGACCCCGTAGACCTCGCGCAGCGCCGCGTACAGCGAGTTGTGCTTGGCGAGGTTCTTGCGCAGCGCCGGGAAGCGCTTGGCGGACAGGTGGGCCACCTCGATGGCCATCGGGTCGCCGTTGGCCAGCCGCAGCCGCTCGATCCGCAGCACCCGGCCGCCGGGCTTGATGTCGAGCAGCGGGGCGAGCCGGTCGTCGGCGGTGATGTAGCCGATCTCGATCAGCCGGGAGGTGGGCTCCAGGCCCTGGGCGCGCATGTCCTCGGTGTAGGAGGTGAGCTGCAGGGCCTGGGCGACCTTGGGCTTGGCGACGAAGGTGCCCTTGCCCTGGATGCGCTCCAGCCGGCCCTCGACCACCAGCTCCTGCAGGGCCTGGCGCACGGTGGTGCGGGAGGTGTCGAACTGCGCGGCGAGCGCCCGCTCGGGCGGGACGGGAGTGCCCGCGGGCTGGGTCTCGGTGAGCTGCAGCAGGTGGCGCTTGAGTCCGTAGTACTTGGGGACGCGCGCGGTCGGATCGGTGCCGGCCTGCGTCGGGAGGTTCTTCACCTCGGGGTCGTCTGCTTGGGCGGTGGTTCCCCCGTCGCTGCTCATCGGACCTGTTCTCCCGCTTCTCGCAAGGCCATTTCCGGCCCCGCCACATCGTTAACGGACCACATCGTTGCATGTATGGCTACGGAACGAATACCTCATCACGCGATGAACGATGTGCGGTGTCGGCTTGATAACGGGTGGTCGAGATCCGTCGAACTCCCGTTGACAGGCCCATTGGTCTAGGCCAAGCTCCAGGCATCTGGTCTACACCACTAGGCCGGTTCCGATGAATCCCCCCACCCGATCGAAGGGGTCCGCGGCACCATTCCTCCCGCTGTGCGCGGGTATGCCGCTACCGTCCGACGTGGGGTAACCCAGGCATCCCTCAGGAGGATGGCGTGAAGCGTCAGCTCATCGCGGCGGTCGGCGTCGCAGCAATGGTCGTCGGCGTGGCGGCTTGCGGTTCGGACGGCAAGAAGGACGACGCGAAGAGCGGTTCGTCCTCGGCGGCCAAGAGCTTCGACGGCAAGACCCTCACCGTGTGGCTGATGGACGGCTCCGCCCCCAAGGGCTGGGAGGACAGCGTCAAGGCCGACTTCACCGCGGCCTACCCGGGTGCCAAGCTCGACATCCAGACCCAGAAGTGGAACGGCATCGGCCAGAAGGTCACCGCCGCGCTCTCCGAGGGCTCGGTCGACGTCCTGGAGATCGGCAACACCCAGACCTCGGGCTACGCCGCCACCGGTGGCCTGCTCGACATCACCAAGGACAAGGCCGACCTGGGCGGCGCGGACTGGGCCGCCAACCTGAACGAGTCCTCGGTCATGGACGGCAAGCAGTACGCCGCCCCGTGGTACTTCACCAACCGCGTGGTGACCTACAACAAGGACCTCTGGACCAAGGCCGGCATCACCGCCCCGCCGAAGACCCTGGACGAGTTCTACACCGACCTGGACAAGGTCAAGGCCGTCCCCGGCGTCACCGACGCGCTCTACATGCCGGGCCAGGAGTGGTACGCCTACTTCGGCCTGTTGACCAGCGAGGGCGGCAAGCTCGCCAAGAAGGACGGCGACAAGTGGGTCGGCGGCCTCTCCTCGCCCGAGGCCCAGAAGGCCTTCGAGACCTTCAAGAAGCTGCAGAGCCACTCGGTCACCGCCCCCAAGGACAAGGACGAGGCCACCCCGCAGCAGAAGGACGTCTTCGCCAAGGGTGACATCGGCGCCATCATCGGCCTCGGCTGGGAGGTCCCGAAGCCCGAGGAGATGGCCGCCGACAAGATCGGCTACTTCCCGCTCCCCGGCGCCACCGCGGACAAGCCGTCCAGCGTCTTCCTCGGCGGCTCGAACCTGGCGATCGCCCAGCAGACCAAGAACCCCGAGCTCGCCAAGGGCTTCCTGAAGATCGCCCTCAGCGACAAGAACGAGGGCCTGTTCGCCGCGGCCGGCTCCATCCCGAACAAGACCTCGCTCAACAGCAAGGTCGCCGGCGAGTTCGCCAAGGCCGCCCTGCCGGCCTCCGCCAACGGCGCGGTCACCCCGAACGTCGCGACCTGGAGCAACGTCGAGAACGAGCCGAACCCGGTCAAGGAGTTCCTGACCGCGGCGCTGACCGGCGACTACGCCGCCGCGGCCAAGAAGGCCGACGACGAGATCGCGAAGCGACTCAACACCAAGCAGTAAGGCAGTCGAGCGGCGTCGCTCACCGGCCCCCGGCGGGGGGCCGGTGGGCGACGCCCGTCCGTCGTGGTCAGGTTGTGAGGAAGAGAGAACGATGGCGGTGCATTCGGACCCGGTGCGGACACAGTCCCCGGGCGCAAGGAAGCCGGCCGTGGCCACCACCGACGTGATCGGCGGCGTCGGCGGCACTCCGAGGAAGACCGGCAGAGCCACCGGCGAACCGGGCTTCCTCGCCCGCCTCGCGCCGTACCTGCTGCTGCTGCCGGCCACCGTGGCGACCATCGGCCTGCTGGGCTGGCCGCTGCTCAAGACGATCCTCCTGTCGTTCCAGAACCTCAACAAGCGGCAGTTCATCCAGCACCTGACCGAGTGGAACGGCTTCGACAACTACAAGGAGCAGCTGACCGATTCGGAGTTCTGGACGGTCACCGGGCGCACGATCGCCTTCACGGCCGTCAACGTGCTGCTGATCATGCTCGGCGGCACCCTGATCGGCCTGCTGCTCAACCGTCTCGGCAAGACGATGCGGCTGCTGCTGTCGGTGGGGCTGGTCCTCGCCTGGGCGATGCCGGTGGTCGCCGCGACCACCGTCTACACCTGGCTCTTCGACCAGAACTTCGGTGTCGTCAACTGGTTCCTGGACCAGCTGGGTTGGCACTCGATGGCGCACTTCAACTGGTACAGCGGCGAGTACTCGACCTTCTTCGTGATCGTGCTGCTGATCGTCTGGATGTCGATCCCGTTCGTGGCGATCAACATGTACGCCGCACTGACCACCATCCCCAAGGAGCTCTACGAGGCCGCCCGGATGGACGGCGCCGGCCCCGTCAAGACCTTCACCGCCGTGGTCTTCCCCAGCCTGAAGCCCTTCTTCCTGGCCACGACCTTCCTGGAGATCATCTGGGTCTTCAAGGCGTTCACCCAGGTCTACCTGATCAACCACGGCGGCCCGGACGGGCTCACCCGCACGCTGCCGGTGCACGCCTTCCTGGAAGGCATCGGCGCCCAGCGCTTCGGCGCGGGCTCCGCGATCGCGGTGCTCACCATCCTGATGCTGGCCGCGCTGATGTCGTACTACTTCCGCATCATCCTGAAGCAGGAGGACGAGCTGTGAGGCGCTCGCTCATCGGACGCACCTGGCCGAACGTGCTGGCGGTCGTCCTCTTCGTCTTCTTCGTCTTCCCGGTCTACTGGATGATCTCCACGTCCTTCAAGCAGGACAAGGACATCATCAGCCGGACCCCGGTCTTCCTCCCGCTGGACGCCACCTTCGACCACTTCGACAAGGCCGTCCACGCCGACAACTTCTGGACGTACGTCACCAACAGCCTCACGGTGACCGTCCTCGCGGTGGTCATCTCGCTGATCATCGCCACCCTGGCGTCCTTCGCCGTGGCCCGGATGAGGTTCCGCGGCCGCAAGGCGTTCGTGCTGGTCATCATGGTGGCCCAGATGGCGCCGTGGGAGGTCATGACCATCGGCGTCTACATGCTCTCGCGCGACAACGACCTGCTGAACAGCATCGTCCCGCTCACCGCCTTCTACATGATGATGGTGCTGCCCTTCACCATCTGGACGCTGCGCGGCTTCATCGCCGCGGTGCCGAAGGAGCTGGAGGAGTCGGCCATGGTGGACGGCTGCACCCGCACCCAGGCCTTCCTGAAGGTGATCTTCCCGCTGCTCGCCCCCGGCCTGATGTCGACCTCGCTGTTCGGCTTCGTCACCGCCTGGAACGAGTTCCCGCTCGTCCTGTGGCTGAACAAGAAGCCCGACACCCAGACCCTGCCGCTGTGGCTGTCGTCCTTCCAGACCAACTTCGGCACCGACTGGGGCGCGACCATGGCCGCCTCCACCCTCTTCGCGGTCCCGATCCTGATCCTGTTCATCTTCCTGCAGCGCAAGGCGGTCGGCGGTCTGACCGACGGCGCCGTGAAGGGCTGAGTCAACGTGAGCATCCTCGTCCCCACCACCCCGGACAGCGACCAGCTGCACCGGGACGCGCTGACCGTCCTGCAGCCCGGCTTCGTCGGCACCGAGCCGCCGACGTGGCTGCTGCGCCACCTCGCCGCCGGGCTCGGCTCGGTCGCGCTGTTCGACCGCAACGTGGTCGACCTCGACCAGCTCTCGGCGCTCACCGGCGCGCTGCGCGCCGAGAACCCCGACCTCCTGATCGCGATCGACGAGGAGAGCGGCGACGTCACCCGCCTGGAGGCCGGCTCCGGGTCCTCCTGGCCGGGCAACCTCGCGCTCGGCGCGATCGACGACCCGGGGCTGACCCGGGACGTCGCCCGCGAGCTGGGCCGGGCGCTGGCCGAGGCCGGCGTCAACTACAACTGGGCGCCCACCGCGGACGTCAACTCCAACCCGCGCAACCCGGTCATCGGCGTCCGCTCCTTCGGCGCCGACCCCGAGCTGTGCGCCCGGCACACCGCCGCGTGGGTCGAGGGCCTGCAGTCGGCCGGCGTGGCCGCCTGCTCCAAGCACTTCCCCGGCCACGGCGACACCGCGGTGGACTCGCACCACGGCCTGCCCGTCATCGACGTCGACCTGGACGTGCTGCGCGCCCGCGACCTGGTGCCGTTCCAGGCCGCCATCGCGGCCGGCACCAAGGCCGTGATGACCGCCCACATCATGATCCCGGCGCTGGACCCGAAGCTGCCCGCCACCCTGAGCCCGACCGTGCTGCGCGACCTGCTGCGGGCCGCGCCCGAGGACGGCGGCCTCGGCTACCAGGGCCTGATCGTCAGCGACGCGATCGAGATGGGCGCCATCGCCGACACCTTCGGCATGGGCGAGGGCACCGTGCTGGCCCTGGCGGCCGGCGCGGACGCGATCTGCGTCGGCGGCGGGCTGGCCGACGAGGACACCGTGCTGATGCTGCGCGACGCCATCGTGGCGGGCGTGCGGGCCGGCCGGCTGACCGAGGAGCGGCTGGCGGACGCCGCCGAGCGGGTCCGTGCACTGGGCTGCTGGGGCCGGATCGCGGCGCAGGGCGAGCGGTTCGAGCCGGACCTCGCGGTCGGCCTGCGGGCCGCGCGCCGGGCCCTCAAGGTGGTCCGGGCACCGGGCCGCGAGGTGCTGCCGGTGACCGAGCGCCCGTACGTGGCCTCGTTCTCGGACGAGCCGAACATCGCGGTCGGCGACGTGACCCCGTGGGGCGTGGCCGGCATGCTGGCCGACCGCTTCCCGGGCACCCGCACCCGCGAGGTGTCGGCCGCCGAGGCCGCCCCCGAGCTGCTGGACGCGCTGGTCGCCGAGCTGGTGGGCGCCGCCGAGGGCCGCCGCCTGGTGCTGGTGGTCCGGGACGCGCACCGGCACGCCTGGATGGCCGCCGCGCTGGGCCGCCTGGTCGCGGCCCGGCCGGACGCCGCCGTGGTCGAGATGGGGCTGCCCCAGTCCGAGCCGGTCGGCGCGCTGCACATCGCCACCCACGGCGCCGCCCGGGTCTGCGGGCTGGCCGCCGTGGAGGTGCTCACCGGGCAGTACGGGGCGATCGCCTGAGAACCGGGGCACGGGCCCGTCATGCGCATGGCGCATGACTGGCCCTTTTCCGTTTTCCCGGGCATTTCCCGGAATTGACCTGTGGATTCCCCGGAATGACCGTGCTCCCTCAAACAGGTCTTGAATCCGCCTGGAATTCCCACGGAGAGTGATGGCCCGGTGGCTGATCGCCACGCGATACAACGGCTCTGCAACGGCCGTGTTGGCAAAGGTGGTTGGCCGTTGACACCACCTTTGGTCTAGGCCAAAGTCCACCCCATCCCTCCTGCACCACTTTCTGCTCTAGCACCTCGGAGAATGACGTGACGAAGCGTCAGCTCATTTCCGCGTCCGGGATCACCGCCCTGGCGTTCGCCCTGGCGGCCTGCTCCTCGACCGGCTCGCCCTCGGCCGACAACAAGAGCGCCGCCGCCGATCCGAAGGCAGCCCGCGGCACCGTCACGGTCTGGCTGATGGACGACGCCCAGAAGAACTGGCCCGACCTGGTCCAGCGGGTCAACGACGAGTTCGCGGCGAAGTACCCGAACGTCACCCTCAAGCTCTCCTACCAGGGTTGGGCCGACAAGGTCGGCAAGCTCGACAAGGCCATCGCCGACGGCGGCGCCCCCGACGTGGTCGAACTCGGCAACACCGAGACCATGAAGTACGTGCTCTCCGGCGCGCTCGCCCCGGTCGACCGCGGCAGCTTCGACAACTCCGACGCCTGGATCAAGGCGCTCGCCAACACCTGCACCTACCAGGACAAGCTCTGGTGCGTGCCCTACTACGCCGGCGCCCGGGTCGCGGTCTACCAGTCGGCCGTGTTCCAGCAGGCCACCGGCAGCGCGGAGTTCCCGAAGACCGAGACCGACCTGCTGGCCGCGCTGGACCGGATCGCCGAGAAGAACAGGTCCGACAAGTCCTACTCCCCGCTCTACCTGCCGGGCCCGTACTGGTACGCGGCGATGAGCTACGTGGCCGCGTACGGCGGCAGCATCGCCAAGTTCGACTCCTCCGGCAACTGGCACGGCACCCTGCACGACCCCAAGTCCCAGCAGGGCGTCAGCCACTTCGTCGACCTGGTCCGCAAGTACAACAAGGGCGACCAGACGGTCAACGAGCAGAACCAGTACGAGGCGATGGCGCGCGGGCGCGCCGCCGCCTTCTACGGCAACGGCTACGAGGCCTCCAGCGTCACCGCGCCCGGCACCGGCGACGCGAGCCTCAAGGACTCCGTCAAGCTCGCCACCATGCCCGGCCCGGACGGCAAGCCGCTGCCCACCTTCATCGGCGGCTCCGACCTCGCGGTCACCGCCAAGTCCGCGCAGCCGGGGCCGGCCGCCGACTGGATCCGGATGTTCACCAGCACCAAGTCCGAGCAGGCGCTGGCCGACAAGGACATCCTGCCGAACAACCTCACCCAGCTGGCCCCGCTGAAGAACAAGCCGACCACCGCCGCCGCGGCCAACGCCGTGCCGGACGCCTGGTTCACCCCGCTGGCCCCCGGCTGGGGCGCGGTCGAGAAGCAGAAGATCCTGCCCGACATGCTGGCCGCGATCCTCAAGGGCAAGTCCGTCGACCAGGCCACCAAGGAGGCCGACGCGGCGATCGACCAGCTGATCAACAACCCGTCCTGACCGCCCGTCCGGCCGCCTCCGGCCGCCCCGCTCCGGCCGTCCGGGGCGCGGTGGCCGGAGGTGCTGCCCGGCGGCCGCGCTCGTAGGATTGCCGCGCCAGGAAGACCACCGCAGCGAGTGTGCGGACTCGCCGCCGTAGAGGCCCCCGCCGGGCGCCCGCCCAGCGGGGTCGACCCATCTCATCGGAGGCACACCCAGATGTCCGACCCGCAGACCGCTCCCGGCCGGATCATGGCGGCGGAGATGGCCGAGCAGCCGGCCGTCCTCCGGCGCATCCTCGACGAGGGCGCCCCGAAGATCCGCGGGATCGCGGCCGAGATCGCCGCCCGCAAGCCGCGCTTCGTCCTGCTGACCGCACGCGGCACCTCCGACAACGCCGCGCTGTACGCCAAGTACCTGATCGAGATCCTGCTCGGCAAGCCGGCCGGCCTGACCTCGATGTCCACCACCACCGCGTACGGCGCCAAGCCGGACCTCACCGACGTGCTGGTCGTCACCGTCAGCCAGTCGGGCGGCTCGCCCGACCTGGTCGCCTCCACCAAGGCCGCCCGCGAGGCCGGCGCGATCACCCTGGCCGTCACCAACAACGCGGCCTCGCCGCTGGCCGAGGTCTCCGAGTTCCACATCGACGTGCTGGCCGGCCCGGAGAAGGCGCTGCCGGCCACCAAGACCTACACCGCCGAACTGCTCGCGCTCTACCTGCTGGTCGAGGGGCTGCGCGGCGGCGACGGCGACCGGGCCCGGGGGCTGCCGGAGCTGGCCGCCGGGATCCTGGCCCGGCAGCCCGAGGTGAAGGCGCTCGCCGAGCGCTACCGCTTCGCCCAGCGGCTGGTGATCACCTCGCGCGGCTACGGCTACCCGACCGCCCGCGAGGCGGCGCTGAAGCTGATGGAGACCACCTACATCCCGGCCAGCCCGTTCTCCGGCGCCGACCTGCTGCACGGCCCGCTGGCCATGGTGGACAACGTCTCGCCGGTCATCGCGATCGTCCCGGACGGCAAGGGCGGCGAGGCGCTGCAGCCGGTGCTGGACCGGCTGCGCGGGCGCGGCGCGGACCTGGTGGTGGTCGGCCAGCAGGCGCAGGTGGACGCCGCCTCGGCCGGCTTCGCGCTGCCGCCGGGCGTGCCGGAGGAGGTCCAGCCGATCCTGGAGATCCTGCCGCTGCAGCTGCTGGCGTACGAGGTCACCATCGCCCGCGGCCAGGACCCGGACGCCCCGCGCGCGCTGGCCAAGGTGACCGAGACGCACTGACCCCCGCGTGCCGCGGGCCGGGCCCCGTCCACAGGCTGTGGACGGGGCCCGGCCCGTTGAGCGGCGGAAGGTGGCCGGGGGAGCGCATCGGGGGGCCGGGGCGCGGGGGCACCGGGCCCGGAAAGCACTACGGGCCACGGCGCCGACACGGGACCCTCAACCCATGCGGCACCGTAGCCCGGAGCTGTCGTCGGCCACCGGGGACGATCGAGAACTGTGCGGGGTCCTCGTTCGGCGGTGTCCGACCGAGGAGCGGCCTCGCGCGGTCAGGGCAGTTGCGCGGTGGGCCTCTCCTTGGTGCCCTTTCATTGTGGACTAGACCAATCGGGGTTGTCCAGGTTGCTCGGCGAATTGGTCTAAACAACTCCGGAGGGTCGCGGACCGGTTCCGCCCGGTCCGCCGCGCCCCGCCGGGACCGGCGGCGCTACCCTCGCCATGTGCCCTCGCTGAACGAACTCGTCCGCCGCCACACCACCCTCACCGGGGCCGACGTGGAATGGCTCCACAACCTGGTCTCGGAGTGGCAGCTGCTCTCCGACCTCTCCTTCGCCGACCTGGTGCTGTGGATCCCCACCTGGGACGGCATCCGCTACGTGTCGGTCGCCCAGATGCGGCCCAACACCGGCCCCACCTCCTACCAGGACGACATGGTCGGACACCTCGTCCCACGCGGCCGCCGCCCGCTGCTGGACGCCGCCTTCGACGAGGGCCGGATCGTGCGCGAGGGCGACCCGGAGTGGCGCGAGGAGGTGCCGGTGCGGGTCGAGTCGATCCCGGTCCGGCGCGAGGGCAAGGTGCTCGGGGTGATCGCCCGCAACACCAACCTGCTGACCGTCCGCACCCCCAGCCGGCTCGAACTCACCTACCTGCAGAGCGCCTCCGACCTGGCCCAGATGATCGCCGCCGGCAGCTTCCCGTTCCCCGGGGTCGAGCAGGCCGACATGGACGCGGCCCCCCGGGTCGGCGACGGCCTGATCCGGGTGGACGCGGACGGCATCGTCACCTACGCCAGCCCGAACGCGCTCTCCGCCTACCACCGGCTGGGCCTCACCACCGACCTGGTCGGCAGCCACCTCGGCCGGGCCACCGCCGAGCTCGCCCCGCCGTCCCGCTCGGCCGTGCACGAGGCACTGGTGAAGCTGGCCAGCGGCTGGGCGCCCCGGCAGACCGAGGTCGAGGCCCAGGGGGGAGTGGTGACGCTGCGCGCGATCCCGCTCAAGCCCAAGGGCACCCTGACCGGCTCGCTGGTGCTGTGCCGCGACGTGACCGAGCTGCGCCGGCGCGACCGCGAACTGATGACCAAGGACGCGACCATCCGGGAGATCCACCACCGGGTGAAGAACAACCTGCAGACCGTCGCCGCCCTGCTGCGGCTGCAGTCCCGCCGGATGGAGTCCGAGGCCGGCCGGGCGGCGCTCGACGAGGCGGTGCGCCGGGTCGGCTCGATCGCGATCGTGCACGAGACGCTCTCCCAGGCGCTGGACGAGCAGGTCGCCTTCGACGAGATCGCCGACCGGGTGCTGGCGATGGTGATGGAGCTGTCCCAGGACGGCCGGGTGGCGACCCGCCGCACCGGCAGTTTCGGCATCCTGTCCGCCGAGGTGGCCACGCCGCTGTCGATGGTGCTGACCGAGCTGCTGCAGAACGCCCTGGAGCACGCCTTCGGCCCGACCGCCTCCGGGAACCTGGAGGTGAGCGCGCTGCGCGGGCGGGCCCCGGCGACCGGTATGGGCTGGTCGGACAGCTGGAACGGCGGCGCCCGGCCGGAGGAGTACCTGCTGATCACGGTGCAGGACGACGGCCGCGGGATGCCCGAGGGCTTCGACCCGAAGACAGCCGGCAACCTCGGGCTGCAGATCGTCCGGACGCTGGCCACCGGGGAGCTGGGCGGCACCTTCGACATGGTGGCCGGCCCGAACGGCGGGACGAAGGTCGTCCTGGAGATCCCGGTGCGCTGAGGTGCACCGAGGTGTGTGGGGGGCGTGCGTTCGGCGGGAGCGCCGGGTGCACGCTCCGTGCGCCCACCCGAAGGGTGACGGGGTGCGGAAACAGAAATGAGGCCCTGTCGACCGGGGGGGGTGGGTCGACAGGGCCTCTCAACCCGTTCCGGCCGTCGGGGGGAGTCGGCCGGAACGGGGGCTCTGGGTGGTGCGACACCCAGCCGGTGCGTTGCACACGGTGAGCGCCTCAGCTCCACAATATTGCTCTAAGTGAACAGTATCAAGTGGCTGGACGGTCTGGTGTCGCGGGACCTTGCGAGGCAAGGCCCTTTGTTCGGAAGGCTTCACCAGGAAGTGCAGGGAAGCCTTTGATCATGAGTCGATCGGTACTGCGGTTACAGCTGGTGTTGCCACCGGTGCGGCGTCGCCGCCTGTGTCACTGCGTGTGATCAGGCGGTGCGGGCGCGGTTGCGGGCGGCGCGGCGCTTCATGGCGCGACGCTCGTCCTCGCTCATGCCGCCCCAGACGCCGGCGTCCTGGCCGGTTTCGAGCGCCCACTGCAGGCACTGCTCCATCACCGGGCAGCGGCGGCACACGGCCTTGGCTTCCTCGATCTGCAGCAGAGCAGGACCGGTGTTCCCGATCGGGAAGAACAGCTCCGGGTCCTCTTCGCGGCAGACAGCGCGGTGGCGCCAGTCCATGGTCGTCCAACTCCTCCAGCCGGCGGGGGTGGCACCGGCATAATCGAATGGCTTGTGAATGTGAACGCTTTCACGAATCCCACAACAGCAAAAGAGACCAAAGGCCCATCGGCCCGGGTGGTCTGTGCTGGGAGGGGATTCGGCGATTCGAGGGGCACCTCGCGGTCAGCTTCCCTGTGGTGCTGGTCGCCGTCGCTGCGATGTGTCCCGATCGCCATGTAGAGGTTCGCAAACCTCGGGCTCGGATACAACCCCCTTCGGGGAGGAATTTTTGATTCTTCGGTGTCGCTTAGCTCACAGCCAGTACTTCGATGGAGTGAAGGGGGCTTGTGCGTTCGAGAAGAAGGGCGAACCCCGCTTCTGGTCACACAATCACACGCAGTGCCCGTCGTACGCCTGTGAAACTGACGCGACTCCGGTCTCCAAGATGGTCCCCGTCCACCTGGAACGGTGCGGGTTCCTCTGAAACCAAGGTGAAGTGCCTGACGTCGTGATAGGAGACGACGTGCTTCCCGGACGGGCCGGCGGGCGGGGTGCCGTCCGCCGAAGGCGTGTGCGACCGCAGGATCTGACGGATCGTTCGAGCCGTACCGAACGCCGTCATCCGGGTGATCCCGAAGACGTCGAGATCGGTGTCGAAGGAGGCGAGCGGCGAGGGGTAGACCGGGCGGTTGCCGAGGAAGGTCCACGGCGAGGTGTTGCTGACTATGGCCATCACCAGGCCCGGCACCCGTTCGTGGCCCGGAAGTTCCAGGGACACCGGCCCTGACCGGCGCTGTTCACGCTGGGTGAAGTAGTGCCGGATCGCCTGCCCGACGTACAGCGAGTGGGTGGACTTGCGCCCGGCGTTGCGCTGGGCCTCGACCCGGCCGACCACCCCGGCGTCGAAGCCGTAGCCGGCGGTGAAGGTGAACCAGCGGTCCGGCAGCCCCTCGGTCATCGCCTTGCCCAGGCCGATCGGGCGCTCGCGCCCGTGGTCCAGCGCGTTCAGCAGGACGCCGGTGGCCTCCACCGGGTCGTTGGGCAGGCCCAGCGCGCGGGCGAACACGTTGGTCGAACCGCCCGGCACCACGGCCAGTCGCGGGACCTTCTCGCCCGGGCCGTGGGTCAGCAGCCCGTTCACCACCTCGTTGACGGTGCCGTCGCCGCCCAGCGCCACCACCAGGTCCACCGAGCCGTCCTGGGCGGCCTCCCGGGCCAGGTCGCGGGCGTGGCCCCGGTACTGCGTCTCGGCGACGTCCAGCTTGAGGTCGGCGCGCAGCGCGTGGATCAGTACGTCCCTGGTCCGGCCACTGGTGGTGGTGGCCTTGTGGTTCACGACCAGGAGTGCGCGCATGGGGAAAGCCTACGGGTCGGTACGGACCGGTCGGCGGCTACCCTGCTGGAGTGACCGCAGAAACCTCCGCACCCGTACCCACTCGCCCGGTTTCGCTCACCCTGGGCGCCGCCATCACCGCCCTGGAGGGCGCCGCACTGGCCGTCGTCGGCGTCTGGGACATGGTCTCCGCGCTGTCCGGCCAGGCCAAGCAGCTGGCCCTGAACGAGTTCGGCGGCGTGGTCATCGTGCTGCTCGGCGTGCTGCCGATCCTGGCCGCCCGGGCGCTGCTCAAGGAGCGCCGCTGGGGGCGCAGCCCGGCGGTGCTGACCAACTCGATCTGCCTGCCGGTCGGGTACTACATGGTCCAGAGCGGGGGCGCGATGGTCGTGATCGGCGTGCTGACCTTCCTGCTCGGGCTGGTCGGCATCGGGTCGCTGCTGAGCCCGAAGTCGACGGCGGCCCTGTACACCCAGCGCGAGGGCTGAGCGCACCGGGCCGCCGGCACGACTGACGGCCGCTGAGCGGCCGTCAGTCCTACTCCTCCACCAGCAGCTTCTCGCGCAGCTGGGCCAGCGTCCGGGCGAGCAGCCGGGACACGTGCATCTGGGAGATCCCCACCTCGGCGGCGATCTGCGACTGGGTCATGTTGCGGAAGAACCGCAGCACCAGGATCTTCTGCTCCCGGGGCGGCAGTTGGGCCAGCAGCGGCTTCAGCGACTCGCGGTACTCGACGCCCTCCAGCGCCTCGTCGGTGGCGCCCAGGGTGTCCGCCACGGCCGGCGACTCGTCGTCGCTGTCCGGGACGTCCAGGGACAGCGTGGAGTACGCGTTGGCGGACTCCAGGCCCTCCAGCACGTCCTCCTCGGAGATCCCCAGGTGCTCGGCGAGCTCGTGCACCGTGGGGGAGCGGCCGTGCCGCTGGGAGAGCTCGCTGGTCGCCGTGGTGAGCGACAGCCGCAGCTCCTGCAGGCGGCGCGGGACGCGCACCGCCCACCCCTTGTCGCGGAAGTGCCGCTTGATCTCGCCGACGATGGTCGGCGTCGCGTAGGTGGAGAACTCGACCCCGCGCTCGTGGTCGAAGCGGTCCACCGACTTGATCAGGCCGATGGTGGCGACCTGGGTCAGGTCGTCCAGCGGCTCGCCGCGGTTGCGGAAGCGTCTGGCCAGGTGCTCGACCAGCGGGATGTGCATCCGTACCAGCTGGTTGCGCAGCTCGACGCGCTCCGGGGAGCCCTCGGGCAGCGCGGACAGCCGGACGAACAGCGCGCGGGCCGCCTCCCGGTCCGGCGCGCCGGTGCGGTGCGAGCCCTGGGCGGGCACCGCACCGTGCAGGTCCCCGGCCCCGCCCGCCGGCTCGGGCGGGTTCGGCGAGTCGTGCGACGGATCAGACGTCGGCTCGGTCGGCTGGCTCATCCGGTGGGCGTCCTTCGGGTGCGCTTCGTCGTTGGCGGCGAGGCCGGGAACGCTCGCCTGGGTCGGTACGGCAGGGCCCGCCGTCGCGAGGCCGGTACGGTCCAGATCACTCACGGCCATTCCCCCGTTCCGTTCCGGGAGCACCGGGGCCGCTGGCCCCGGAAGTCGTCTCGTTGGTCGTACCGCGTGGTGCTGCGGTACCGGGAGCCGTCCTCCGGCCCCCGGGCGGGGAGCGGCGGACGGCCCGTGCAGGGTGTTGCTGCGGGGCCCGCTAGTGGGCGGCGGAGCCGCCGCGCTTCTTGTGCAGGCTGATGGACACGGTGTTGTCCTCGCCGACCGAGGAGTCCACCTCGCCGGCCAGCGCGGAGAGCACCGTCCAGGCGAAGGTGTCCCGCTCGGGGGCCTTGCCGTCGGTCGTCGGGGCGGACACGGTGATCTTCAGCGAGTCGCCGACCAGGCGGAACTCGCAGGACAGGACGGAACCGGGCACCGCCTGCTGGAGCAGGATGGCGCAGGCCTCGTCCACCGCGATCCGCAGGTCCTCGATCTCGTCGAGGGTGAAGTCCAACCGGGCCGCGAGCCCGGCCGTCGCGGTCCGCAGCACGGAGAGGTAGGCCCCCGCCGCGGGCAGCCGGACCTCCACGAAGTCCTGAACTCCGAGATCGTCGTCGATCTGGGACACCCTTGCCTCCTGGGTGGCGTGCCGTGCTTCCTAGGTACCCCCGGACGGGGGCTCGATGCCGGGAATCCGCCATCGCTGCTCAAAGCCCTCGGCACCCTGGTGCGAGGGTTACTCATGGTAAGGCATTGCGACGCAGGGTGGCAGGGCCTTTCCCGACTCCGCAAGATTCCGCCTGACTCCGTACAACACCGCGCGGGCCCCGAAAGAATCCGCACGGCGCCGGTCGGTCGTCTCAGGCGCGGCCGCCCGCGGCGGCGAGCGCCTCGCCGGTCAGCCGGTAGACCGTCCAGCCGGTCATCGGCACCGCCCCGAGCGACTCGTAGAAGTCGATCGAGGGACGGTTCCAGTCCAGCACCGACCACTCCACCCGGGAGTAGCCGCGCTCGACGGCGATCCGGGCCAGCTCCAGCAGCAGCGCCTTGCCGTGGCCGCCGCCGCGGGCCTGGGGCCGGACGTACAGGTCCTCCAGGTAGATCCCGTGAGTGCCGCGCCAGGTCGAGAAGTTGCGGAACCAGACCGCGAAGCCGACCGGCTCGCCGGTGGCGTCGTCCTCGGCGATCAGGCCGAACAGCGCCGGGTCCGGGCCGAACAGTGCGGTGTGCAGCTGCTCGTCGGTGGCCACGGCCTCCTGCGGTTCCTTCTCGTACTCCGCGAGCTCGCGGATGAATTCCCGGATGACGGGGACGTCGCTGGCGACGGCGGTGCGGATCATGCCACCGAGCCTACCGACCGGGCCCGGTTCCTCCCAGGGGTGAAGGGCACGGGCTTTCAGCGGGACGGGACGGCCCGCAGGTGCTCGGCGAGCGTGGTGATCGCGGCCGGGTTGCGCGGGCTCTCCACCAGGTCGACGTAGTCCAGCACCACGATCCGGTCGTTCCTGATCGCGGAGACCCCGGCCAGCGCCGGGAGGGACTTGAGGAACGCCCGCTTCTCCTCGGCGCCGACGTCCCCGTAGTCGTTGATCACGATCACCTCGGGGTCGCGTTCGACGACGCTCTCCCACCCGGTGGTCACCCAGGAGTCGGCGAGGTCGCCCATGACGTTCCGCCCGCCGGCCCTGGCGATGATCTCCTCGGCCGCGGCGAACTTCCCGGCGGTGTAGGGCTTGTCCTTCCCGCTGTCGTACAGGAAGACGGACGGGCGGTGCTCCGGCTGCGGGACGGCGGCGATCCGGGCCCTGAAGTCGGCGATCAGCCGGTCGGCGCGCTCGCGGACGTCGAAGATCTCGCCGAGGTTGGCCAGGTCGGTGTAGAGCGCGTCGAGCGGGCCCATCACGCCGCGCTCGGAGCCCTTGCCGCTGCGGCAGGACTCGGTGAGCACGTAGGAGTCGATGCCGAGCGCCCCGAACGCCTGCGGGGTGACGCCGCGGCCCTCGTCGAAGCCGTAGTGCCAGCCGGCGAAGACCAGGTCGGCCCGGGCGTCCAGGGCGATCTCCTTGGTGATCTGCTTCCTGGAGAGCCACGCCGTCCGCTGGTAGCCGTCCTTCCACGGCACCTGGTCGATCCGGCCCTTGTCGTCGGGCATCACGTAGCCGGCCATCCGGTCGGCGAGGCCGAGGGAGAGCATCAGCTCGGTGATGCCGACGTCGTTGGTGACGGCGCGGGCCGGCTTCTGCCGGAAGGTCAGCGGGGTACCGCAGTTGTCCACGGTCACCGGGTAGTGGGCGGAGGCGGTGGTGGGCCCCGCGCTCGGGGCGATCTCGGCGCCGCAGGCGGTGAGCCCGAGGGCGAGCAGGGCGGTGGCGGCAACGGCCTTGGTGCGCACGGAACTTCCTAGGGGGCTCAGGAGAGGCGGTCGAAGAGCAGCTGGAGGGCGCCGGTCACCGGGTGCCGGACGGGGGTGGCCCGGACGCCGAACACCTCGGCCAGCAGGCCCGGTTCGAGCACCTCCCCGGGCGGCCCGGAGGCGACGATCCGGCCGGCCCGCAGCACGTACAGCAGGTCGCAGTGGCCCGCCGCGAGGTTGAGGTCGTGCAGCGCGGTGAGCACCGTCGGGCCGGCCTCGCGGACCAGCGCCAGCACCTCCAACCGGTGCGCGATGTCGAGGTGGTTGGTGGGCTCGTCCAGCACCAGCAGCCGCGGCTCCTGGACCAGTGCCCGGGCGATCAGCACCCGCTGCTTCTCGCCGCCGGACAGGCTCAGGAAGCCCCGCTCGGCGAGGTGCCCGGCGCCGACCCGGCGCAGCGCCTCCGCGCAGCGCTCGTGGTCCGCGGCGGCGGGCCCGGCCAGCGGGCGGCGGTGCGGCAGCCGGCCCATGGCGACCACCTCGGCCACCGTGAAGTCGAACTCGGCGGAGTGCTCCTGGGGCAGTGCGGCCACCCGGCGGGCCGACTCCCGGGCGGTGAGCGCGTGCAGGTCGGCGCCGTCCAGCCGGACGGCTCCGGCGGCGGGCCGCAGCACCCGGTAGACGCAGCGCAGCAGGGTCGACTTGCCGCTGCCGTTCGGCCCGACCAGCCCGACCACCTGCCCGGCGGTGGCCCGCATGGTCACCTCGTGGACCAGCCGGGCACCGGCCAGCTCCACCGAGACCCCGTCGACGGTGAGATCGGCGGCGGTCGTCATCAGCGGCCTCCGAAGGCGTAGCCGCGGCGGCGCATCAGCAGCAGGAAGGCCGGCACCCCGAGCACCGCGGTGAAGATCCCGACCGGCAGCTCGGCGGGCGCCAGCAGGGTGCGCGAGGCGATGTCCACCCAGACCAGCAGCACCGCCCCGGCGAGCGGCGCGACCAGCAGCACCCGGCGGTGCCCGGCGCCGACCAGCATCCGGGCCAGGTGCGGCACCAGCAGCCCGACGAAGCCGATCGCCCCGCTGACCGCGACCACCGTGCCGGTGACGGCGGCGGTCACCGTGAACAGCTCGCGGCGCAGCCGGTCCGGGTCGACGCCGAGCGAGGCGGAGGTCTCGTCGCCCATCGCGAGCGCGTCCAGCCGCCCGGCGGCGCAGGCCAGGTAGGCCAGCCCGGCGAGCACGGTGGCGGCGGCGATCGGCACCGAGCCCCAGGTGGCGCCGCCGAGGCTGCCGAGCAGCCACATCATGGCGTCCCGGGCGGCCTCGCCGCGGGCGGCGGCGAAGACCATCAGCGAGGTGAGGGCGGAGAAGCCGTAGGACAGCGCGGTGCCGGTGAGCACCAGCCGCAGCGGGGTGAGCCCGGCCGCGGTGCGGGCCACCAGGTAGACCAGCGCCATCGCGGCCAGTGCCGAGCCGAAGGCGGAGACGGAGATCGCCCAGACCCCGAGCGAGGCGAAGGCGCCGAGCAGCAGGACGGCGTTGGCGCCGACCGCGGCGCCGGAGGAGATGCCGAGGACGAAGGGGTCGGCCAGCGCGTTGCGCACCAGCGCCTGCACGGCGACCCCGGTGGCGGCCAGCCCGGCGCCGACCACGGCGGCGAGCACGGTGCGCGGCAGCCGGATCTGCCAGACGATCGCGTACGCGGCGGCCTCGTCGGCGTCCAGCCGACCGCCCGTCAGTCCGGCGCCGACCAGCCGCAGGGCGTGCGGGAGGCCGATCCCGGAGGCGCCCAGCGAGACGCCGCACAGCAACGAGACCAGCAGCACGGCGGCGAGGCCCAGGGCGAGCGGGGCGGCGGGTGTTCGGCGGGTCTCACGGGTGCTCACGGACGGGCTGCGCCTTGCCTCGGGCCGTGGGTGCGCCGGGCCGGGCGGCCTGCCGGAGGGTGTGCCGGGGCGCGCCGTCCCCTCGCAGTCCGCGGCGAGTTGTCGGGAGTTCAGCGGCCGGGGGCGATCGGGCTGGCGGGGCCGTACGGGCTGTACGGGCTCCGCTCACCGTTGCGGGTCAGCGCCGGATTCACACCGGACTTCTCCCTCGGACGCCCTCGCAGCATAACAGTCGCACGGCATGAATGACCCTTACCTTTTGTCGGGACGTGAACGCACGACCGCCCCCGTCCGGCGGTTGCGGACGGGGGCGGTCGGGTGGCGACGCGTCAGGCTCAGGCCTGCTTGGTCTCCCAGAAGATCTTGTCGACCTCGGCGATCAGGTCCAGCAGGGCCTGGCCGGTGGCCGGGTCGGTGGACGCCTTGGCGGCCGAGGCGGCCTTCAGGGTGTCGTTGATCAGCTGGTGCAGCTGCGGGTACTTCTCGAAGTGCGGGGCCTTGAAGTAGTCGCTCCACAGCACCGAGATGTGGTGCTTGACGGCCTCGGCGCGCTGCTCCTTGATGATGATGGCGCGAGCGCGGAAGTGCTCGTCCTCGTTGGCCTGGTACTTCTCCTGGGTGGCCTTGACCGACTCGGCCTCCAGCTTGGCCTGGGCTGGGTCGTACACACCGCAGGGCAGGTCGCAGTGGGCGTGGGCGGTGGCGCGCGGTGCAAACAGACGAGAGAACATGGGAGTCCTTCCTTAGATCGTCTTCCCGCGCCCGAGATTACCCTTCCGGCCTCCCGGTTTCGCGGCCGGGCGGTGGGCCTAGGGCGAAAGACGGACCCGGAACCGGGGTAATCCGGACATCGAACAGGTGACGGTCCGTACGGCAGACTGGGGTGCGGGCAGCGCGGGAGGAGGAGTCGTGGCACGGAGCACGGGACCGGTGGGCACCGAACGGCCGGGGCCGGGCGGCGCGCTGCCGTTCGGGCTGGTCGACGTGGCGGGCCCGTCGATGGTGCCGACCCTGCGCGAGGGCGACCAGCTGCTGGTCCGCTACGGCGCGCCGATCCGGCCGGGCGCGGTGGTGCTCTTCCGGCACCCCTTCCAGCAGGACCTGCTGGTGGTGAAGCGGGCCGCCGAGCGCCGCCCGCAGGGCTGGTGGCTGCTCTCCGACAACCGCCCAGTCGACAGCGACAGCCGCTCCTACGGCCCGGTGCCG
This sequence comes from Kitasatospora sp. NPDC094028, assembly GCF_049543595.1. Lineage (NCBI taxonomy): Bacteria > Bacillati > Actinomycetota > Actinomycetes > Kitasatosporales > Streptomycetaceae > Kitasatospora > Kitasatospora sp. NPDC094028. Next base: position 9,055 of record NZ_JBMVFA010000007.1, on the reverse strand, counting down.
GACGAACTGCTGCTCGGCCGGGTGCTGCTGCGGCTGCGCCCCTCGCCGGCCTGGCTGGCGCCGGGCCGGCGGCTGGAGCGGCTGCTGCTCGCCCCCCGGCTGGCCCGGGTGCCGGGCCTGGCCCGCCGGCTCGGCGTCTGGGCCGAGGAACTCTAGGGCTCCTGGATGGCGGCCGCCGCCTCCTGGCGCTTGCGGGCCCGGTAGGCGGCCACGTTGGCGCGGGTGGCGCAGCGGTCCGAGCAGTAGCGGCGGGACCGGTTGGTCGAGGTGTCCAGGTAGGCGTTGCGGCAGGGCGCGGCCTGGCAGATGCCGAGCCGGTCGGCGCCCAGTTCGGTGAGGTGGACGGCCAGGCCCATGCAGGCGACGGCGCTGAAGTGCGCGGTGGCGGTCGGCGAGTTGTCGGCCAGGTGCAGGTGCCAGCGCGGGCGCCCGGCGTCGTCGAGGTGGTCGTGCCCGGAGACCAGCGGGCTGACGGGGTACTCCATCAGCAGGCTGTTCAGCAGGTCGACGGCGCGGACCTCGTCGCCCTCGGCGGCGGCCTCGAAGACGCCGCGCAGCCTGGTCCGGACGCCCCGCAGGCGGGGCACGTCGGCCTCCTCGGCCAGCGCGCCGGCCCGGGAGGAGTCGGAGAACAGGGAGCGCACCGCGTCGACGGAGGTCAGCGTGTCGGTGCCGCGCTCGGGCTCCTCGGTGTTCACCAGCCGAACGGCGAGGTCGGCGTACGAGGCCAGCTCCACGGCGGTCCTTCCAGATGATCGGTAACGGGCTGACAGCGTCCAGCCTATTACCCGTGCGGGGAAAACGTCGGCGCCCGGCAGGTTCGCCTGCCGGGCGCCGACCGTGCGTACTCAGAGCACCGGTTAGAGCACCTTGGAGAGGAATGCCCGGGTGCGCTCGTGCTGCGGGTTGGTGAGCACCTCGCGGGGGTTGCCGGACTCGACGACCACGCCGCCGTCCATGAACACCAGCGCGTCGCCGACCTCGCGCGCGAAGCCCATCTCGTGGGTGACGACGATCATCGTCATCCCCTCCTCGGCGAGCCCGCGCATGACGTCCAGCACCTCGCCGACCAGCTCCGGGTCGAGCGCCGAGGTGGGCTCGTCGAAGAGCATCAGCTTGGGCTTCATGGCCAGCGCGCGGGCGATCGCCACGCGCTGCTGCTGGCCGCCGGAGAGCTGGGAGGGGTAGTTCTTCGCCTTGTCGGCGAGACCGACCCGCTCCAGCAGGGCCATCGCCTGTTCCTTGGCGGCGGCCTTGTTCTCCTTCTTGACCTGGACCGGGGCCTCCATGACGTTCTCGACGGCCGTCATGTGCGGGAACAGGTTGAAGCGCTGGAAGACCATGCCGATGTCCCGGCGCTTCAGGGCGACCTCGCGGTCCTTGAGCTCGTAGAGCTTGTCGCCCCGCTGCTGGTAGCCGACCAGATCGCCGTCCACCCAGAGGCGGCCGCCGTTTATCTTCTCCAGGTGGTTGATGCACCGCAGGAAGGTCGACTTCCCGGAGCCGGACGGGCCGACCAGGCAGAACACCTCGCTCTGCTTGACCTCCAGGTCGATGCCCTTGAGGACCTCGACCAGGCCGTACGACTTGTGCACGCCCTCGGCCCGGACCATCGGCTCGGCGGCCGGTCGGGCGCCGTCCTGGGGGGTCTTGGTCAGATCGGTCATACGTGACCACCTCCCTCGAGCCCCGGGACGACGTCGTGCTCGACCTTCGGGGCGGGCTTTCCGGCGAACAGCCTGCGCAGCCGCTGGAGCGGCGTCGGCGGCAGTGTTCGGTTCGCACCACGAGCGTAGTACCGCTCGATGTAGTACTGCCCCACGGTGAGGATCGAGGTCATGATCAGGTAGTAGATGCTGACCGCGACCAGGACCGGGATGGTCTGGAAGGTGCGCGAGTAGATGTCGTGGCCGGCGGTGAACAGCTCGGACAGCGAGATGACCTGGACCAGCGAGGTGGTCTTCAGCATCGAGATGGTCTCGTTGCCGGTCGGCGGGATGATCACCCGCATCGCCTGCGGCAGGACGATCCGGCGCAGGGTGGCCGTGCGGCTCATGCCCAGCGCGTGCGCGGCCTCGCTCTGCCCCTCGTCGACGGACTGGATGCCGCCGCGGACGATCTCCGCCATGTACGCGGCCTCGTTGAGGCCGAGGCCGAGCAGCGCGGCGGTGAACGTCGGGATCAGCGTGTTGGTGTTCTCGGACCAGAACGCCGGGCCGAACGGGACGCCGATCGAGATCTTCTCCCAGAGCGAGCCCAGGAAGTTCCAGAACACCAGCTGGACCAGCACCGGGGTGCCGCGGAACACCCAGATGTAGAACCAGGCCGTTCCGGACAGCAACGGGTTCGGCGAGAGCCGCATGATCGCCAGGAGCACACCGCCGACCACGCCCATGAGCATGGAGAACACGGTGAGTTCGAGGGTCGTCCCGATACCGCTGATGATCGTGTCGTCCTGCATGGTGTCGCGGACGACGTCCCACTTGAACGCGGGGTTGTAGATCAGGGCGTGGAGCAGCATCGCCGCGAGGACGACGACGACGATGGCTCCGGCCCAGCGTCCGGGGTGGCGGACCGGGACGGCCTTGATGGGCTCAGGCCGTCCCGGCTTCGCCAGCCCCTGGTCTGAAGGATTCACAGTGGGTGGCCTCAGGGGGTGTCAGGTGGTGCGGAAAGGTCAGCTCTTGGCGGCGTTGATCTCGGACTTGTCGATCGCGCCGGCCTCGACGCCCCACTTCGCGAGGATCTGCTTGTAGGTGCCGTCGGCGATCAGCGACTGGACGGCGCCCTGGACGGCCTTGGAGAGCGGGGAGTTCTTGTCGACGACCACGCCGTAGGGGGCGCTGTCGTAGGTGTCGCCGACCTTCTCCAGCTGGCCGTTGGTCTGCTTGAGGGCGTAGTCGATGACCGGGGAGTCGGCCATCATGGCCTGGTCGCGGCCGGCGATCAGGGACTGGGTGACGTCCGTCTGCAGCGGGAACTTGTCGCCGTCGTTCGGGATGGTCGGCTTGCCGGCCTTGGTGCACTCCGGGTTACGGGTGTCCTTGATCTCGTCGGCCTGGGTGGTGCCGGTCTGGACGGCGACCTTCTTGCCGCAGAGGTCCTTGGGGTCGATCTTGTCCGGGTTGCCCTTCTTCACCGCGACGGCGCTGCCGGCGGTGAAGTAGGTGACCATGTCGACGGTCGCCTCGCGCTCCTTGGTGTCCGTGAAGGAGCTCATGCCGAGCTGGTACTTCTTCGCCGAGATGCCCGGGATGATCGAGGTGAAGTCGGCGTTCTGGACGTCGGCGGTCAGGCCCAGCTTCTTGGCGATCGCGTCGGCGAGGTCGACGTCCATGCCGACGATGTTGCCCTTCTCGTCCTTGAACTCGTTGGGCGCGTACGAGGCGTCGGCGGCGACCACGAGCTTGCCGGAGGCCTTCACGTCGGCCGGGACGAGGTCGGCCAGCTTCGGGTCGGCCGTCACGGCGGCCACGGTGGCGCTCGGGTTGGCACCGGCGCCGGCCGAGGAGCCGGAGGAGGACTTGCTGCTGCCGCAGCCGGTCAGCACGAGCGAGACGGAGGCGGCAACCGCGCAGGCAGCGAGGAGCCGGGTGCGCTGGGTACGGGCGGTCATGAGGGGGATCTCCTTCTCGGGAGAGAGGTCGGGCGGAGCACGCCGCGGGAGCGGCGCACCGGTGCAGCAGGCCGTACGGCGCCGTACGGAGGGTGGTGTATTCGGCTGTACGTCGTCGTACGTGCGGGCCGGGTGGTGCGGGGCCTGGGCGCGGGGGCGCACAGGGTCGTACGGGTACTGCTTCCGCCACCCTCCGCCGAGGTGGACGTTGACCGAACCGCCTCGACCAGTGGCCGGCTCGATCCGAGATGGGGGGAATCCTGCCATCTGAGGACGGTCAGGTGACCCTCATCCAGATCAAAATCGGATAACGAGGGCGTACGGTGTCCGCTATCCGGACGAATACAGTACCCCTGTCACCCTCCGTATAAGTATGCAGATCCCCGGGCCACCGGCTCGGAGGCCCGCCGCCGGGCCCTGCGGGCGGGTGTGTCAGAATTCGTACCCCGGGTGACCCCCGAACGCTCGAACCAGACCGACGAGTCCCGACAGGCTCGGGGTGTCAGGGAACGGAAGTCCTCACGCGGCTCCGTATCCCGGGCACCGGCTCCCCCTGGTCTGCGTTCACTCCTGCGGGTAAGCGTGCGTTTCTTGCCGTTGCCTGTGCCGGACACCGGCTCCCGTGACGCCGGGCGCCCGACGCGACGGCGCGGCGATGAACAGCTCGCGACGAGGACGAAAAGGCATAGGTGCGATGCCGTCGTCCGACCTACGCTCGGCCCGGAAGCACAACGGACAACAAGAACCTCATAAAACCCTCATCCGAGGGCGCCGCCCGGCGGCAGCGCCCCGACCCCGCCCCCCGGGTCCGCTTCGGCGTACCCGGGTTCCGGTTTCCGGCGGGTCGCCCAGTCCGTCGGCCGCGCACCTCGCCAATCCAATGACGAAGAGGTCATCGTGGCAGCGGAGATCATGCACAGCAGCACCCAGGACACCGACGATCCGGTCGACGCCGTCTTCGCGCTCCACCGCGGCGGCAAGATGGAGATCCGGGCGACCGTGCCGGTGCGCGACGCGGACGACCTGTCCCTCGCCTACACCCCCGGTGTCGCCCGCGTCTGCACGGCCATCGCGGAGCAGCCGGAGCTGGTCAACGACTACACCTGGAAGTCCAACACCGTCGCGGTGGTCACCGACGGCACCGCCGTGCTCGGCCTGGGCGACATCGGCCCGGAGGCCTCGCTCCCGGTGATGGAGGGCAAGGCCATCCTGTTCAAGCAGTTCGGCGGCGTGGACGCGGTGCCGATCGCGCTCGCCTGCACCGGGGTCGACGAGATCGTCGAGACCGTGGTGCGGCTGGCGCCGTCCTTCGGCGGCGTCAACCTGGAGGACATCTCGGCGCCGCGCTGCTTCGAGATCGAGCGCCGGCTCCAGGAGGCCCTGGACATCCCGATCTTCCACGACGACCAGCACGGCACCGCGATCGTCACGACCGCCGCGCTGTGGAACGCCGCGAAGGTGACCGGCCGCGAGATCGGCTCGCTGCGGGCCGTCATCTCCGGCGCCGGCGCGGCCGGCATCGCGATCGCCAAGATGCTGGTGGCGGCGGGCATCGGCGACGTGGCCGTGTGCGACCGCAAGGGCGTGGTGTACGAGGGCCGCGGCGACCTGACCGACGTCAAGGCCGAGATCGCCGCGCTGACCAACCGCACCGGCGTCAAGGGCTCGCTGGCCGACGCGCTGAACGGCGCCGACGTGTTCATCGGCGTCTCCGGCGGCACCGTGCCGGAGGAGGTCGTCGCGACGATGGCCGAGGGCGCGTTCATCTTCGCGATGGCCAACCCCAACCCGGAGATCCACCCCGAGGTCGCGCACAAGTACGCGGCCGTCGTCGCCACCGGGCGCAGCGACTTCCCGAACCAGATCAACAACGTGCTGGCCTTCCCGGGCATCTTCGCCGGTGCGCTGCAGGTGCGGGCCTCCCGGATCACCGAGGGCATGAAGCTGGCCGCCGCCAAGGCGCTGGCCGGCGTGGTGGCCGAGGAGCTGACGCCGCAGAAGGTCATCCCCTCGCCGTTCGACGAGCGGGTCGCCCCGGCGGTCACCAAGGCCGTGGCCGACGCCGCCCGCGCCGAGGGCGTGGCGCGGATCTGACGATCTGACGATCGGCACTTGTCGGCCCGAGGCCGGGACGCGCGTCACACCGACGTGTTGTTCCGGCCTCGGCCGTACCCGGCTATCGTCCGGGACATGTTTGCTGCCTACGCCGCACGTATCGACGCCGACGACCCGCTGAGCGGGCTGGAGTTGGGCGAACTCCCCGAGCCGCAGGCCCGCCCCGGGTGGAGCGTGGTCACGGTCAAGGCCGCCAGCCTCAACCACCACGACCTGTGGTCGCTGCGCGGGGTGGGCCTGCCCGCCGGCAAGCTGCCGATGATCCTCGGCTGCGACGCCGCCGGGATCGACGAGCACGGCAACGAGGTGGTCATCCACTCGGTGATCGGCCAGAGCGGCCACGGGGTCGGCCCGGACGAGCCCCGGTCCATCCTGACCGAGCGCTACCAGGGCACCTTCGCCCAGCGGGTCGCGGTGCCCACCTGGAACCTGCTGCCCAAGCCCGCCGAGCTGAGCTTCGAGCAGGCCGCCTGCCTGCCCACCGCCTGGCTGACGGCCTACCGGATGCTGTTCACCAACGCCGGGGTCAAGCCCGGCGACACCGTGCTGGTGCAGGGCGCCGGCGGCGGGGTGGCGACCGCGCTGATCGTGCTCGGCAAGGCGGCCGGCCTGCGGATGTGGGTCACCGGCCGGGACGAGGCCAAGCGGCAGCGGGCGATCGGCCTCGGCGCGGACGCGGCCTTCGAGAGCGGCGCCCGGCTGCCCGAGCGGGTGGACGCGGTGATGGAGACGGTCGGCGCCGCCACCTGGTCGCACTCGGTCAAGTCGCTGCGCCCGGGCGGCACCATCGTGATCTCCGGGGCCACCTCCGGCCCGAACCCGAGCGCCACCGAGCTGAACCGGATCTTCTTCCTGGAGCTGAAGGTGGTCGGCTCGACCATGGGCTCCAAGGAGGAGCTGGCCGGGCTGCTGGCGCTGTGCGCCAACACCGGGGTGCGGCCGGTGATCGACTCGGTGCTGCCGCTGGCCGAGGCCCGGGACGGCTTCGCCCGGCTCGCCAAGGGCGACCTCTTCGGGAAGATCGTGCTCACGCCCTGAACGCACGGGAACGGCCCGGCACCCTCCCCCCGGAGGTGCCGGACCGTTCCGTACGGCGGTGCTCAGCCCAGCAGCCGCTTCAGCCGCTCGCCGACCGTGCCCAGCACCGTCCGGGCCTCGGCCAGCTGCGCGGCGCTCACCCCGCCGTCCCGGGCCGCGTCGCGGACCTGGTCGCGGAAGCGGTCGAGCAGCCGCTCCAGCTCGCGGTCCGGCTCCCCGGCCGGGTCGGTGCGCGCCCACGCCGGCAGGTCGGCCGGGGCCGCGGGGGCGCCGGGCTTGTCCAGGTCGATCCGGGTGACGGTGACCTGCTCGTCCGACTCCGCCGCCGGGTGGCCCCAGCGGGCGGCGTCGGCGAGCCCGGACAGGCCCTTGGTCAGCTCGGCCAGGCCCTCGGCCAGCCCCTTCGGCCAGTCGCCCTGCGCCGCGTGCTCGCGCACCTGCTGCTCGACCCGGCGCTTGATCCGCAGGGCCTCCTGCTGGGCCGCGGTGCGCGAGGCCTTGGCCTGCTCGCGCAGCCGGCGGGCCTCCTCCTCGGCGGCCTTCGCCTTCGCCTTGGCGGCCTTCTCCTGCTCCCGGGCGCGCTTGGCCTGCTCCTTGGCATGCAGCTTGAACTGGATGAACTCCTCCTTGGCGCGCTGCCAGGACTCGTTGTCGCCCCAGGGCCCGGCCCACGGGTCGCCGGCGCCCTCGGGGCGGCCCGCCTTCGGGGCCTGCCGGGCGGCCTTCCACAGCTCCTCGCGCAGGTCCTTGGCGCTGTCCCGGACGTCCTCCCGGATCGCCCCGGCCAACTGCGCCACGGAGTCCCGGATCTCGCCCTCCAGCTCGTCCAGTTCGCTCTGCCGGGCTTCGAGTTCGGCGCGGCCGGCGTCGGTCAGCCGGTACACCTTGCGGCCGCCCTCGGTGCTGTGGCTGACCAGGCCCTCCTGCTCCAGCTTGGCCAGGCGCGGGTAGACGGTGCCGGCCGACGGCGCGTACAGGCCCTGGAAGCGCTCCTCCAGCAGGCGGATCACCTCGTAGCCGTGCCGGGGCGACTCGTCCAGCAGCTTCAGCAGGTAGAGCCGGAGCCGGCCGTGGCCGAACACAGGGGTCATCTCAGGCCTCCTTGGTCAGATCGGGCCCGGCGGGCTTGGTGAGGTCGGGGCCGGCCGGGAGCTCGCGGGCCGGGGCGTCGTCCTCGGCGTCGGGGCGGTTCAGCACGGTGACCGCGCCGGAGACGGTGGTGACGTTCAGGGTGCCGCGGCCCTCGCCGAGCTGCCCGGAGATCTTCTTGGCGCCCCAGGTGCTGCTCATCTTGAGCTGCTCGAAGGTGCTGGAGACGTCGCCGGTGGTGGAGCCGGCCTCGACGGTGGCGTCGGCCTGCGCGGGGATGCGGACCACGACCGGCCCGCTGACCGTGTTGACCTTGACGTCGGTCTCGCCGGCCACGTCGAGGTCCAGCGTGACGGCGCCGGTGACGGAGTTGGCCTGGACCCGGTCGGCGGTGCCGGCGATCACGGTGAGCTGCCCGGAGACGGTGTTGACCCGGAGCTCGCCGCCGACCGCCTGGGCGTCCACGTCGCCGGTGACGGTGGCGGCGTCGATCCGGCCGGTCACCTTGGCGAGGGTGGCGTCGCCGCTGGCGCTCTGCACCGAGACGTGCCCGTCGATGCCGGTGACGGTGGCGCCGGCCGAGACGGTGCCGACCTTGACCACGGCGTCGACCGGGACGGTCAGCGTGACGCCGACCGTCCGCTTGCGCTTGAAGCTGCCGAGGAAGCTCTTGACCGAGGCGACCGACTTGAGCTGCTCGCCGAACTCGCCCCAGCTGTTGATGTCCTTGTAGGTGACCGTCAGGACGCCGTCGACCAGCGTCACGTGCAGCGGCTCCCCCCGGAGCTCGGTCACCTCCATGCGGGCCGGGCCCTCGGCCGCGACCACGTTCACGGTGCCGTCGATGACGCGCACGTGCAGTTCGCGGACCGCGTCCTCGAAGGTCGTCCTGCCCGGCCCCTCGATCGTCCACTGGCTCATGCCTACCGCCTCCCGCTGCCTGGTCGCGATGTATCGCGTTCTCTTTTAAAGACGATATATCGCGTGCCGGGAAAAGCAAGCGGTTCCGACCCGGGAGCGGCCCGGAGCCGCCCCGGAGTCGTCCCCCGGCCGTCCCCTTAGGAGCTGTTGAAGGTTCGGATCTTGGTTGGGCTCGGTTGTTGGCTGGGTGTCTCTGGTAGAACTCGGGGTTGTGGCGCGTTTTGACGTGACGGATGCCGAGTGGGCCTTGATCGAACCGCATGTGCCGGTGGCTGC